>DAOUBX010000047.1:0-35649 GCA_034432445.1 Anaerolineales bacterium
CTTGCGACCGGTTCCCAGCTTGAGCCGGCTCTGCAGACGCCCTGGCCAGCGCAGCCTTAAGTGCCCGGCACCTAGGGCTGAATAGTTGCGGTCGTAGTTGAAAAGGCGCTGAAGATAGGCGGCCGGGACGTGTCTGCCCGGGGGCCTGAATGTGCTGTCGCAAGCCCGGAAGCTGCGTGCTACGCAGTGGCCAGAAACCGCGCAGCCAAAACGGAGCCCGAGGCGCCTGTTGGGCAATAAAAAACGCCCAACGGCTATCCGTCGGGCGAGATTGTCATTGACCTGAAGCCCGCCTGGAGTTGGTCAGGCGTGCATTGGGTGCTTACGGCAATTTTCCGCCCTCCTTTCCGTCGAAGGTTGCTGGCGGACGTGCAGTGGCGGTCGTCCTGGCTTCTCGGTTTACACCGAGTTACAGTTGCGCGACAGCGCCGGACTTTCACCGGCTTCGCCTAAACCGTTGGTTTAGCCCTGGCATCCGGGCCAAGGGCACCACTGACGGCCAATCGATGCAGTTGTTAAGCAGCGTGCCCGACTATAGCACAGCGGGCGACGATTGTCAAGGTAAACTGAACAGCCTCTTAGTTCTTCCTCAAGGCGTTGTGGTCGACGTTGA
Source organism: Anaerolineales bacterium (assembly GCA_034432445.1). Lineage (GTDB taxonomy): Bacteria > Chloroflexota > Anaerolineae > JAAEKA01 > JAAEKA01 > JANWYQ01. The sequence goes on from DAOUBX010000047.1 coordinate 614, forward strand.
TCTCCTCGAAACGACCGGTGACCATGTAGACCACGCGCTCGGCGATGTTGGTGGCCAGGTCGCCGAAGCGTTCGAGCTCCCTGGCGGCGCGCAGCACTTCATAGGTGGCTTCGATTTTGTCGGGGCTACGCTGTTCGGCCATGTGGGTCATGATCTGCGAGAAAACCTTGCCGTAGAGCCCATCGACGAGATCATCCTGTTTGGCCACTTGCAAAGCCAGATCAGCGTTGTCATGCGCGTAGGCGGTCATGGTCTGGTTGAGCATCCTTGCCACCAGCTCACCCATCTGCTTGAGCTCGGCCGGTCGCGGGATATCGCGTGATTGCACCATGTGCGGCACGACTTTGGCAATGCCCTTAGCCTGGTCGCCCATGCGCTCTAGGTCAACGATCATGTTCATGACGGTGACGATGGCGCGCAGATCGCGCGCTGCAGGTTGCTGCGTGACGATCAAGGCAAAGCACTTCTCCTCAATCTCGAAGCGCAGGGCGTTGACGGCGTCATCAGCGCTGAAGACCTCCTTCGCCTGGGTTGTGTCGAGGTCATCTAGGGCGGCCATGGCCAGATGCAATTCCTCTTCGACCATGCTGCCCATCTTCAGAACATTTTCGCGCAGCTCGTTGAGTTGTCTTTCGAAGCGTTGACGGATGATCATGTGAGCCTCCTTTAGCCGCGGCGTCCGGTGATGTAAGCTTCGGTTAGCTCCTCTTGGGGAGCGCTGAACAAGGTTTGCGTGGGGCCGAATTCCACCAGTCGACCCAGCCAAAAGAAGCCGGTCCAATCGGAGGCTCGCGCCGCCTGTTGCATGTTGTGGGTGACAATGACGTTAGTATAGTCGTGGGCCAGATGACGCATCAAGTCCTCGATGCGCAAGGTGGCCACAGGGTCTAGTGCTGAGCAGGGCTCGTCCATCAAGATGACTTCCGGCTTGACCGCAATCGTGCGCGCAATGCACAACCGTTGCTGTTGGCCGGGGTTCAGATCAAGGGCCGGCTCCTTCAATCGATGACGTACCTCGTCCCACAGCGCCACGTTCTCCAGACTAGCTTGCACTAGCTGGTCCAAGCTATAGCCCTTGGCCAGGCCCAGGACACGCGGGCCAAAGGCAACGTTGTCGTAGATGCTTTGTGGAAAAGGGTTGGGGCGCTGAAAGACCATGCCGACGCGGTGGCGCAGCTCCACCACGTCTACGTCCGGGTCGTAGATATTCTTGCCGTCCAGCAATACCTGCCCTTCGGCCCGAGTGCCGGGAATGGTGTCGTTCATGCGGTTCAAGCAGCGCAGGAAGGTTGACTTGCCGCACCCAGATGGGCCGATCAAGGCTGTGATTTGTTTTTCGCGCATGGGGATGTTCAGGTCGCTCAACGCCTGGAAATCGCCGTAATAGAAGTTGAAGTTGCTGACTTCGATCTTGTTCTGCATGATGAGGATGGAGACTGGTAGATGAATGGCCGGTAGATCGGGGGGTGATGCGGGTTCGGGTCTGGGCCGTAGCAGTTGCCTGCGGTGCGCCGATCACCGATTGCCGGCACCAACCACAGCGCCGAGTCGCTAGCCAAACCGACCTGTAATGTAATCCTCCGTGCGTTGGTCACGGGGACTGACAAACAGCTTGCCGGCGCTGCCGATCTCGACCAATTCACCGTTCAACAGGAAGCCGGCCCGATCGGCCACGCGTGCCGCCTGTTGCACGCTGTGCGGCACCATCACGATCGTGTAGCGCTTCTTCAGGGTGCGCAACGTTTCTTCGACCACCGCGGTGGAAAGGGGATCAAGGCCAGAGGTGGGGTTGTCGAGAAGGATGACTTCGGGCTCCAGCGCCAGGCTGCGCGCCAGGCACAGGCGTTGTTTCTGTCCACCGGAAAGAGCCATGGCCGAGCTGTCCAGCCGATCCTTCACCTCGTCCCACAGCCCCGCCAGCTGCAGCGAGCGCTCAACACGCCCTTCTAGCACGCCTACATCACGAATGCCTGCCATGCGCAGGCCGTAGGTGAGGTTATCGCGAATGCTGCCGGGCAGCGGCGTGGGAATGGCAAACACCATGCTGACGCGTCGTCGCAGGTCGAACAAGTTCGTCGAGCGGTCGAAAATATCCTGGCCGTTGAACAGGATCGTGCCCTGAAAGCGGGCGCTCACGGTCAGGTCAGAGAGCCGGTTCAGCAAGCGCAGCAGCGTTGACTTGCCGCTGCGCGCCGGCCCAAAGAGCACGAACACTTCGTGCGGCTGGATGTCCAGCGACACGTTGCGCAACGCCTCGGTTTCGTCGGCGTAGGTGAAGAAGACGTTTCGCAAGGAAAGCTTAGGTGGCATAGGCAGGGATCGACGCCGTCACCAGTCGCGGCGACGGCGCATGCTTGTGCGCACAGCAGTAGCGGCCAGCGTCAGCGACAATGTGAGCAGCAGCAATACCAGAGCGGTGCCGTATTGAACTTTCAACGGCATGCCCGGCACTTGCGTCGAGATGACGTACAGGTGATAAGGCAGGGCCATGGTCTGGTCGAAGAGCGAGCGGGGCAGCTGGGGCAGGTAGAAAGCCGCTACGGTGAAGAGGATCGGCGCGGTCTCGCCAGCGGCGCGACTCAGGCCCAAGATCAAGCCGGTGATGATGCCAGGTAGGGCATGAGGTAACACCTGGTGACGAATCGTCTGCCACTTGCTGGCGCCCAGACTTAAACTCACAACCCGGAACTGCTGCGGCACGGCAGTAATGGCTTCCTCGGCCGTGCTGATCACGACCGGCATGGTCATGATACCGAGTGTCAGCGCGCCGGCAAGGATGGACGTGCCAAACTGGGCAGCCAACACGAAGGCGCCCAGTCCAAACAAGCCATAGACAATACTGGGAATGCCTGCCAAGTTGACAATTGCCATGCGAATCAGGCGTGTCAGTCGATTGTCGCTGGCGTATTCGGCCAGGTAAATGGCCGCAGCAATGGAGATGGGCATCGATACGATGGCCGTGCCCATGGTCAGGATCACAGTGCCGAGGATGGCCGGCATGATGCCGCCTTCCGTCATGCCGTTGCGCGGGGGCTGGGTCAGAAATTCCCAGCTCAACGCGCCGATGCCGTTCCACACGAGGTAGAAGATGACCAGGATGACCGGTATGAACACTAACACGGCGACACCGGTGATGACGGCCACCGCCAGCTTCTGGGTTTGTTGCCGGCTCATAGCTGGCTCCCTTTGCGGCGCGTCGACAGGCCGCCTACCAGCCGACTGGCCAAGGTGTTGACAAGGAAGGTGATCAGGAACAGGATGATACCGATGCCAAACAACACGCTGTAGTGCAGGCTGCCTTGTGCGACCTCTCCCATCTCGGCCGCAATCGTGGCCGTCATGGTGCGCACAGGGTTGAACAGCATACCAGGGCCAAAGGGCGGGATGTTAGCTGCGTTGCCGGTGACCATCAGCACAGCCATGGTCTCGCCGATCACGCGGCCCATGCCCAGCATCACAGCGATTACCAGGCCAGAGCGCGCCGCCGGCAACACGACCCGCCAGATGGTCTGCCATTGCGTGGCGCCGATAGCCAGCGCGCCATCGCGGTATTCCTTGGGCACTGCATACAGAGCGTCTTCTGAGATGCTGATGATCGTCGGCAGAGCCATGTAGGCTAACAGCAGCGAGCCGGTAAAGGCTGTCAGCCCTGTGGATGCACCCAGGTTCTGGATAAGAGGGGCTAACGCCACCCATCCCAAGAAACCGAGCACGATAGAAGGGATGCCGGACAGGACCTCGATAAGGGGCTTGAGGATCTCGCGCAGCCAGAGCGGCGCAATTTCGCCCAGGTAGATGGCAGCCGTCAGACCGAGCGGGATCGCAATGATCACGGCGCCTACCGTGACCAGCAGCGTGCCGACCAGCAGCGGCAATAGCCCGAAGAGCCCCTCGATGGGATACCAACGACGGCCGAAGAGCTGGCGTAGGGGAATGTCGAGAAAAGTGGGCAGGCCCTCGCGCAGCAGAAACGCAAAGATGAACGCCACCAAGATGATGGTGGAAACGCCGGCGATGAGGATGATGGTCTCGATCACGACCTCACCCCAGCGGCGCCGGCTTGGGCTGGCGGGTGAGGTGGCAACGTCTGGCATAGTGTCCTCACTCTGCGGGAAGCGGCACGAAGCCGAGGTTTTTGACGATCTCCTGGCCACTGGGCCCCTTGATCCACACAATGTAATCGGCTACGGCGCCTGTGGGTGGTCCGGCCGTGTACATGTAGAGGCCGCGCGCAATGGGATAGCTGCCATCGGCGCCGCTTTGCACAGAGGGTAGGACGTAGGGCGACTGCGCGTCCTTGGCCACGGCGATCACCTTCTCGTGTGGGGTCAGGTAGCCCAACCCGTCGTAGCCGATAGCGTTGGGGTTGCGCTGGATTTCGCTGGTGATGCCCACCGAGGAGGGCATGAGCAGCGTCTGGGGAGCAAAGATGTCGGTGTTCTCAGGGTCCCCTTTGCGCACAACCTCTTCCAAAAAGTAGACGTGGGTACCAGAATTGGTCTCGCGTGAGACCAGCACAATCGGCGCATCGTTGCCGCCCACGTTGCGCCAATTGGTGATCCGACCCGTGAAGATGTCGGCTATTTGATCGATGGTCAACCGATCAACCGGGTTGGCCGGGTTGACAATCACCGCCAACGCGTCGATCGCTACCAGATGCTCCACCGGATCAATGCCGTTGGCTTGCGCCGCAGCGATTTCGCTGGGCTTCATCTCGCGCGAGGCGTTGGCGATGTCGACCGTGCCGTTGATCATGGCAGCGATGCCGGTGCCCGAGCCGCCGCCTGTGACCGCGATCGACACATCCGGCCGCAGCTGGCGGTAAGCCTCAGCCCAGCCTAGTGCCAGATTGACCATCGTATCGGACCCTTTGTTCTGGATGGCTTGACCTGGACTGGCGTTTGCTGCGCTGGCCCCGGCGCTGTTTGGCCGGTTAGACGGGCTGCCACAGGCAGACACTGTCGCAACTGCCAGCGCAAGAACCAGAGTTGCCAGGGTTAGGCGCCTTGACCTGCGGTGCATAGGACAGGTGGCATTTCTAGGCTACCCGCCAACTACACAGGCGACGGGTAACGGCAGAAACAAAGATGCGGGGGCATTAACAAGCGTTAACCAAGCATTAACATTGTAATACCATTGTCAGGAAACGCCAAGCCAATAGTGCGTTTGGCATTGCGGGTGCATGCCCGTAACGCGCTGCGCTTCCCCCCCGGCGCTTGGGGTGTCTACAGCCGCACCTTGATCGAGCGCCGGAGCAAAGGAGTTGGCAATCTGCGGTGACGCGGCTATACTCTGGCCAGTACGTTGTACAGCGACACAGGGCATCCACAGCTATGGTTCCACTGACGCTTCGCCAGCGCACCTTCATCTGGGGCGCACAGACATACGTGATGGGCATTCTCAACGTGACCCCTGACAGCTTCTCCGGTGATGGGCTAATGGCCCTGGACAAACCAGCCGACGCGCCCGCAACCTGGGTAGAAGCTGCAGTTGCGCAGGGGCGACGCTTTGCCGCAGAGGGCGCGCATATCCTCGACATAGGCGGCGAAAGCACGCGGCCCGGCGCACAGCCGGTGGACGCTGATGAGGAACTGCGACGCGTCGTCCCCGTGATCGAGGGGTTAAGCGCCGTTGTCGATATACCGATCTCTATCGACACCTCAAAGGCGGTGGTAGCCGAGGCTGCCCTGCATGCGGGCGCCAGCATTGTCAACGACGTGTGGGGGTTCCGGCTTGACCCGGCCATTGCTCAGGTGACCGCCCAAGCCGGCGCAGCGGCCATCCTCATGCACAACCGCAGCCGTCGTGACCACGTGCACATCGACCCGGCGCTAGGCGGCATGTACCTCGGCGCAGACTACGGCGACTTGTTGGAGGACGTCAAGGTGGAGCTCCAAATCAGCATCGATCTGGCGCGCCGCGCCGGCGTTCCCGATAGCCACATCATCCTCGACCCCGGCATCGGCTTTGGCAAGACCGTGGCGCAGAACTTAGAGCTTTTGGATCGCTTAGGCGAGTTGCGGAGCCTCGGCTATCCCATCCTCGCCGGCCCCAGCCGCAAGTCCTTCATCGGCTACACCCTCGATCTGCCGCCCGATCAGCGGGTCGAAGGCACGGCCGCTGCGGTTGCCATTGCCATTGCCCGTGGAGCCGACATCGTGCGCGTGCACGACGTGCAGGCCATGGCGCGGGTGGCGAAAATGGCAGACGCCATCGTGCGCAGGGGAGACACAACGAATTAACAACCATGATGTGGTATCCTTTCTCCATGCAACTTCCCCGCCTCACCGCTGTCATCACCGGCAGCACTAGCGGCATCGGTCGGGCCATCGCCCTGGCCCTGGCTCGTGAAGGCGCAAACGTAGTGATCCATGGTCGGCGCGGCGAGGCCGCCGACGAGGTCGCCGTCGCCATACGCAGCCTAGGCCGCGTTGCGCCGGTCATCTTGGCCGACTTGGCTGATCCGGCGCAGATCGCGCGCTTGGTCGACGAGGCGTGGGCCGCACTAGGCGACCGCGTTGACCTGTGGGTGAACAACGCCGGCGCGGATGTGCTCACCGGCGGCGCTCTACACCTGCCTTTTGCCGAGCGCCTGCAGCAGTTGCTTGACGTCGACTTGCGTGCGACTGTGCTCTGCTCACACCTTGTGGGGCAACGAATGGCAGCCCAGGGTGGCGGCCAGATCATCAACATCGGCTGGGACCAAGCCTTGACCGGCGGCGTGGGCACGGAGAGCGGCCAGCTTTTTGCCGCTGCCAAAGCTGGCGTGATCGGCTTCAGCAAAGCCATGGCGCGCGGCCTGGCCCCCAGCGTGCGCGTCAACGTGATCGCGCCTGGCTGGATCGAGACCGCATGGGGCGAGACCGTCAACCGCGAGCTCTACGAGCGCCTGCGTCGGCAGACGCCCTTGCAACGTTGGGGCACGCCGGAGGACGTTGCTGCTGCCGCCGTGTTTCTGGCTTCCCCTGCAGCCACCTTCTTGACGGGCCAGGTGTTGATGGTCAACGGGGGCGTAGTGATGTAGGAGCATGCACGATGGCGGCGTTGTTGAGCATTCTGACTCCTGCCTTTGTGTTATCCACGTTGCTGGCGCTGTTGTGGGCGACGTTGTGGTTTGTTTGGCGCGGCGGTGGCTGGCGCGGCTGGTTGATCGCTGTGCTCGCCGCCTTGCTGGGCTTTGGCGCCGGTCAGCTGTTGGCCACGCTGCTTGGCTCGCCCCTGCCGGCCATTGGACAGGTGCACGTCATCGAAGGCACCTTGTGCAGTTGGCTGGCGCTCTGGTTGGTGCACTGGCTACGCAAGCCGTAGAGAGGAGTGATCATGACCACAGCCATCTGGTGGATCCGCCGCGACCTGCGACTGAGCGACAATCAGGCCCTCGCCGCAGCATCGGCAGCAGCCGACCAGGTCATCCCCGTTTTTGTGCTCGATCCCGCGCTGTTGGCCTCGTCCTACAGCGGCGAGAAACGTCTGGCCTTCCTGTTCGACGGCTTGCGCCAGCTCGACGCTGATCTGCGCCAGCGCGGCAGCCGGCTCATCGTGCGGCAGGGCGACCCCGCCGCCGCGCTGGCCGCGCTGCTAGCTGAAAGCCAGGCTGATACTGTTTTTGCCGAGGCCGACGTCACCCCCTTTGCCCGACGCCGCGACGAGCGGGTCAAAGCACAACTGCCGCTGAAGCTCACATGCGGTCTGACTGCACAGCGGCCGAGCACCGTGGTCAAAGACGACGGCAGTCCCTACACTGTGTTCACCCCTTTTAGCAAGCGCTGGCTGTCATTGCCGCTGCCGACTTCGGTCGACGTGCTCCCGGCTCCGGAACACATTGCCACTCCCGGCAACCTGGCCAGCCTGCCCATCCCGGCGCAGCCGGCGCTGCCGGCCACCGTGCCTTTTCCGGCCGGCGAGGCCGAGGCGCAGCACCGCCTGGCTGCCTTCACCCAAGGCGCCGCCGCGCCCATTACCCGCTACCGTGACGAGCGCAACCGCCCTGACCTGGAGGGCACCTCTCGGCTGTCGCCTTACATCCGCTTCGGCATGCTTTCGGCGCGACAGGCTGTGGTCGCCGCGCGCGCGGCGCGGCAGGCGGCGCGCACCTCCGACGCCTGCTATGGCGCAGACACGTGGCTCAATGAGCTGATCTGGCGCGAGTTTTACGTGTCCATCCTCTATCATTTCCCCCACGTGCGCAGCAGCAGCTTTCAGCACCAGTACGATCGCATTCCCTGGATCAACGACGAGGACGAATTTGCTGCTTGGTGCGAAGGACGCACCGGCTACCCCATCGTCGATGCAGCCATGCGCCAACTGGTGCAGAGCGGCTGGATGCACAATCGCACGCGCATGATCGTGGCCTCCTTCCTGGTCAAGGACCTGCTCATCGACTGGCGCTGGGGTGAGCGGTTCTTCATGCAGCACCTGATCGACGGCGATCCGGCGGCCAACAACGGCGGCTGGCAGTGGACTGCTGGCGTGGGCACCGATGCTGCGCCTTACTTCCGCATCTTCAACCCCGTGGCGCAGGGACAGAAGTTCGACCCTGAAGGCGACTACGTGCGCCGCTGGGTGCCAGAGCTGGCCAATGTTCCCCAAGCGTACATTCATGCCCCTTGGACCTTGCCCGCTGCCGAGCAGCGGCGGATCGGTTGCGTGATCGGCCACGACTACCCGGCGCCGCTCATCGACCATGCCTTCGCTCGCGAGCGCACGCTGGCGGCCTATGCCCAGGCGCGGGAGAGCGCTTAGCCGCGCCGGGTTAGCTTGACGCCGACTGTCAAGCCGGGTATGATGACAAGGACGGCACACTTGCATTGATGTGTGCCGTGGCGTCCGCCAAGCGGCGCCGTTTGCGGGTCGGGCGCCAGTGCCCGGCACCTGGGAAGTAACACCTGAAGGCAGGTGCGACGCCGCTGCGGCGTCGCAGAACGGGAGCCTCGTTATGAACAAAGACATCGTTCGGCAAATTCTGATCGTCCTGGCTGTGGTGGCAACCATTGTTATCAACGGCCTGGCCAACGCTTTACCCCTCAACGGCCTGCAAACAGGCCAGATCTCCGACTCGTTCCCGGTCTACTTCGTGCCGGCCGGCTACGTCTTCGCCATTTGGGGTTTGATCTACCTGGGTCTGCTGGCCTATGCAGTTTTCCAGGCGCTGCCGTCTCAGCGCGAGAATGCCCGGCTGCGCAGCATAGGCGGGTTGTTCCTCATCGGTTCCGTGGCCAACATCGCCTGGATCTTCCTTTGGCACTACCTGCAATTCCCTCTGACGTTGCTGGCCATGCTCGTCCTGTTGGTGACGTTGATGGCATCTATCTGCGCCTGGACATCGGTCGCAGCCGGCCGTCGCGAGCCGAACGCTGGTTCGTCGATCTTCCTTTTAGCATCTATCTGGGCTGGATCACCGTGGCCACCATCGCCAACGTCACTGCGCTGCTGAGCTACCTGAACTGGAACGGTTTTGGCCTCAGCGACGAGACGTGGCTGGTGATCATGCTAGCCGTGGCGCTGGTCGTGGCCGTGTTGATGGCGTTGACCCGCCACGATGTGGCCTATCTGCTGGTGTTGACGTGGTCTTTCGCGGGCATCGGCGTCAAGCACGCTGCCACACCGGTGGTGGCGGTCGCAGCCTGGGTTGCCACGCTCATCGTGTTGCTGCTGGCCGTCTACAGCGGCTTCCAAACCGCGCGCCGACAACCGCAGCCGGCAGCCGCTTAGCACACTCGCTATGGCGCATCCATTGCAGCGTTTCACCTCATCAGCGCAAAAGCGTCTGCTGTTGATCTTGTCGGCGCTGACCCTGGTCATGTTGGGCGCGTTTCGCATCCTCGACCGCCCATTGCAAACCGCGGTGGCGCCTTCGGGCATTGTGTCGTTCGAGCTGGCAGGGACGCTAGAGGCTGCTCAGGCCATCGTTGCCTCATGGGATCAGCAAGCGCAATTGCTGGCCGCCTTTGGCCTGGGGCTGGACTACCTGTTTATGCCCTTGTACTCGACCACGATTGCGTTGGCCTGTGTGGTTGCCGCAAGTGGACCTTGGCGCAGCCGGCGCTCATTGGCTGTGGTGGGCCTGTGGTTGGCGTGGGGGCTGTGGTTTGCCGCCGCCTTGGATGCTGTTGAGAACTACGCGCTGCTGCGTGTCCTGCTGGGATCGGAGAGCTCTGGCTGGCCGGCGCTGGCGCGCGGCTGCGCCGTTGGCAAATTCACGCTGATCCTGGCAGGGCTGCTCTACGCGTTGTTGGCCGGTGTACTTGCTGTTGTGAAAGTGGTTAGCACCCAGGCGCGTCGACCTGCGTAGCAACGCAGCGCCTGCGCAGGAGAGTTGCCATCGTGTCCAATTTCCTCCAGTTAGCCCTCATCTTGGCGATCTTCATCGCTTTGGCCAAGGCCGGCGGTTACATCAGCTTGCGCCTTGGACAGCCCTCGGTTCTGGGCGAGATCATCGTAGGCGTCCTCTTAGGGCCCACGCTGTTTGACGTGATCCATTGGGTACCCTTTACCGACCCACACCTGGGGGAAGTGGTGGCCGAGATCGCCGAGCTGGGCGTCCTGTTGCTCATGTTCTTGGCCGGGCTGGAGCTGCATGTGTCCGAACTGGCCAGGTCGGGGCGGGTAGCCGCCCTGGCTGGCACGCTCGGCGTGGTCTTGCCTGTGGTCATGGGGTTTGGGGCCGGCCTTCTCTTTCAAATGCCGGCGCAGTCGGCGCTGTTCGTGGGCCTGATCCTGGCCGCTACCAGTGTCAGCATCTCTGCGCAGACACTGATGGAGTTGGGTGTGTTGCGCACCCGCGTGGGCGTTGGTCTGCTCGGCGCGGCGGTCTTCGATGACGTGTTGGTCGTGCTGCTGCTGTCGGTGATGACCGCCCTCTTCGGCCAGTCCGCCGCCGGCCTGGCCAGCGTCGGCATCGTGGCCCTGCGCATGGTGGGCTACCTAGTTGGCGCCAGTGTCATCGGTCTCCTGCTTTTGCCCCTCATTGCCCGCAAGATCGACCAACTGCCAATCAGCCAAGGCCTGGTGGCTACGACCATCGTGTTGCTGTTGCTCTACGCCTGGGCTGCCGAAGTGATCGGCGGCATGGCTGCCATCACAGGCGCGTTTCTAGCCGGCCTGTTTCTGGCGCGCAGCCCCCTGCGCGATCGCATCGAGGCGGGCATGGCGGCCCTGGCCTACGGTCTGTTCGTTCCCATCTTCTTCATCAACGTCGGTCTGTCGGCCAATATCCGTGAGCTGATCGGCAGCAGTTTTTGGCTGGCGCTGACGCTAATCGTCGTCGCCGTGATCAGCAAGCTGCTCGGCGCTGGGTTGGGCGCGCGCCTGGCCGGCTTCAGCAAGCTGGAGTCCTTGCAACTGGGTGCAGGCATGATATCGCGTGGCGAGGTAGGGCTGATCGTAGCCACGCTCGGCATCACCGAAGGCTATATCCGCGCCGACATCTTCGCCGGCGTGGTCGGCGTAGTAATCGCCACGACCTTGCTCACCCCCCCTACTCTGCGCAGCCTGTTCGCCCGCCAGGGCACTGCACAGTCCCCGGCGCCACAGCCGTAGCGCGTGCCCGACAAATCCGTGTAATCTCAGGAGGCCCTCAATGTCTTTCCTTGTGGTGCTGGTTTTGGACAACACCGACTTGTGCCATCCGCTGCTGGATGCCTGGGAGGCCCTCGGTGTAGGTGGCGTGACCATGCTGGAAAGCAGCGGTATCGGTCGCGTGCGCCGGGCCGCCATGCGCGACGACTTGCCCCTGCTGCCCAGCCTGCAGCGCTTCTTCCAAGGCGAAGAACGCCACCATCGCACCCTCTTCTCGGTGGTCGACAGCGAAGAACAAGCGCAGAAGCTGATCGAGGCTGCCGAAACTGTGGTGGGCGATCTCAGTCAACCGAATACCGGCCTGATGTTCGTGGTGCCACTGCACCGCGTTGTTGGCCTGCACAAGACCCCGCGTCCGGCGCAACAACCGAAGAAATAGAGATCGGCGATCGACGCGTTGACCGGCCGCACTCCCCCGCCGGTGTCCAGCGCGCCTCAGCCTGAGCATCTCCGGCGCACGCCTTGCCGCATCGTCTGCCCAGCGGGTTACCCTTCACGTGGCGGCCTTTTGACAAATCCCCTGCTTTGTGTTACAGTTTGCCCCGTTCGTAATCGTATAGGTTAAGCTCTCTTATCCAGAGGGGGCGAGGGACCGGCCCGTTGACCCCCCGGCAACCAGGAGCAGGTAGTTGGGAAACTGGTAGAGTGGTAAATTGGCTCAAAACGTAAAACCACCAGTTTACCAGATACCAATCCCCAACATGCCAATCCAAGGTGCCAAGTCCGGCAGGCGGTGACCTCCGCTGACCTGAGAGATGAGAGGCGTCGGTGAGTGGTTTCAGGCGCGCTCCTCGGGGCGTGTTTTTTTTGCTTATGACAGAGGCAGGACAGTATGCGCACCTTGTGGTGGGAAGATGGCCAGTTGAGAATGATCGACCAGCGAGTGCTGCCGCTGCGTTACGAAATCGTCAGCTACACGGACTACCGAGCGGTTGCTCAGGCGATCACCGACATGGTGGTGCGCGGCGCGCCCGCCATCGGCGCGGCCGGCGCCTATGGCCTGGCTCTCGCGGCGAGACAGAGCCCGGCTCGCGACCGTGACAGCCTTTTGATCGACTTGCAGGCTGCTAAGGCAACGCTGGACGCGGCGCGGCCTACGGCCGTCAACCTGAGCTGGGCCACCGCTCGCCTGTTGAACTTGGCTCACCATCTCGTCCTGCCCAATCCCGACGACATCCGTTCGGCGCTTTTGGCCGAGGCCGAGCGCTTGGCCGACGAGGACGTGGCGATCAACCGGCGCATGGGCGCGCACGGCGCAACGGTCATCCCTCACGGTGCCAATATCCTGCATCATTGTAACACCGGCTCCCTCGCCACCGTGGACTACGGCACGGCGCTGGGCGTGGTGCGCGCGGCGTGGGAGCAGGGCAACCCGGTCCATGTGTGGGTAGACGAAACCCGTCCACGGCTGCAGGGCGCGCGGCTGACCGCCTGGGAGCTGATGCAGGATGGCATTCCCATGACCCTGATCGCAGACAACGCCGCCGGTTATCTGATGCGCGCCGGCAAAGTGGACGTGGTCCTCTTCGGCGCCGACCGCGTGGCGGCCAACGGCGATGTAGCCAACAAGATCGGCACCTACAAGCTGGCTGTGCTGGCCAAGGAGAACGGCATCCCCTGCTATTCTGTCGTGCCCACCTCGACCGTGGACTTGAATCTGCCCACCGGCGACCATATTCCGATCGAGGAGCGCTCGTGGGAGGAAGTGGCCGTGATCGATGGCGTGCAGATCGCACCTGACGACGTGCGCGTCTACAACCCGGCGTTCGATGTGACGCCCCATCGCTACCTGACCGGGATCATCACCGAAGAAGGCATCTGCTATCCGCCGTTCACGCAGAGCTTGTGGCGAGCAAAAGAGGCGGCGGAAGCGCGACTGCGCGCCTGACGCGCAAGTATTGTTATGCCAGATCGCACTCCCGCAACCCAACTAGTCTGCGACATCATTTACTGCGGCGATGCGCGGCGCATGGTGGAGTTGCCCGACAGCTGCGTGCAGTTGGTGGTCACATCGCCGCCTTACAACGTCGGCAAGTCCTATGCCAATCACAGCGACAACTTGCCGTTGCACGAGTATCTGGCATTCCTGAACGAGGTGTGGCGCGAGTGCTACCGCGTGTTGACGCCAGGCGGCCGGCTGTGCATCAACGTGGCCAACACCGATCGCAAGCCCTACTTGCCGCTGAACGCGCTGATTACGACCGAGTTGCTGCGCATGGGCCGCGAGGAAGGTCTGCATTGGCTGATGCGCGGCGAGATCATCTGGGACAAGGCGGCCTCCGTGGGCGTGAGCACGGCCTGGGGCAGCTTTGCCAGCGCCTCGGATCCTGTGCTGCGCGATGTGCACGAGTACATCATGGTCTTCTCGAAAGAGAGTCTCAAGCGCAGCGATGGTCGGCGCACCGGCGTCAGCGGCGGCCAGTTCGTCAACTGGACGCGCAGCATTTGGCGGCCGGAAGAGGTCGGTGAACGGTCAGCCGTGACCGGTGACCGGTTAGCGGCTGACGGTGGGCGGTCGTCAGGAGGCGGTGAGGATGTGGCGTCGGCCGACGCTGCACAGCTGGCCGGCCGCAGCCTGGTCGAGCTGCAGCACAAGCTGGCCGGCAAACTCAAGGACGCCCGGCGGCGGGGTAAGGACGACGATTGGATCGCCGAGTCCATGGCCCGCGCCGCTTGGCAGTACCTCACCGAGCCGGGCGAGGGCATCTGGCCCATGACCACCGAGTCCAGCGTCGATCACCCGGCTCCGTTCCCGGTTGAGCTGCCTCGTCGTCTGATCTTGCTTTACACCAGCCCCGGCGATGTTGTCCTAGATCCGTTTATGGGCGCGGGAGCCACTGCAGTCGCCGCAGTGCAGACAGGGCGGCGCTACGTGGGCTATGACGTGTCTGAGGACTACTGCGCGCTGGCGCGGAAGAGAGTTGAAGCAAGCAGGCAAGTTCTGAGGTGAAAGCCATCTCCTCGTGTACTTGTTTGCCGTGAGAACCACCTGAAATGAGCATTGTCGTCACCGGCTCCGTTGCGTTTGACTATCTGATGACGTTCCCGGGTCATTTCCGGGAGCATATCCTGCCCAACCATCTGGATAAGATTAGCGTCAGCTTTCTGGTGGACAGCAAGCAAAGCTTTCGCGGCGGCTGCGGGCCGAACATCGCCTACAGCCTGGCGCTGCTGGGCAACCGGCCCAAGCTGCTGGCTGCGGCCGGCCGCGACTTCGCCGAGTTTCGTCAGTGGCTGGAGGAACAGGGTGTGGACACGTCGCCGATGGGGGTTTTCGAGGACGAGTTCACCGCGACTTTTACCGTGCTCACCGACCTCGACCACAACCAGATCGCCAGTTTTCACACCGGGGCTATGGCGCGGGCTAAGGAGCTATCGCTGCATCGGTTGGATGGCGTCCCCCTTGACCTGGTGATCATCTCGCCCAACGATCCGCTGGCGATGCGTCGTTATGCCGAGGAATGTCGCCAGATGGGCATTCCGTTCGTTTATGACCCCAGTCAACAACTGGCACGCATGACCGGCGACGAGCTTGTCGAGTCGATGACCGGTGCGCGCGTGCTGACGGTGAACGAATACGAGCTGGAGATGGCCAAGGCTAAGAGCGGGCTGGACGAGGCCGGCATGTTGGAGCTGGTGGATACGATCGTGGTCACCTGCGGGTCGCGCGGTTCTCGCGTGATCAATCGTCAGTTCCAGCTCGAGGTGCCTGCTGCCAGAGCTGAACGCCTCGCCGAGCCTACGGGCGTGGGTGATGCCTACCGCGCCGGCCTGCTGACCGGCTTGGCGCGCGGCTATTCGTGGGAGATTACCTGCCGGCTGGCCAGCCTGGCGGCCGTCTACGTGATCGAGAACCACGGCACGATGAGCCATCGCTACACACTCCCTGAGTTCGTGGCGCGCTACCGTCAAAACTTCGGCGACGCGCCGGAGTTGGACGATTTGCTGGCGCGAGCGGAGTGAAACGCGTAGAAGATCTACGCCCTGCTGCCGATGGCTTGCGATGTGCTCTTAACAACCGACAAAGATGAGATCGTCGCCTTTCTGCGCCGCGATCCGGTCTATGCAGCATACGCGCTGGGCGACCTGGAGCCGGCGCTGTTTCCGGCGTGCACCTGGCGCCTGGCGCGGGTCAGCGGTGAGACGCGGGCCTTGGCGCTGCTCTACACCGGTCTGCGGCCGCCTGTGCTGTTGACCCTGGGCGAGCCGGCGGCCGTGCGGGCGATTTTTGAGCAGACAGCGCTGCCGGCTGAGGTCTACATGAGCGCCCTGGTTGAGCATTTGCCGATTTTTCAGGCGCGCTACGACTTCGCCGGTGACCGCGTGCGGCCGATGCTGCGGATGGTGGTCACGGCGCAAAGTTTTTGCGCGGCGACAGGAAGCCTTAGCCCTCACCTCGGCCCTCTCTCCACCGGAGAGGGGGGGAGGGAGGTATACTTGCGACGGCTGAGTCGACGTGACCTGCCGGCGCTTCGGGCTCTGTATGCCCAGGGCGGGCCATTTGTGCCAGACGCTTTCAGCGCAACACAGCTGCGGGATGGCGTATTCTATGGTCTGGAGACTGGGTCTGCCTCGACCGCAAGAGGAGGCAGGGAGCTAATAGCGGTGGCCGGTACGCACCTGGTGGCTTGTGCGATGGGCGTGGCCGCAGTGGGTAACATCTACACCCATCCTGCCCACCGCAACCGGGGCTATGGCCGGCTGGTCACTGCCGCCGTAACGGCAGAGCTGTTGTCCCAAGGCTTGCTGGTAGTCCTCAACGTGGATCAAGCCAACACCGCTGCAATCCACATGTACCAAGAGCTAGGCTACTGCGTGCACGGGCCGTTTGTAGAAGGAAGCGGTGCAATGCGTAACGAGTAAAGCGTGGCTCCTCCATCCCGGTGTATCCGGCAATTCACTTTACAGATCGAGGTACAACTCCGTGAACTACGACATCAAAGA
Source organism: Anaerolineales bacterium (assembly GCA_034432445.1). Lineage (GTDB taxonomy): Bacteria > Chloroflexota > Anaerolineae > JAAEKA01 > JAAEKA01 > JANWYQ01. The sequence continues at coordinate 17,135 of DAOUBX010000047.1, forward strand.
CATCAAGCTGGCTGAGCAAGGCCGGTTTCGCATGCAGTGGGCGGCGCGCGAGATGCCGGTGCTCAACCTGCTGGAAGAACGCTTCGCCCAAGATCGCCCCCTGGACGGCCTGCGCGTCAGCGCTTGCCTGCACGTGACGGCCGAGACCGGCAACCTGATGCGCGTGTTGCAGGCCGGCGGCGCCGACGTGGTGTTGACCGCCAGCAACCCTCTGAGCACTCAGGACGACGTGGCCGCCGCACTGGTGGCTTATCATGAGATGCCCGTCTTCGCCATCAAGGGCGAGGACAACGATACCTATTACAAGCACATCCATGCGGCACTAGACCACAGGCCGCATGTGACCATGGACGACGGCTGCGACCTTCTGGCCACGCTGCACAGCGAGCGCGCTGAGCTGCTGGACAACGTGATCGGCGGCACCGAAGAGACCACTACGGGTGTGATCCGGCTGAAGGCCATGGCCAAGGATGGCGCGCTGAAGTACCCGGTCATTGCTGTCAACGACGCCATGACCAAGCACCTGTTCGACAATCGCTACGGCACCGGCCAGAGCACCGTCGACGGCATCATTCGCGCCACCAACATCTTGCTGGCGGGCAAGACCTTCGTGGTCGCCGGCTATGGCTGGTGCAGCCGCGGCATTGCCATGCGCGCCAACGGCCTGGGCGCCAACGTCGTCGTCACCGAAGTCGACCCGTTGAAGGCCTTAGAGGCCGTCATGGACGGCTTTCGCGTCATGCCGATGGTCGAAGCGGCCAAGATCGGCGACATCTTTTGCTCGGCCACCGGCGACATCCACGTGCTAGACGCGCCGCACTTTGCCGTGATGAAGGACGGTGCTATCCTGGCAAATTCCGGCCACTTCAACGTCGAAATCAACATTCCTGCCCTGGAGGGCATGAGCAAAGAGTGGCGGCGGGTGCGCCATCAACTCGATGAGTACGTCCTGAACGACGGCCGTCGCCTATACCTGGCCGGCGAGGGTCGGTTGATCAACCTGGCCGCAGCCGAGGGGCACCCGGCAGCCGTCATGGACATGAGCTTCGCCAACCAGGCCATGAGCCTGCGCTATCTGCGCCAACACGCGCACGAGCTCTCCAACAATGTCTTCCCGGTGCCGGAACACCTCGACCAGGAGATCGCTCGCCTCAAGCTCAAGGCCATGGGCATCGAGATCGATGTGTTGACCCCTGAACAAGAAGCTTATCTGGCGTCGTGGACGGAAGGGACATGAGGCGTAAGGCGTGACACGTAATGCGTCATGCGTAGCGGGCAATTAGAGACTGTGCCTGGTGGACTGTTGGGCAGAGTCCTACAGATCTCACACCACTGAAGCACGAGCGCACAAGCTCCCCCTGTTACGCATCACGCATTACGTTCTCCTTTCCCGCACACGACTCCCAATAATCGAAGGAGAACATACCCCCATGAGCACAACTTTTATGACGTCGTCGCAGCTGTTCTACACGTCTGAGTCGGTGACCGAGGGTCATCCCGACAAGATGTGCGACCAGATCAGTGATGCGGTGCTAGATGCGATCTTGGCCGACGACCCCGACGCGCGCGTGGCCTGCGAGGCCGCCGTCACCACCGGCCTGGTGTTGGTAATGGGCGAGATCACCACCAGCACCTATGTGGATATCGGCGCTTTGGTGCGGCAGGTTGTGACCGACATCGGCTATACGCGTGGCAAGTACGGCTTCGACGCCGACACCTGCGGTGTGATCGTTTCGCTCAAGGAGCAATCGGCTGACATCGCTCTAGGCGTCGACGAGGCGCTGGAGCATAAGACCGGTGAGATGACCGACGAGCAGATCGAGGCCATCGGCGCCGGCGACCAGGGCATGATGGTTGGTTTCGCCTGCAACGAGACGCCGGAGCTGATGCCCATGCCGATTGCCCTGGCCCATGGTTTGTGCAAGCGGTTGGCGCATGTGCGCAAGGACGGCACCCTGCCCTATCTGCGCCCCGACGGCAAGAGCCAGGTGACGGTGGAATATGCGCATGGCAAGCCCAAGCGCGTCGACACCATCGTCATCTCCACCCAACACTCGCCCGACGTCGAGCAGCACAAGATCAGGGCCGACATCTACGAGCGGGTGATCAAATACGTGGTGCCTAATGGCCTGCTGGACGAGGATACGAAGATCTACGTCAACCCGACCGGTCGCTTTGTCATCGGCGGCCCCATGGGCGACGCCGGCCTGACCGGTCGCAAGATCATCGTCGATACCTACGGCGGCATGGCGCGACACGGTGGCGGCGCGTTCAGCGGCAAGGATCCGACAAAGGTCGATCGCTCCGGCGCCTACATGGCTCGCTACATCGCCAAAAACTGCGTGGCCGCCGGCCTGGCAGACCGTCTGGAACTGCAGATCAGCTACGCCATCGGCGTTGCGCGGCCGCTCTCCATCAGCGTGGAGACCTTCGGCACCGGCCGCATCTCCGACGAGCGCATCATCGAGCTGATCAAGGAACACTTCGACCTGCGGCCGGCCGCCATCATCCGCGACCTGAACCTGCGTCGGCCCATCTATCGTCCCACCGCCGCCTACGGCCACTTTGGCCGCACCGACATCGACGCGCCTTGGGAGCGCACCGACAAAGCGAAGATCCTGCGCCACGAAGCGGGGCTGGACTGAGCGCTTCTTGCGCCATACGGTGAACACTGCGTACTGCGTAATGCGTAACGCAAGTAGATCGATCCTGGCTGCTTTGGGTTACGCATTACGTGTTACGCACGACTCGTGGGGGTTGGCCGGGCTTTGGCTCTGCGGTATAATGCCGGGCAAGCAGGAAGCAGGACACATCACCCATGCAAGCACTCATCACAGGCATCTCCGGTTTCGTTGGCAGCCATCTTGCCGAGTTTTTGCTCGCCCATACGGACTGGCAGGTCGCCGGTACAGTGTATGGTCGGCTGGACAACATCGCCCACCTGCGTGAGCAACTGGCGCTTTACCCGGCAGAGCTTTCCCGGCTCGAGGTGGTGCGTTTCATTGTGGAGGAGACGCAGCCGGATTACATCTTCCATCTGGCGGCCCAGCCCATCCCGTCCCTCTCCCATCATGATCCGTGGTTTACGCTGGAGAACAACATCCGCGCCCAACTGAACGTGCTGGAGGCCGTGGCGCAGCTAGGGTTGGCTTGTCGGGTGTTGGTAGTCGGCTCCAGCGAAGAATACGGCGCGATCTCGCCCGACGATCTGCCCATCGCCGAGGAGACGCCGCTGCGGCCCACATCGCCTTACGCTGTGAGCAAGATCGCTCAGGATTTCTTAGGGCTGCAATACTGGCTCAGCAACCGCGTTGAGACGGTCCGTGTGCGGCCTTTCAACCACATCGGGCCCAGGCAGCGCCGCGGCTTTGTGGCGCCCGATTTCGCTTCGCAGATCGCCGAGATCGAGGCCGGACTGCGCCCACCCCAAATCCACGTTGGCGCGCTGGACGTGGCACGCGATTTTAGCGACGTGCGCGACATCGTCCGGGGCTACACCCTCGCTCTCACCCAAGGCCGGCCTGGCGAGGTCTACAATCTCGGCATGGGCCAGGCGCACACGGTGGCTGAGATGTTGGACACCCTGCTCGCTGCTGCCTCTGTAGAAGTTGAGGTCGTGCCCGACCGCACCCGCGCACGGCCAGTGGATGTCCCGTGCATGGTCGCCGACTGCACGCGCATCCACGCCCACACGGGTTGGCAACCGCAGATTTCGTTCGAGCAGAGCCTGCACGACGTTCTGAACTACTGGCGCGAGCAGGTGCGCACCGGCGCCACCGACCCCACGCCGGCCGAGCTCCAGGCCAGAAGGTAAGGCTGGCTGCAGGAGGAAACAAGTATGCCCAAGGCATTGATCACCGGTATCACCGGCCAGGATGGTTCTTATCTGGCCGAGTTTTTGCTAGCGCAGGGTTACACGGTCTATGGCATGGTGCGACGGTCCAGCACTGTCAACTTCGACCGCATTCGCCATTTTCAAGATCAGGTCACTCTGGTGCAGGGCGATCTCTTGGACCAAGTCTCCCTGATCAACATTTTGGAGGAGTATCAGCCGGACGAGGTTTACAACCTGGCAGCGCAGAGCTTCGTGCCTACCTCGTGGCAACAGCCGGTGCTGACCGGCGAGTTCACGGCCCTGGGCGTCACTCGCCTGCTCGACGCCATTCGTTTGGTCAACCCGATGATCCGCTTCTACCAGGCCAGCAGCAGCGAGATGTTCGGCAAGGTCCAGGCTGTGCCCCAGAACGAGAGGACCCCCTTCTACCCGCGTTCTCCGTACGGCGTAGCCAAGGTCTACGGCCACTGGATCACCGTCAACTATCGCGAGAGTTACGATCTATTTGCGTGTTCAGGCATCCTGTTCAACCACGAGAGTCCTCGACGCGGCCTCGAGTTTGTGACACACAAGATTACCAACGCTGTGGCGCGCATCAAGCTGGGCTTGGATCACGAGCTGCGGCTGGGCAACCTGGACGCGCGGCGCGACTGGGGCTATGCGCCCGACTATGTGCGTGCCATGTGGCTGATGCTGCAGCAGCCGGAGCCGGATGACTACGTCATCGCCACCGGCGAAACCCACTCTGTACAGGAGTTTTGCGAGGAAGCTTTCGGCTACGTTGACCTCGATTGGCGCCAGTATGTGGTGCAAGACCCGCGCTTCATGCGGCCGGCTGAGGTGGACCTGCTGGTAGGCGATGCCAGCAAGGCCGGCGCCAAGCTGGGTTGGGAGCCTTCGGTCAACTTTCGCCAGCTAGTGCGCCTGATGGTGGATGCTGACCTGGAAGCGTTGCAACGCAATGCGCACGTCCCGCACACTACGTATGCCTAAGCGCTATGGCGCAGGTGCCGGGCACCGGCAACCGAATCACGGCCTGAAGCGACTCTGCGGGTCCCATGACACGCGCAGGTCTAAGTGCCCGGCAGCTATGGCTGATAGCTGCTGAGCGCTTTTGTTTTCCGGAGACATCGAGTTTCCCACAAACTGGAGCACCTCTCTGTTCACCATGATGACAACGCACCCCAGACTCTTCGGCACCGACGGTATTCGCGCGAAAGCCGGCGAGTGGCCGCTAACCCCTGAGTTCACGCTGCGCCTGGGCCGGGCCATCGGTCACCTGGCACACCAGCGCAGCATGCACCCGGTAGTTCTCGTGGGCCGCGACACTCGGCGCTCCGGTCACATGCTGGAAAGCGCGCTGCTGGCCGGCCTCATGGCCCAGGGCGTGGACGTGATGCTGCTCGACCAGTTCACCACGCCCGGAGTGTCCTTTCTCACTGCCCGCATGGGCGCCACTTTCGGCGTGGTAGTCTCCGCCTCGCACAATCCCTATTGGGACAACGGCATCAAGGTTTTCGAGGGCCACGGCTTCAAGGCCAGCGACGAGCTGGAGCTGCAAATTGAACAACTCGCCCTGGGCGACGGCCAAGAGTGGCACACCAACGGCCTGCCCGGCACTGTGCGCCTTACACCTAACCTGGGCCAGACCTACATCAATCACCTGATCGCGGCCTTTGGCGGCGAGGGCGCGCTGAGCGGCCTGCGCGTGGTGCTGGATTGCGCCAACGGCGCGGCTTCGGCTGTGGCGCCGGAGGTGTTTCGTCGCCTGGGCGCCGAAGTGGTGGCGCTCAACGTCTGGCCCAACGGCGTCAACATCAACGTCCACTGTGGCACCGAAGGCGATGGCCCACAGCGCGCTGGCCAGGCCGTGCTGGCCGCCATGGCCGACATTGGCTTCGTCTTCGACGGCGACGCCGACCGCTGCAAGTTCCTGGACGAGACCGGCGTGGAGCGCGACGGCGACTACATCCTGTCCATCCTGGCGCGCGACCTGCGGGCGAACGGCGGGCTGCCAGGCGACACCGTCGTCACCACCCACATGGCCAACCTAGGGCTCGACCTCTCCCTGCGGCAGATCGGCGTGCGGCTGGAGCGAACCCAGGTGGGCGATAAGTGGGTGTCGCAGCGCATGCGCGAGAGCGGCTACGCCCTGGGCGGTGAGCAGTCTGGCCACATCATCCTGTTTGAGCACGCTCTGACCACCGGCGACGGGCTGTACACAGCGCTGCGCATGAGCCAACTGCTGCTGCGCCAACGGCCACGACCTTTCTCCGAGCTGGCAAGCAGCGTCTTGACCAAGGTGCCTCAAGTGTTAGAGAAGGCGACGGTGCCGGCCAAACCACCGCTGGAGGATCTGCCAGCCGTGCAAAAGCAGATCGAGCGCACCTGCGAGTCTCTCGGCCCCGATACCCTGATCAATGTGCGCTACTCCGGCACTGAGCCGGTCGTGCGCGTGATGATCCAGGGCGCCGGGCACTCGCTGGATGTGCTGCACCGCGAGGCGCGCGCCATTCTACAGGCGGTGGTGACGAGCGTGTCCGGTGATCGGTAAGCAGTTATCGGCGACGGCCAGACACCCTGCTCGCCGACCAGAGGTTACGCATCACGTATCACGAATGAGTATCCCCCACTCCCCAGCAGACAAGGACTTTTATCCATGACCGATATCCGTTTCGGCACCGATGGCTGGCGCGGCAAGATCGCCGAGGACTACACCTTCGACGCCGTGCGCCGCTGCGCCCAGGGCTTTGCAGCTTACATTCTGGACACCGTGAAACCCGAGGAAGTGGGGCGCGGGGTTGTTGTCGGCCATGACAAGCGCTTCTTGGGCGAGGACTTTGCCCTGGCCGTGGCCGAGGTGCTGGCCGGTCATGGCATTCCGGTGCACTTCTGCGACGGTCCCACCCCCACCCCGGCCATCTCCTATCAGGTGGTGCACCGCCGAGCATTGGGTGCGGTGAACATCACGGCCAGCCACAACCCGCCCGCCGACAACGGCTTCAAGGTGCGCACTGCGCAAGGCGGCGCCATCGACCCGGCCGGTTTGCAGCAGATAGAGGCCGGCATTCCAGCTTCAGCGACGGCGGTGCGGCGCATTCCGCTGGCGCAGGCCGAGGCCGTTGGTCTGTTTCGCCGCTTTGATCCCAAGCCTGCCTATCTAGCACGCATGCGTGAGCTGGTCGACCTGGAACCCATCCAGCAGGCCGGGCTCACGGTGGTCTACGATGCCATGTGGGGCAACGGCGCCGGCTGGTTCGATGAGCTGCTGGCCGGCGGCGCCACGCGCGTCATTCCTATCCATGCCGGCCGCAATCCAATCTTTCCCGACATGCAGCGACCGGAGCCGATCCGGCCCAACGTGGACGCTTGTCTCGCTGCCGTGCGCGAGGCCCGCGCCGACGTAGGCATCATCAACGACGGCGACGCCGATCGCATCGGCTTGGTCGATGAGAACGGTGAGTTCATCGATCAACTGCGGGCCTATGGCTTGATGGCGCTGTATCTGCTCAAGGTGCGCGAGCTGCGCGCGCCCATCGTCAAAGCTCTTTCCACCACTTCGATGCTCGACAAGCTGGGCCAGCGCTATGGTGTGGATGTGCACGAGGTGGGGGTGGGCTTTAAGTTTGTGGCGCCCAAGATGCTGGAGACCAACGCCATGATCGGCGGCGAAGAGAGCGGCGGCTACGCCTTCGGCGGCCACGTGCCGGAGCGCGATGGCATCCTTGCCGGCCTCTACTTCCTCGATTTCATGGTCAAGACGGGCAAAAAGCCCAGCGAGCTCGTTGAGATGCTTTTCCAGGAAGTAGGCAGCCGGTACTATTACCACCGTGTCGACACCCGCTTTCCGCCAGAAAAACGTCCCCTGGCCAAGGCGCTGCTCGACTCCGCCCATCCCGACGAGATTGCCGGCCTGAGGGTCGTCAACTTCAACGGCATGGACGGCTACAAATTCAACCTGTCTGATGGCGGCTTTCTCCTGATCCGCTTCAGCGGTACCGAGCCTATTATCCGGGTTTACACCGAGACGACACGGCCAGAGCAAGTGCAGGCGAACCTGGATGCAGGGCTGGCGCTCGCCGGGTTGAAGGAGTAGGACGGGAAAAGAGGAAAAGGATGCCAAAGCGGAAAAGAAAGGGAGAGGGGCCATTTCCCTGCTTGGCTTTCTTTCCTCCGTTTTCCCGCTTTTTCGCTGCACACCACCATGCTCATCGATACCCACTGCCACCTCGACTTTCATCAGTTCGACGTCGATCGCGACGAGGTGGTGCAGCGCGCCGTCGAAGCCGGCGTGGCGATTATCATCAATCCGGCGATCGACCTGGCGACCAGCCGGCGGGCGATTGCGTTGGCAGAGCGCTACGACGGCGTGTACGCCCAAGTAGGCGTGCATCCCAACGACTCGGCGGACTTCAGCGACGCCACCTTGGCCGAGCTGCGCCAGTTAGCCGCTCACCCCAAGGTGGTCGCGATCGGCGAAATTGGCCTCGACTACTACTGGGAGCGTGTGCCGCACGAGCAACAGCAGGTCGCCTTCGCAGCGCAGCTGGCGCTGGCCGTCGAGCTAGACCTGCCTGTGGTGATCCATTGCCGTGATGCGCACACTGATCTGCGTGATGCATTGCGCAAATGGGTGCCTGGCGCACAGAAGGAACGCGGAAGTGATGCTATCCTTGGCGTGCTGCATGCGTATTCAGGCGACCTTGCCATGGCGGAAGAAGCGTTTGGCTGGAATATGGTGCTGTCGTTCGGTGGACCGGTCACCTTTCGCAACGCTCGCCAACTGCATGCGCTGCTGGCCCAACTACCCTTGGAGCGCCTGATGCTAGAAACGGACGCACCTTTCCTGACGCCGCATCCGTATCGCGGCCGGCGCAATGAACCGGTGTACACGCCCTTGGTTGCCCAAGCCATTGCTGAGATCAAACAGGTTGAGGTCGCGCATGTAGCGCAACAGACAACTGCTTTAGCCTGTCGCATGTTCGCAAAACTTAACTGCTCAGGTGCCGGGCATTTGTAGGCGATTTGCGACCTAGGTTGGCTTCGCAGACACGTTTGCAAACCAGATGCCCATGCGCTGGGCGCATAACCGTCAATGAAAGCGCGGCGGGCACGGTCGGAGACCGGCCCGAGCGATTTTCAGGTTAGAATCCAAATGCCCGGGCAACTATTCACCCCTGGGTGCCGGGCACTTAAGGCTGCGCTGGCCAGGGCCTCTGCAGAGCCGGCTCAAGCTGTAAACCGGTCGCAAGTGCCCGGCACCTGAATAGTTACATGCCTGGCACCTATGGCTGAGTAGTTACACAAGCGGTTACGCCACCAAGTCTGCCTTGCGCCAGCCGCGAAGGGAGTTCAGCACGTAAATGGCATTGCAGCGGTCCAGGTCGGCCAGGGTGACCACGCGCTCGATCAAGTGCCCTTGATCCAGCAGCCAGCCGCGCAGCGTGCCGGCCAGCAGACCGCAACCCAGCGGCGGCGTCGCCAGTTGACCGTTCAACTCGAGCGCGACGTTGGCAAGGCAGCTCTCCGTGAGCTCCCCGCGCTCGTTCCACAGGAGCACGTCGTCGCAGTCAGGCCGGCTGCGCTGCGCAGCTTCGTACACCTCGCGCCGGGTGGTCTTGTGGTGGAGAAAGATGTCACGGCTGTTCACAGGCGTGCGCGCCAGGCCCAAGCGCACCGGCTGCGCGCTGGGTGCAGGCAAGGGCGCGGTCTCGACGCGACAGCGACCGCTTTGGTCAACCAGCAAACGCACGCGCAGCGGTTGCTCCGCGGTGGCCACGCTCTCGGTCAGCGCCTGGCGCGCCCGCGCCAGATCGACCGGGATGCTGAAGTAGATCGCCGAGTCGTGCAGGCGCTGCAAATGCCGATCGAGCAGAAAGTAGCCCTCCTCAGGGGTCCAACGCAGGGTTTCGAGCAGCGCGAAGTCGGCCGGCTGCGCCGCAAGCACGCGCGCCTTGAGCAGGCACTCCGCATACTCCTGGTTCGCGTCCGAATCCCACACGATGCCGCTGCCCACGCCGTAGACGGCTTGGCCGACCTGACGATCCACCACCACGGTGCGGATGGCAACGTTGAACTGAGCGCGGCCGCCTGGCGCCATGAAGCCGATCGCTCCTGTGTACACGCCGCGTGGGCTGGGCTCCAGATCGGCGATGATCTGCATGGTACGCACTTTGGGCGCGCCGGTGATGGAAGCGCAAGGGAACAGCGCCTGCAAGATCTCGACGCCTGAGCCGCGGGTACGCGCGGTGACCGTGGAAGTCATCTGCCACAGGGTTGGATAGCGCTCGACGTCGAACAGGCTGAGCGCGGCCACGCTGCCCCATTCGGCCACCCGTCCCATGTCGTTGCGGATCATGTCCACGATCATCACGTTTTCGGCGCGGTTCTTCTCTGACGCCCGCAGCCACGCGGCCTGAGCCTCGTCCTCGGCCAGGGTGCGGCCGCGCGGCGCCGTGCCTTTCATGGGGCGCGACGTGAGCACGCCGTCCGCCAGGTGGAAAAAGAGCTCCGGCGAAGCTGAACAGATGGCGAAGCGACCGGTGTCCACGTAGGCGGCGTAGGCGCTGCGCTGAGCTTGAACTAGCCGGCTGAACAGGGCCCACGGGTCGCCCCGGAACGTTGCGGTCAGCGGAAAGGTGAAATTGACCTGGTAGGTGTTGCCATGGGCGATGTGCGCCTTGATCTGGGCAACAGCCGCAGCATGTTGATCCTCCCCCATCCCCGCCCGCCACGCACCCAGCTCGAACTTCGTAGTAGCGGCTTCAGCCGCCCCGGAACAACGACTGAAGTCGTTACTACCAAGAGGGGAAGCGAAGAGGCCGAACCAAACGAGAGGTGTAGGACTGCCGCGGCGAACACGCAGGGCCGGATCGAAGCCTGGAGCGGCCTCGTAGCTGATGAAGCCGACCGCGTGCAGGCCGTGGGTCTCGACCGCTTCCTCGGCCTCCCGCACCACTGCCAGCACCTGCGCCGGCTCGAGAGCGCTCAGCACCCGCACTGGCCGCGCGTAGCATAGCCATTCCCCGTCAGCCTGAATCACGGCGAAAGGAGCGCTCATCGGCCGGGAATTGCCCATGGCAGACTCGGCGCACTCTGAGCTCGGCGTAGCGCCCATGGCTGGCTGATCAACTCTCGCCCGGCGTAAGCGTAAAGTCGAACTCTCCCACACGGTTGGTGTCCACGGTGGATGCGCCGCAGCGCGCCTGCACGAGATAGAAGTGGTGCAGCAGTGGGTTACCCAGGCCCGATTGATCATCCGTGTAGGGCGGTTGACCAACCGTGGCCAGCCGGGTGGATGGCGTTGGCGCAAAGTACGGCGCCTCAGCCCGGTGCACGTCGTATTGGCACGCAGCGCTGCCGGTGCTCCAGCCGATCTCCAGACCAGACGGCGTAGCCGTGGCGGTGGCCTGGAAGGGAATAGCCTCGGAGGTGAGCGTGGCATAGTCGCGCGTGCTGCCGTCCACATCGCGCCGTGCGCTGACCAATGCACTGTCGGTTGCGGGGTCAGGCGCCGGAGGTGCTTGCACCTGGGCGACGATCGTGGTAGCTTGACCCGGCGACAGGGGCGCGGTCTGCGCCGGCATGAACGTAACAGCCCATGTGTTGTCCTCGGCCAAGGGCGTGAGAGAGGTGGTCAGCGGGCCATCGTTGCTCAAGGTCAGGGTATAGGTGACAACGCTGCCCATCAGCGCCACGCCGGCAGCGCTGGCCGGCGCCAGCCCCACGCCTGCGTCGCTCTGCAAGGCGACTTGGGACAGGCCGTTGCGCTCCGGCCCCCACACCTGACGCCACAGCGGCTGCTGATCCTTCAGGTAAAGGTTGAAGAACTCGGTCAGCAGTTGGCGCGTGAGTTGGAGCTGCTGGCTGCGGGACATGGGGCCAGAGTCGCAGCCAAGCAGGTAGGCGTCGAGAAAGCCGCAATGCCAGCCGCCGTTGATCAGCGCAAACTGGCGGGGCGGCGCACCGTTGGCATACATGGCCTGGGTGGTGGTGTAGGGGACGATGCTGTCCGCGCTGCCGGCGATCAAGCGCGCAGGGGCGCGCACGTTAGCCATGGCCGCAGTGGCGGAAGGGTTGGTCTCAGCGGCGGCCAGGTTGGCCAGCGCTGCCACGCGCGGGTCATTAGCCGCCGCCAGAATGCTGGCGCCGCCGCCCATCGAATGGCCGGAGAGCCCGAAGCCCTGGGCGGTGTCCACCTGGCCGAACAACCAGGAGCCGGGGTTGGTGTTCTGCTGCTCCAGGTAGGTCAAGGTGCTGCTCAGGTCCTCGGCGTAGCGGGCATGGCTGGGAAAAAGGTCTAGGGCAGAGCGCGTCGCCATGACCAAGTAGCCCCAGGTGGCCAGGTGCTCCAGGGTACTGCGGTAGTAGTTTGGGTCGGTGAGGAAGCCGTGGCCAAAGGAAACGCCGGGATAGGGCGCGCCGCTGCCATCGTAGGGTGTGTTGTCGCCCTTGGCGGTGGCCGGGTAATAGAGCCACGAGTCGAACTGGCTGCCGTCGGGCCGGGTGACGCGCACCGACTGGCGGCCGGCTAGATAGGGACCGGGAACGGACACGTCATCGGCGAGCGCGGGCGCGGGCAGCGCAAGGCCAACCGTGACCAGAGCCATGACAAGCAAGGTTAGGGCGATGCGATTGGGACGCGTTCTCATAGCTTCGAAGTTGCTCCGCTATCACCAGGCTCTGTCTCTGCGACGGGCCGCAAGCCACGCTTACCACAAGGTGATCCGCCGCTCATCGCCGCGACGGAGACGGCGCAGGTTGGGTTGCAACGTGATGATCATCGCCGCAGTGACCGCCACCGCAAAGAAGATCTGCGCCGGTTGGACCAGGTCAGGACGCACCAGCCAGAGCAGCACGCTGATGACGACCCCGGCCACGCCCACGGTCAAGGTACCCAATGAGGCGTAGCGACTGAGCCCCAACACGAACAGGCCAAACAGCAGGCTGGGCACCCCCACATAGGGGTTGAGCACCACCTGGGCCAACGCTGCCGTGGTGCCGCCGGCGCCGCCATGAAAGCTCAGAAAGACCGGCCAGATATGACCGTACACAGCAGCCACGCCCGCCAGCGCCGCGGCCAGCTCTAGCGATGGGAACAACGAGCGCGCCAGCCAGACCGCCACCACCCCTTTGATTGCGTCGCCAACGACGGTGATGCCGCCGGCCAACGGGCTATTGGTTGCCCGCCAGACGTTGGTGCCTCCCATGCGACCGCTACCGGCCTGACGCACATCCACGCCCCATAGCTTACCGACCAGATAGCCCACGGGAATCGAACCGAGTATGTAGCCCAGCAGCAGTGCTGCTGCCAAGTTAATACCTACCACGGATGTGATCTCGCCTCGCTTTGCTGCAGATTGCAAATAGCAGCGGCCACCGCTCAAGCGCCGGGCCTTGGGAGCTGTGTTGCGACCTCCGTCGACGTCATCGCCGCCGTTGGCTGCGCAACGCCCCGCGCGCGGCGTCTGAGGCAGGGCCGACGCGTCTCATCTTGACGTCTCTACGCGGGCACGGGAAAGTCAGCGCACAAGCGCTGCACGGCGGCGCGCACGCGCGCTTGCACCCGCTCGTTCTCTGCGTCCCGCAAGACCTCACCGATCCAGGCCGCGATTTGGCGCATCTCGGCCGGGCCCATGCCGCGCGTGGTCACCGCCGGCGTGCCCAGGCGGATGCCGCTGCTCACCGTCGGCTTGGCCGGGTCGTAGGGGATCATGTTCTTGTTGGTGTGGATGCCGGCCTTGTCCAAAGCGACTTCTGCGTCCTTGCCGCTGACGCCCACAGGTCGTAGGTCCACCAGCACCAGGTGGTTATCGGTGCCGCCGCTCACCAGCCGCACCCCTTCCTCTACCAACCCCTTGGCGAGCGCCTGGGCGTTGTCCAGCACGCGCTGAGCATAGGCTTTGAACTCAGGACGCAGCGCTTCGCCGAAGGCCACGGCCTTGGCCGCAATGACGTGCATCAACGGCCCGCCCTGTATGCCGGGGAACACGGCGCTGTCGACGCGCTTGGCCAGCTCCTCGTGGGTCAAAATGAGGCCGCCGCGCGGCCCGCGCAGGGTCTTGTGCGTCGTAGTGGTGACGATGTCACAGTAGGGGAAAGGATCAGGGTGCAACTTGGCCGCGATCAGCCCTGCCACGTGGGCCATGTCCATCATCAGCCGCGCCCCGACCGAGTCGGCAATCTGACGCAGCCGGGGGAAATCGAACCAGCGTGGGTAGGCGCTGGCCCCGGTGACGATCAGTTTCGGCTTGTGCTCATCGGCCAGCGCCTGAATGGCATCGTAATCCAGTCGCTCCGTCTCCGGATGCACGCCGTAGTGGACGAAGTTGTAGAACTTGCCGCTGAAGTTGAAGGTGGCGCCATGCGTCAGGTGGCCGCCGTGATCCAGCTTGAGAGCCAGGACTGTGTCGCCGGGAGCGATGGTGGCCAGGTAAGCCGCCGCGTTGGCCTGCGCGCCGGAGTGCGGTTGCACGTTGGCGTGGTCCGCGCCAAAAAGCTGTTTTGCCCGATTGATGGCCAATTCCTCGGCCACATCGACGTAGACACAACCGCCGTAATAGCGCCGGCCAGGATAGCCCTCGGCGTACTTGTTGGTCAGCACCGAGCCCATGGCCGCCAGCACCGCCGCACTGACGTAGTTCTCCGAAGCGATCATCTCGATGCCTTCGTTCTGGCGTCGCCGCTCAGCCTCGATAGCGGCGAACAGCTCCGGGTCCTGTACCTGCAAAACGCGCCGCGGATCGGGCATAGCTTCCCACGGCGTGATCTCTACCATCGGCTGACTATCGACTTTGACAGTCATTGCGATGCCTCCTCATGGACTACAAGTGGGGTGACTGCCAGAGCAAAAACGCCGGAGCGCGCCAGGCAGTCATCAGATACGTTCACGCTCAGCGCTTGGGCCGCGCCTGGCGTGCCGCTATCAGCACGGCTGATCCGGCCACGGCGGCGTTGAGAGAGGCGACTTGGCCTAGCATGGGGATGCGCACCAACCAGTCGCAAGTTTCGCGCACCAGGCGGCTCAACCCCTTGTGCTCACTGCCGACCACCAGCACGAGCGGTCCGCTGAGGTCGCTCTTTGCCAAGGGCTGGGCCTCCGGCCGGTCATCCAGCCCAACGCTCCACAAACCCTGTCGTTTCAACGTTGCCAAGGTCTGCGCTAGGTTGGTCACCATGGCGACCTGCAGATGCTCGACCGCGCCGGCAGAGGCGTTGGAGACGGCGGGTGTGATGCCGGCAGCGCGGCGTTCAGGGATGATGACGCCGTGCACCGCCATGGCTTCAGCCGTGCGCAGCAGGGTGCCTAGGTTTTGCGGATCTTCCAAGTGATCCAACATCAAGAGCAAGGGCGGCTCTTGGCGCTGGCGCGCCGTCTGCAGACACACCTCAAGCGGGACATACGGATAGGCGCCGACTTCCAGGGCCACACCCTGATGGTTGACGTCCGGCAAGCGGCGATTGAACTGATCCTTGTCCACCCGCGCCACGCGGCAACCAACCTGCACAGCCAGCTGTTGCAGCTCCCGGATCAGACCGGTCTCCTGCACGCCGGCCATCAAGTTCAAGGTGTAAAAGCGACGGCGGCCGGCGCGCAACGCCTCGTGCACCGCATGCCGGCCGTAAAGGATCTCAATCAGCAACTCAGAAGCTATCTTTCTTGGATCAGGCAGTGGCCAACAGCCACCACCAGACAGTCGATCATCTGATCACCGGCTACCGATCACTGCTGCCAGCGCCACGTGCTGCCCTCGCGCGTGTCTTCAACGACGACGCCTAGCTCGAGCAAGCGGTTGCGCAGCTCATCCGCAAGGGCCCACTGCTTGGCCGCGCGCAGCTTGCCGCGCAGCTCGACCAGTAAATCGATGAACGGCGCGGCCTGCGCTGCGCCGGCGGTTTCCGCCGTCAGCTGCAACCCCAGCACACCCGCCAGCTCGCGCAGCTTATCCTGCGCCTGCGCCAAAGCCGCGCCACCCACACCCGCCTCGCGCGCCCGGTTGATCTCGGTCACCAGGTCGAACAGAGCCGCCAGCGCGCCGGCAGTGTTGAAGTCGTCGTCCATGGCCTCTTCAAAGGCCACTTGGGCTGCCTGCGCAGCCGCCAGCACCGCCTCAGCCTCTGGGCCGGACTCGCGGGCGCCGCGCGCCGGCCGCAGCGCCCCGCGCAGTCGCGCCAGCGCACGCTCGGTATCCTCGACAACGGTATCGCTGAAGGCTAACGGCTTGCGGTAGTGCGAGCCCAGGATCAACAGCCGCAACACGTCGGCCTCGTGTTCGGCCAGGAACTCGTCGATGGTCACAAGATTGCCCAGGCTCTTGGACATCTTCTCGCCGCTGAGTTGAACCATGCCGTTGTGCAACCAGTAGCGGGCAAAAGGCTTGCCGGTGTAGCTCTCGCTCTGTGCAATCTCGTTTTCGTGATGAGGGAAGATCAGGTCGTTGCCGCCGCCGTGGATGTCGATCTGTTCGCCGAGATGGCTGAGGGCCATGGCCGAGCACTCGATGTGCCAACCAGGCCGACCTGGCCCCCACGGGCTGTCCCAGGCCGGCTCGCCCGGCTTTTGCGCCTTCCACAAGGCGAAGTCGTTGGGATCCTCTTTGTCCTCCTCGACCTCGACGCGCGTGCCGCTGACGGCTTCTTCGAGCTTGCGGCGGCTCAACTTGCCGTAATCCTCGTCGCGGCGCACGCGAAAGTAGACATCACCGTCGACCGGATAGGCGTAATCGGTCTCTTGTAGACGCTGTACCATGCGAATGATAGCGTCCATGCTCTCTGAAACGCGCGGGGTGATGGTGGGGGGCAGCACGTTCAAAGCGGCCATCTGACGCTGATACTCAGCGACATAGCGGTTAGCCAGCGCGAACGGGTCTTCGCCGGTCTGCTGGGCGCGCCGGATGATCTTGTCGTCCACGTCCGTGTAGTTCATGACGTGGACGACCTCATAGCCCTTGTAGGTGAGATAGCGCCGGATGATGTCGAACACGATGGCCGACATAGCGTGGCCAACGTGCGCGTGGTCATATACCGTAGGGCCGCACACGTACATGCGCACCTTGCCCGGCTCAAGGGTCTCGAACGGTTCTTTACGTCGCGTCAGGGTGTTGTAAACCTGCAAACTCATAACCATAACTCCGCAGCTCCCCCAGTTCCCCGGAGACTGCGAGTCTCCGGCGAACCAGGGGACAACTGCACGGTACCTAAGGCACGTTGATCGGCTGACCGAAGATCATGCGGCCGGCGTTGGTTTGCAGAACCTTGGTGACCTGCACCTCGATGAGCTGGCCGATGAAGCGTTGACCGTGTTCTACGACGACCATCGTGCCGTCATCCAGATAACCCACGCCTTGCCCCAGTTCCTTGCCCTCGTCGATCACCTGCACCTGGATCGTCTCACCGGGCAGGACCAGCACCTTCACCGCATTGGCCAAGGCATTGATGTTCAACACCTTGACGCCCTGAAGCTGCGCCACCTGGTTGAGGTTGAAGTCGTTCGTCACCACGGGACAATTGAGCTTCTTCGCCAACTGAACCAGCTTGTCGTCCACCTGACGCACATTCTTGACATCCATGTCGGTGATCACGACGGGCACCGCCGACTCGCGCTGTAGCTTGTTGAGCATGTCCAGGCCGCGACGGCCGCGGTTGCGGCGCAAGGTGTCGGAGGAGTCGGCGATGTATTGCACCTCGTTCAAGACGAAGCGCGGGATCAACATCGGGCCCATGATGAAGCCGGTCTGGCTGATGTCGGCAATCCGGCCATCGATGATCACGCTGCTGTCCAGCAACACGGGTTTGCCCTGACCCTCGAACTCCACCTCTGCGGCTTGCTCGTGGCTCCAGCGCCGGCCGAACAGGGAAGCGATGTCATCGGCGCGCAACACCATGACCGTGATGCCCAGATAGCCAAAGACCACTGCGCCCACAGCAGGCAAGATATTGCCGAAGGGCGCCGGCAGCCGTGACAACGGCAGCACCAGCAGCGCAGCAATGACCAGGCCCACGGCCAGGCCGATCGTGCCGGCCACTAGCTGCTTAACCGGCAACTGTCCGATGATGCGGCGGATCTTTCTTGCTGGACGCGTGGTGATCCAAGGCGCCACAATGGCTCCAACCACGGCACTACCGATCATGATCGGGATGGTCCAACGTAGCGTGCTCGGTTCGAGCGACGTCGATCCAGCGATGGCGGTTCCTACATACCAGCCGATAATTCCGAAGACGATGAATCCAATAACACGAAAAATATTATCGACCGCCACGTCCTGCTGACCTCCTTTCTTGAGACCACACGGTCTCTTGTGTTCCTACCCCAATTCTACCTGTCCATCTGGCGCTCCTAGCGCATCTGCCCCAGAGCCGCCAGACGCCGGTGCATGTGCGCAGATGATACACCAACTCGGTTGTTTCGGCAATAACCTCCTGTCTGGCGAACGCCTGACGGCTGCCCGCCGTTCGGTGACTGTCCCGGCACGCACCAGCCTGTACAAACAAGACGCCGGGCTCAAAGAAAGGAGCCCGGCGTTACGATCCAATGTCGCCAGCCTGTTCGTCTGCCAGCCCCAAACTAGGATCTGGGCGGCAGCGGTGAGAAATCGCAACTATTCAGCCCTAGGTGCCGGGCACTTAAGGCTGCGCTGGCCAGGGCGTCTGCAGAGCCGGCTCAAGCTGTAAACCGGTCGCA
>DAOUBX010000048.1:0-24294 GCA_034432445.1 Anaerolineales bacterium
CGGGCACTTAAGGCTGCGCTGGCCAGGGCGTCTGCAGAGCCGGCTCAAGCTGGGAACCGGTCGCAAGTGCCCGGCACCTGAATAGTTACCTACGACCAACACCTGAGGATTTACGTACCATGTTCCAGCATCGATACAGCCAGCGACCACCCTTGATTGGGCTCACTTTGCTTCTTGTGGTCGTCTTGTTGGCAGCGAGCTCGTTGTTCCCGCTTGGCAACGGCGTGCCGGCAGCAGCAGCGCAAGACGAACCACACTACGTCGATCTCGTGGTTGATCTTGGCAACGGTCAGGTCATCACTCGCCGTGTCACGTTCACCACCCCCACGATCTCCGGTCTGGAGGCTTTGCAACGCAGCGGCCTTGACCTGGAGATCGCTACCTACAGCTTCGGCTCGGCCATCTGCGCCATCGAGGGCGTAGGCTGTCCGGCCACCAACTGCTTCTGCAACCCCAACCAGTACTGGAGCTATCACTACTGGGACGGCGGCTGGCAAAGCTACATGGTGGGCGCCAGCAGCTCTGTGCTGGCCAGCGGCGCCGTCGACGGCTGGGCCTGGGGCAGCTTTGGCAGCCAGCCGCCGGCTGTATCTGCGCAAACCCTCGCCGCCGAAGCTGCCTTGCAGTGGATGCGCCCACAGCAGCAGCCCGACGGCAGCTTTGGCCACAACGTCGGCGCTACCGTCGATGTGCTCCTGGCCGTGGTCGCAGCCAACCACAACCCTCTCACCTGGCGCAGCGCGGAAGGCAACTCGTTGGTGGACTTTCTGCAGCTTAACGGCGCCACCTTTGCCAACGTCAGCGCGGCGGCTGCCGGCAAGTTGGCCCTAGCCGCGGCTGCGGCTGGCTTCGACCCGCGCAGCTTTGCCGGCCTGGATCTGCCGGCCAGGATTGCCAGCACCTTTGACCCGGCCACCGGCGCGTTTGGCGTCACCAACCAAGATCAGGCGTGGGCCATCCTTGGCCTGCGCGCGGCCGGCGCAGCCATTCCCGCCCCCGCCGTGCAACGCCTGGCTGCTGCAGCCAACCCTGATGGCGGCTGGGGCTGGACCGCCGGCATCGCCAGCGATGTCGACAGCACAGCAATTGCGTTGCAGGCGTTGGCCGCTGCCGGGGAACCGGCCAACGCGCCGGCCGTAGTCGCCGGCCTGACCTATCTGCGCAACGTGCAACTCAGCAACAGCGACGGCGGCTTCGCGGCATCGCCCGACCAACCGTGGGGCGTGCGCAGCAACGCCAATTCCACCGCCTTTGCCATCCAAGGGCTGCTGGCCGTGGGCCAGGACCCCCTGGACACCAGTTGGGCCATCAGTGCCACTCTTCCGATCAGCTACTTGCTCAGCCTGCAGCTGCCCAGCGGCGCCTTTGTCTACCAGGAAGGGCCGTCACCGGACATGTTCGCCACCCAGCAGGCCGTTCCGGCGTTGCTTGGCAAGCCCTTGCCCTACCTAGGCGTAGCCGTCGCACAGCAGAGCGCGCTAGCCTGGATCGCCGAGCAACAGCAAGAGGATGGTAGCTTCGCCGGCTTCAACCCCGGCGCAACCATCGACGCCGTGCTGGCTATCGCAGCGGCTGGCGACAAGCCGCAGAGCTACGTCAGCAGCGGCGGACAGACCCCGCTGGATTATCTCGCCGGCCAAGCCGACGACTATTCCGCACGCGGCGCCAGCGCAGCGGGCAAGCTCATCACCGGCGTAGCAGCAGCGGGCGGCAACCCGCGCAGCTTTGGCAATGTTGACCTGGTCGCGCGCCTGGTGGGCACCTACTCGGCTGACACCGGCCAGTTCGGCGGTGGCAGCACCTGGGATCAGGCCTGGGCCATGATCGGGCTGGCAGCAGCGGGCGAGCCCATACCGGCGGCTGCGGTCGACTATCTGGCGGGCATTCAGGCCACGGGCGGCGGCTGGGGCTTTGCGGCCAACAGCGCTGCGGCCGACGTAGACAGCACTGCCTTGGCCCTGCAAGCGCTGGCGGCCGCAGACGCAGCGCGGGCGCACGCCGCCGTGAACGCCGGACTGGCCTTTCTGCGCGCTGCGCAGCAGGGCGACGGCGGCTTCCCCGGCTTTCTGGGCGTCACCGACGCCGGCTCGACCGGCCTGGCTCTGCAGGCGCTGGCCGCTTTCAGCGAGAACCCGCGCGGCTGGGATTGGCGCACGAACGTCGACGATGGCTCTGCCAGCGCCTTGACCGTGCACACACCGATCGCGGCGTTGCTGGCGCTGCAGAGCAGCCAAGGCGGCTTCCCCGGCTTCTCCGGCGCTAACGACCCCTTTGCCACTTACCAGGCGCTGCCTGGGTTGAGCGGCAAGGCCTTCCCGCTGCAACAGCCTAGGGTGATCCACTTCCCGCTGGCGTTCAAGCGTTAAGCGCGCGGCGACGCTCGCTGGACGACAGTCCCCGGCACGTCTGCCGCCGGACTGTCGTCCAGCAGCAGCGACAACGCGATACAGGGCTCGCAAGGGACAACGGCCCACGTGAGAGAAACGATACGGGTCATGAGCACAAACTTACATCGTCAAAGGCTTCGTCGAGACGGCCCACTAGGGGGGTGGCCCCGCCTCGCGTCGCGCCTTGTGCTCACGACGCTTGTTGTGTTTCTAATGCTGACGGCCGACCTGGCACCGGATGTGGCCCGCGCCCAGGATGCTGCACCGGCCAAGGCCGGCCTGGTGGTCGACTTCGGCGATGGCAACGTGTACACTGCCTGCGTCGACCTAGGCCCTGATGGACAGGCGACGGGCGAGGAAGTGCTGCGCGCCTCCGGCCTCGATGTCTTGATCGAATACAGCCCTATGGGCGGTGCGGTGTGTCGCATCGACAACCGCGGCTGCAACTACCCCGCACAGCCTTGTTGGTGCGAGTGTATGAGCTCTCCCTGCGTCTACTGGGCCTATCACCACCTAGTTGACGGCCAATGGGTCTACTCGACGCGCGGGGCCAGCAGCTATGTCGTACGTGCCGGCGATGTGGAAGGATGGGCCTGGGGCGCAGGCACGGTTGCGCAAGGCGCCCAGCCTGCCCTGCGCACCTTCGCCGAGATCTGCGCACCGCCCACGGCCACGCCCACGCCATTGCCCACCCCGACGATCCCGCCGCCACCCACCGACACGCCCACCCCGCCGCCGACCCCCACACCCTGGCCAACCGCCACGTGGACGCCGACAGCAACCTGGACGCCTACACATCCTGCGGCAGCGCTGATCGACACAACCCCAACCGCCAGCGCGACCTGGACGCCCACCCTCACGCCAACGGCCGCGCCGACCCAGCCCCCGCCGGCGACACCCCCTGCCCCGACGCCGGCAACGGTGCCAACGACCTCCGTTGCAACCTTGCCGCCACAAGCCCACGTCGAGGCCGGGCCATCGGCCAACCTCGCCGGCCACCGCCTCTTCCTGCCGCATCTGATGCGCGGCGCGCCAGAAGTTGCCGCTGCGCTGCCGGTTGTTGCGCCCTCAACCGAGACAGCGGCGCCTCTAGCGACACCCACCGCGTTGGCCATCGCCATGGCGCAGCCCGCAGCCAGCAACAGCAGCGCCTTAACGGTGGCTGACCGCCGCGCGCCGGCGCCGGAGATCCGCCGCAGCCAGCCGTCGTCCATTGATCCAGCGGCGGTCACCCGCGGGGGCGCCGACCCCCTTTTCTCCGTGCTGATTGCGTTGGCCGTGACCCTGGGCATTGCCGGGGTGCGCCTTGTGCGCAGCGGCGCTTGGCGCGCAGTCTGGCGGCGCCCCATGGCCCGCTCGAGGCAACCACTCCACCGGCGAGACAACCAGAAGCGTCATAGCCCGGGCGCGTCGGGCGCGTTGATCTATGGCCTCAGCATTGGCGTAGGCTTGGTGGCGCTGCTGTATCCCTTCTTGAACACTGCCCTGAGCGCCGCAGGGACCGGTGACGCGCGCGCCACCGACGCACCGCTGCTGATGATGCTTCTCGTGGGCATCTGCTTCCTGGCGCTTCTGTTCGAAGTGCAACAGCACACAGTGAGCGCCAAGACCGTAGCGCTGTTGGGCGTCCTGGTGGCCATCAACTCCGTGCTGCGCTTTGTGGAGGTGGCCATCCCTGGCCCCGGCGGCTTCACGCCGGTCTTCTTCCTGATCGTGCTCGGCGGTTACGTCTATGGGGGACGCTTTGGCTTCTTGCTGGGCGCCCTAACCCTGCTGGTCTCGGCGGTGATCACCGGGGGCGTAGGGCCCTGGTTGCCGGGCCAAATGTTCACGGCGGGCTGGATGGGGTTGAGCGCGCCGCTGGCCCGACCGTTGGTGCGTTTGGCCGGCGGACAGCCTGGTAGCCGGCGCGAGGTTCTGGTGTTGGCCGCGTTTGCCGGCCTGTGGGGGCTGATCTACGGCGTGATCATCAACCTGTGGTTTTGGCCGTTCCTGGCCGGCCCGGCCAACCAGTATTACCAGGCCGGCCTGGGCTGGGGCGACGTGCTGCGTCGCTACGCCCTCTTCTACCTCGCGACCTCGCTGGTGTGGGACCTGATGGCCATCGCCGGCAACGTGACTCTGGTTCTGGCCTTTGGCGCGCCAACCTTGCGCGCCCTCCGCCGCTTCCAACAGCGGTTTGAGTTCAGCTATCGACCATGGACAGCACAGATCAAGGCGTAGAGCGCCTCGCCGTGTCCCGGAAACTCGCAAGTCTCGGGGATACGGCTGCCAACTTCCACCCCGTTGCCTGGCTGGCCTGGCTGACGGCGACGCTGGTGGCCCTTTCCGCCACGCGTAACCCTATCAACCTGGGGGTCATCCTCTTCTGCATTGGGCTGGCGCTGCGCATGGCGCGCGCACAAGCCTACGCGCCGCTGCTGCCGCTTTCCCCCTGGCGCTTTGCCGTCATCGTCGTCACCATGTCGGCGCTGTTCAACGCGCTGACCGCCCACTTCGGCGCAACCGTGCTGCTAGTCTTGCCTGCCTGGCTACCGCTGCTCGGCGGGCCGGTGACGCTAGAGGCGCTGATTTACGGCGCGCTCAACGGCCTGGTACTGGCCGGCTTTTTCGCCGCGTTCACGGTACTCTACTTAGCGCTACCCATCCAGGCAGTGATCCGCTTGATCCCGCGCGCTTTCTACCCGGTCGGCGTGGTGATGTCGGTGTCCTTGGCCTTTGTGCCCAGCACCTTGGCCCAGTTTCAGCAGATTCGCGCTGCGCAAACGCTGCGCGGGCATCGCGTGCGGGGACTGCGCGACTGGCTGCCTTTGTTCATGCCGTTGCTGGTGGGTGGTTTGGAGCGCGCCCTGCAACTGGCGGAAGCGATGACGGCGCGCGGTTTTGCGCCCGCTTCTCCGGCTCCCGCCGGTTTGCGCACGCGCACGCTGCCGCGCCTGCTTCTGCTGGCCGGACTGGCAACGCTCCTCGCCGGACTGGTCGTACGCCTGCTCGATCAACCCGCCGTGCTGAGCAGCGCAACCCTCGTCGCCGGCGCGCTGCTGGTGATCCTGGCGCTGTGGTGGCAAGGACGCCGGGTCCGGCGCACGACTTACCGGCCACAGCCGTGGCTGGCGCACGATTGGATCATGACACTGGCGGCAGCGTTGGCTTGCGGCGCATATCTGCTCGCAACACCGCTTGGCCGGCGCGCAGCGCTGGCTTACACCCCCTACCCACAGCTCAGTTGGCCCCCGCTCGATCCCTTGATGATCCTGGCAACCTTAGGGCTGTTGGCGCCAGCGCTGCTCGGTCGGCCGCGCTGGCGCCAACAGGAGTAGGTCTGTTCCCCCGGTCGATCAGTGCGCGGGCGCGGAACTCAGCTCGCCGACAAGAGGCATGAGCGCCATCGGCCGCACCTGTTTGTCGATGGACACCAGCAGCGCCTTCTCCTGGCGCATCTTGGCAGCAACCGTCTTGGCATACTTGTCCGACTGCGCAGCGACGATCACGGCACCCTGCTGAAACCGCTCGCGGAAGTGTTGGATGTCGCTATCGGCATCAGAGCGGCCTTTGATCCACCCCATGAAAAGGCCGCTAAACAAGCCGATCAGCACAAAAACCGCCAAGAGCAGAACAGCAACAGAGGTGGGGGCGCCGGTGACCCGGTCGGCAGCGACCGCCGTGAACAAACCAAATACACCGAACACCGCCGTACCCAGGGCCGCAAAACTGCGAATAGCTTTCGTTGCAATGTGGCGCGGCCCAGGCTCGATCCATTGTTGCACAGGGGTGGAGCGATCGATCACTTTGATGTTGTCGGCAGGCACCCCACTGCGACGGGCAAACTCGGCTACGCCCTCCGCTTGCGCCCGCTGCTCGAACAGACCGATTACTGTCTTCATGGCTTGCTCTCCTCACAGTGTGACGATGATTCAGATTCAAGCGCCGGTAAGCCAGTCTTGACCGTCGCCCGGTCGCGACCGAACACCAGGGCGGATACTATGCCGGAAGTATATCCAGCGTTGCGCAAACCACTAAATCCAAGGGCGCAGATAGCCAGCCTAAAAGAAGATCAGGCGTGAAATCTGGACGACGTAACTGCTCAGGTGCCGGGCATTTGTAGGCGATATGCAACCTAGGTTGGCTTCGCAGACACGTGTGCAAACCAGAATCCAAATGCCCGGCACCTATGGCTGAGTAGTTACTGGACGACAACATCGGGGGAGCTCGCCGGCGTTGTTCGTCGGGAGCGCACACCTGACGCCCTACCCTATAACCGTGTTATCAGCTCGCTGCGCTGGAAGGTTCTCTTGCCGTAAAACAGAAGCACAAGGCTGATGATCCACAAAACCGCTCCCAGCAACAGCGTCAACCAGACACTGAAATAGATCACGCCAATTGCCTGCGCCAGCAGCAGGATCAGCACGGGCAGCACCACCAGCGAACCGGTCTGGTAGGCCTCTTGAAAGGTCTTGGCGCGCACGGAGACCAGCATCATCGAGGTCAGGCCGAACGCCGCAGCCGCCGGCGCTACCCATACTACCATCACGCTCCAGATCAGGTTCGGGAACAGTGGTCTACCCATCAACGGCCAGGCGGCCAGGTTGGCCGTCACGCTGTAGAGCACATAGCCCAGCAGCGACACCAGCAGCGCCGGCAGCCAGGCCGACAGCAACTTGCCTGTGAGCAGCTCGCCATCGGTGGTTGGGGTATACAGCAACGCCTCCAGCGTCTTGCGCTCTTTCTCACCCACGAAGCTGTCGGCGGCGATCACGTTCGACACCATGATGGGCACGATCAGAAAGAAGGGCGCCAACATGTACACCAGAAAGAAGACGGCGCCCGCCTGATCAGGGTTCAAACCCTCAAGCTGCTGGCGTAGACCGGGCGCTACCATGGCCAGCAGCTCTTGCATATCACTGCCGGCCACGCCGGTGCTGCCAAAAGCCGACGGCAACGCCAGCACCAACACCGGCAACACAACGAACAGGATCACGGGCAGAAGCACAATCGGCAGGACGACGCCTTTGTTTTGCGTCACAACCCGCAAGTCCTTGCGCACAATGGCCCCAATCGCTCGCCAGTTCATGGCCTGACCTCCGCATCGCTGTGCAGGGCAAAGTAGACGTCTTCCAGGGTGGGCTCCTGCGCCGTCACCTGATAGATGCGCACACCGGCGGCGACCAAGGCCGCGATCAAGTCGGGGATGGTCGCGCGCTCGGCACCGCTGACAACGACGATGCCGCTGCGCTGGCCGGCGCGAGCAATGCCAGGCATGACCGCCAGCGCCTGAACAGCGTGCGGAACGCTGGCCGGCGCCACCTCGAACTCGACGCTCAGGTTGCGCACCAACCGCCGCGCCAGCTCGTGCGGCGTGCCCAGCGCCACCAGCCGGCCATGCTCCATGACACCCACGCGGTCGCACAGCCGCTGTGCCTCGACCAAATTGTGCGTGTTGATGAAAACGGTGCGTCCCTCCTGCGCGGTGCGCAAGATCATCTCGTGCACCTGCCGCGCCGCCAGCGGGTCCAGCGCCGCTGTCGGCTCGTCGAGAAAAATCAAACTGGGCTCGTGCAGCATCGTGCGGGCCAAAGCCAGCCGTTGCTTCATCCCCTTGCTGAACTCGCCCACTTTGTCGTCGGCGCGCTCGGTCAGGTCGAAAGCAGCCAGCAACTCGGTAACTCGCTGTTTGACCGCGGCCTTGGGCACGCCGTACAGGTCGGCATACAGACTGAGATTGACGCGGGCGCTCAGCCGCTCGTCTAACGAGGGCGTTTCGGTCAGCACGCCGGTCTGGCGGCGCAGGGCTGGACCGTCAGCCAACGGGTCCAAGCCCAGGACGCGCGCCCGGCCGGCGCTGGGGGTGAGCACGCCGTTCAACAGACGCACCGTGGTGGTCTTGCCGGCGCCATTGTGCCCCAGAAAGCCGAAGACCTCGCCGCGGCGCACCTCCAGCGACAACTCGTCCACGGCTACGATCTCACCAAAGCGCCGCGTGAGACGCTCGGTCAGAATCACAGGCTCGTCCATGCTCGGCTTAGACATCGAAGTACAGCTGCATCTCGAAGGGATGCGGACGATTGCGCACCGGCAGCGACTCGCTTTCGCGCTTGAAGGCAATCCACTGCGTCAGCAGCTCTCGGCTGAACACGCCGCCGACCAGGAGAAAGTCGTGATCGGCCTCCAGCGCCGCCAACGCCTCGTCCAGCGAGCCAGGCAGATGCTTGATCTGGGCGCGCTGTTCGTCGCTCCAGGCGAAGATGTTGGCGTCGATCGGACCGAAGCCGGCGGCCGTCGGGTCAATGCAACGCTGGATGCCATCGATCCCGGCCAGGAGCTGCGCCGCCAGGGCGAGATACGGATTACAGGTGGCATCCGGCGGCCGGAACTCCAGCCGCGCGTTCTCCGGCTGGGTGGCGTATTTGGGAATGCGCACGGCTGCGCTGCGGTTGCCCAGGCTGAAGAAGGCGTTGATGGGGGCTTCGAAGCCGGGCACCAGCCGGCGATAAGAGTTCGTGCTCGGGTTGGTCAGCGCCAGCAAGGCCGGGCCGTGCGTCAGCAGCCCGCCGATGTAGTAGAGCGCGGTCTGACTCATGCAGCCATAGCCGGCCGGGTCGAAGAAGATGTTCCGGCCGTCCTTCAGCAACAGTTGGTGAAAGTGCATGCCGCTGCCGGCCTCGCCGTAGAGCGGCTTGGGCATGAAGGTGACCGTCTTGCCGTGGGCCTGAGCGGTCATCTTAGTCACGTATTTGACCAGCATCGTCATGTCGCCGGCTGCCAGCAGGCCCACCAGCGGCGTTTCGATCTCCGACTGGCCTGGGCCGCCCACCTCGTGATGGTGGTACTTGACCTCGACGCCCATTGCCTCCAGGTGCAGGCTCATCGCCGCACGCAGGTTGTAAAGCTGATCCTTAGGCGGGATGGCGTGATAACCGCCGTGCAGAGGAATTGTGTGGCCGTGGCCGCCCAGCGCGCTGTTCCAGTCGGCTTCTTTCGACTCCAGGCGATAGCTGGCGCGGCTGATCTGGTTCTCCCAAGCCACCTCGTCGAAGACGTAGAACTCGAACTCCGGCCCCCAGCGACTGGCGTCGGCGATGCCGGTCTCGACCAGGTATTCCTCGGCGCGCCGCGCGATGTTGCGCGGGTCGTTGGGGAAAACCGCCATGGTGTCCGCCTCAACCGTGCTGCAGATGAAGCTGAGGGTTGGCGCGTCCCAGAACGGATCGACGGCGCCGGTGGTCAAGTCGGGGATCAGGACCATGTCACCCGCCTTGACGCTCTTCAAGCCCACGGCCGAGCCATCGAAGCCGATGCCTTCGGTCATCAGCGCCGGCGTGAACTGGCGGGTGGGTATCGTCAGATGGTGCCAGCGGCCCCACAGATCGCAGAACTTGAGATCGATCATCTTGATGTCTTGCTGCACGGCAAAGGCGTGTGCGTCATCGAACATTCGGAACATCGTTGTTCACCTCACTGAACTGAGAAAGATCGGCGGCGTTGCTCAGGCGGAGTATGCGGCCTCCAACGCCAACAAAGCCGCTTTGCGCTCGATGCCCCAGCGATAACCGCCCAGGCTGCCATCCCCCCGTACCACGCGGTGACAGGGAACGACCAACGCAGCGGGGTTGGCAGCGCAAGCCCCGGCCACGGCGCGCGCTGCCGTAGGCTGGCCGAGCGCCTGCGCTACCTGGCTGTACGTGCGGGTGCTGCCGTAGGGAATCGTTTGCAGCGCCTGCCAGACGCGCCGCTGAAAGTGCGTGCCATGAAGGTCCAACGGCAGGTCCAGGCGCCGCCGCTGGCCAAGCAGATACGCCTGAAGGCTGGTCGTCCACTCAACTAGCTGAACATCCTCCGGCGCGCGAACTGCGGTCGGGAACTGGACAGTCACAGTCTGCACCAAGTCTGCCGGCGCGTCACCCAGACTGACCATGCAAATGCCTCGCTCCGTGGCAGCCACCAACAAATAGCCCTGTGGGCACGGACCGACGGCGTAAGTGATCGTTGGTCGTCTGACTGTCTCTGGCGTTGCTTGCATGGCGGCTATACTCCTGATTGGAACCACAGTATAGCACACTCTGGCCAGATCAACTATCGGCTCGCACTCACGCTGCTATCCTTGCGCTGCGTCTTGTGGTATACTGGCCGCCGGAGCTTACCACGGCAAGGGCAGCGACTGCCTCGAGATCATGAGCAGGTCGCGGCCGCCGTATTGGCAACAGTGGATTGCGGAGGAAGGCCACATGCCCACCCTGCTTGAACTGCAAGCACACATGCAATCTGGAGATCTGACAGCTCGTCGCCTGGTTGAGACGTGCCTGGCGCGCATTGAGGCTATCGATCGCAACGGCCCGCAGCTCAACGCAGTCATCGAGATCAACCCCGATGCGCCGTCTAGCGCCGACGCGCTGGACGCCGAACGGCGCCAGCATGGGCCGCGCGGACCGTTGCACGGCATTCCTATCCTGCTCAAGGACAACATCGACACGGCAGATCGCATGCAGACGACAGCCGGATCGCTGGCGTTAGTGGGGTCGATCCCGCCGCAAGACTCCACGGTGGCAGCGCGGCTGCGCGCCGCGGGCGCCGTGATCCTGGGCAAGACCAACCTCAGCGAATGGGCCAACTTCCGCTCGACCCGCTCCACCAGCGGTTGGAGCAGCCGGGGCGGCCTCACCCACAACCCCTACGCCCTGGACCGTAGCGGCTGCGGCTCCAGCACCGGCTCTGCCGTAGCCGTGGCAGCCGACCTGTGCGTTGCGGCCATCGGCACCGAGACCGACGGCTCGATCACCTGCCCCGCTGCGGTCAACGGCATCGTGGGCATCAAGCCAACGCTCGGCCTGATCAGCCGCGCCGGCATCGTGCCCATCGCCCATAGCCAGGACACCGCCGGCCCCATGGCTCGCACCGTGACCGACGCTGCCATCCTGCTCGGGGCGCTCGCCGGCGTCGATCCTCGCGATCCGGCGACAGCGACCATCGGCAACCGAGTACCGGTCACCGCTCACCGCTCACCGGCCCTCGACTACACCCGGTTCCTCGACGCCGACGGCCTGCGCGGCGCGCGGCTAGGCGTGGCGCGGCAATACTTCGGCAAGCATCCGCAAGTGGACCGCA
The DNA here is from genome assembly GCA_034432445.1 of Anaerolineales bacterium. GTDB lineage: Bacteria > Chloroflexota > Anaerolineae > JAAEKA01 > JAAEKA01 > JANWYQ01. The sequence continues at coordinate 11,487 of DAOUBX010000048.1, forward strand.
TCATAGAAGCCGCTCTTGCTGTTATGCGACGGCTGGGCGCCGAAGTGGTGGACCTGGCCCAGCCTCTGCCGGACAGGGAGATGCAGGACATGGAGCTGACCGTGCTGCTCTACGAATTCAAGGCCGATCTGAACGCTTACCTTGCCGGCCTGGGGCCCAACGCGCCGGTCAAATCCCTGGCCGAGGTGATCGCCTTCAACGAGCTGCACAAGGAACGGGTGATGCCCTTTTTCGGCCAGGAGATCATGCTGCTGGCGCAAGAGAAGGGGCCGTTGACCGACGAAGCCTACCTGAATGCCCTGGCCAGCAGCAAACGCCTGGCCGGCGCGGAGGGCATCGACCGCGCGCTGGCTCAACAACAGCTCGATGCCATCGTTGCGCCTACTACCGGCCCGGCCTGGCTCATCGACCTGGTGAACGGCGACCACTACAGCGGTGGCTGCACAACCCCCGCCGCTGTGGCCGGCTATCCCCACATCACCGTACCCGCGGGCTTAGTCTTCGGCCTGCCGGTTGGCCTCTCTTTCTTCGCCGAGGCCTGGAGCGAACCGACTTTGATCCGCCTGGCCTATGCGTTTGAGCAAGCTACCCAGGCCCGCCGGCCGCCCGCCTTGCTACCCACAGCAGATCTGAGCTCCCCCTGAGAGCGACGGTTCAGTGTCCACCGATCTTGTCGCCACCATCGTGATCACCGTAGCAGCGGCCGGCTTGCTGCTCAGCGACCGCGTGCGCGCCGACCTGGTGGCGCTGATGGTAGTCGTGGCCCTGGGCGCAACCGGCGTGTTGCCTCCGCGCGTGGCCTTGTCCGGCTTCAGCAGCTCGGCCGTCATCACCCTGATCAGCATCTTCGTGCTGGTGGCCGGCTTGCAGGCGACGGGCGTGACCGACCAAGCCGGCCGCCTGCTGCGCCGCCTGGCCGGCAACAGCGAACGCCGCCTGCTGGCCGCGGTAATGGTTCTGGGCGCAGCGCTGTCACTGGTGATGAACAACATTGCAGCCGCGGCCATCCTCCTGCCTGCCGTCTCAGGGCTGGCCCGACGGGGGGATGTGCGCCTCTCGCGGGTGTTGATGCCGCTGGCGTTCGCCACCATCCTGGGCGGCATGGCCACGCTTTTCGCCACCAACAACATCGTAGTCAGCGGCGTGTTACGGAGCAGGAACCTGGCCGGCTTCGGCATCCTGGACTTCGCACCGGTGGGCGGCCCCATGGCCGTGGCCGGCATTCTGTTCATGGTGCTGGTTGCTGCGCGTTGGCTGCCCGAGCACGCGGGCATGGATGGTCAACAAACCGACAGGCCGCCCCATCCAGACCTGATCAAGGTGTACCGGCTGGACGAACGGCTATTTCGCGCCCGTGTGCCGGCCGGCTCGATCCTGATCGGCCGGCCGTTGGCGGTCAGCCCGCTGCGCGAGCGCTTTGGCGTCACGGTCGTCGCCATCGAGCGCAACGGCCGCGTCATCCCTGTCACAGCGCCCGACGCCACGGTGGCGGAGGGAGATGTGATCGTGCTGGAGGGAAATGAAGAAGACTTTCGCCGCCGGGACGTGGAACCGTATCTGGAAATCCTGCCGCCGCGACCATGGCGCGAGAAGGACCTGGAGACAGGCGAGGTCGTTGTGGTAGAGGCGGTGCTGGCGCCGCGCTCCGGCTTGCTAGGGCAGACACTGCGCTCCTCCCGCTTTCGCGACAAATACGGCATGGTGGTGCTCGGCATCTGGCGCCAGGGCCGACCTCTGCGCACGCACCTGGGCGACCTGCCGCTGCAGTTCGGCGACGCCCTGTTGTTGCAAGGGCCGCGAGCGCGGCTGCCGTTGTTGGACACCGAGCCAGACTTGATCGTTCTGGCGGATCCCTCGGAGCGCGGCCCGCAGGTGATGCCGGAAAAGGGCACGTTGGCGGTGGCCATCATGGCGCTCACGTTGCTGATGGCCACCCTGAAACCAGACCTCCTGGGCGAGATCATGCTGGCCGGCGCCGTAGGCATGGTGCTGGCGCGACTGTTGAGCATGGATCAGTTGTACAACGCCATCGAGTGGCGCAGCGTCTTTCTGGTGGCGGGCATGCTGCCGCTGGGGTTGGCCATTGCCGAGAGCGGGCTGGCTACGCTGGTCGCCCAAGGGCTGGTGGATTGGCTGTTGCCCCTGGGGCCGCGCGCCGTAGTGGCCGGCTTGGGCCTGCTGACGGTGCTGCTGGCCCAAGTGATCAACGGCGCAGCCGTGGCGGGCATCATGGCGCCGGTGGCGATCGCCGTCGCCCAGCAAGCCGGTCTCGACCCGCGCACCCTGGCCATGGCCGTGGCCCTGACCAGCTCCATGGCGTTTATCACCCCGCTGGGCCATGCGGTCAACGTGCTGGTCATGGGCCCGGCTGGCTACCGCTTTCATGACTTTCGCCGCGTAGGCCTGCCGTTGACGGTCGTCGTCTTCGCGGTGTTGCTGCTGGTGTTACCGCTGTAGCGCTGCATCTGAGCAGTTGCGTACGCATTTCAACCGGAGGTGGTCCGATGGACAAGCGCGTGATCGTTGCCGGGGTCGGCATGACCCCCTTTGTCAAACCGGGCACGGAGGAGCCCTACACGGTGATGGGCGCCGCAGCCGTGCGCATGGCGCTCCAGGATGCCGGCGTGGCCTATGAACAGGTTCAACAGGCTTACACCGGCTACGTCTACGGCGACAGCACAGCCGGCCAGGCGGTGTTGTACGACGTGGGGATGACCGGCATTCCCGTAATCAACGTCAACAACAACTGCTCCACCGGCTCTACTGCACTCTTCCTGGCGCGGCAGGCGGTGCAGGCCGGTGTGGTTGAATGCGCGCTGGCCCTGGGCTTCGAGCAGATGGCGCGCGGGGCCATCGACGTGGTCTTCAACGACCGGCCGGCGCCGCTGGGCAAGTTCTTGGCGCTGGCCGACGCGCTGCAAGGCCACTCTGACTCGCCAATGGCCATCCGGCTGTTCGGCGGCGCGGGCGCGGAGTACCAGGAGCGTTACGACACGCGCAACGAGACCTTCGCCATGATTGCGGTCAAGGCGCGGCGTCATGCGCAGCACAACGAGCGTGCCATCTTCCGTAAACCGCTCACCGTCGAAGAAGTCCTGGCCTCCCCGCGCTTCACCGGCCCGCTGACCCGTTTGCAGTGCTGTCCGCCGACCTGCGGCGCGGCCGCAGCCGTGGTGTGCAGCGAGGACTTTGCGCGGCGACATGGGCTGGACGCCACCGTGGCCATTGTCGGCCAGGCCATGACCACCGACTTCCGCTCCACCTTCGACGCGGGCAGCCGGATGAAGATCGTGGGCTACGACTTGAGTGCAACCGCGGCGCGGCAGGTCTATGAGCAAACCGGCATCGGCCCGGAGGATGTGGACGTGGTCGAGCTGCACGACTGCTTCACCACCAACGAGCTGATCTCCTACGAGGCGCTGGGGCTGACGCCGGAGGGCACGGCCGAGCGCTTCATCTGGGACGGCGACAACACCTACGGCGGCCGCGTCGTCACCAACCCATCCGGCGGCCTGCTGGCCAAGGGCCATCCCCTGGGCGCCACCGGCCTCGCCCAGTGCGCCGAGCTGACCTGGCAACTGCGCGGCCAAGCCGGCGTGCGCCAGGTGGAAGGCGCCAGAATTGCCCTGCAACACAACATCGGCCTGGGCGGTGCGTGCGTGGTGACGATGTACAAACGGTTGGTCTAGGATGCTATGGTGCGTCGTAACTGTTCAGGTGCCGAGCACTTGCGACGGGTTTGCAGCTTGAGCCGGCTCGGCGGACACCCTCGCCAACACAGACTCAAGTCAGACTCAAGTGCCCGGCACCTATGATCGAGTAGTTATGCATCATCTGCAACCCAATCGCTTCCCTCAGGGCGTGATGCACAGAACGCCTGATTGACTAAGATAGAAGGGAAAGCTATAATTTTTAAGATGATCACACAAAATGCCGTGTCTGAAGAATATCGCTTGCTTCAGGTTGCGCCAACTCTGACGCAAATTGAGAGTCTCGATCAGGCCGCAGAAAGGTACTTTCGAGACAAGTTTTCGATTCAGACGGCATTGAGCCGACAATTGGTGAGCTTCCAAGCCAACAAGTCTCGTCCAATCTATCGTTGGTACAAGTACAAAGAAGGGTTTTCCGCCGGGCTTGTGGAGCATCTGTTTACAAGATATCAAATCAGCGCCGGTAGAGTACTTGACCCCTTTGCAGGTAGCGGCACCACTCTGTTTGTCGCTAGTGACTTGGGTCTCGATGCAGATGGGATTGAACTCTTGCCGATTGGCCAACAGATTATCCTCACAAAGCAAACCATCGAGTCGCAACTAACACAAAACGATCTCACCGAGTTACAACGCTGGGTTGATCCCGACACATGGCTGTCGTCAGAGGATAGGATTGCCATTTCTGAGCTTCGGATCACAAGAGGCGCCTATCCAGAGCAAACTCGCGATCTCATCGAGAAGTACTTGGGGGCAATTCAGCATGAGCCACCTGCTGTACAGACTGTACTGCGTTTTGCTCTGCTTTGTGTTCTCGAGGAAGTAAGCTTCACGCGCAAAGATGGTCAGTATCTTCGGTGGGACTACCGATCAGGGCGAAAGCAAGGTCGAAAGCTCTTTAACAAAGGTCAGGTGTGGGGTTTTGAGCAAGCAATTTCCAGAAAACTGCAGGAAATTGTAGCCGACTTGACGATGCCTCTTCTGCAGCTTGATCTCTTTCACAACGGTAACGGAAAGCACGGTGACATCAGACTGTTGAGCGGATCCTGTCTGGAGATCATGCCACAGCTTCCACCCAACACATACGATGCAATCGTGACGTCGCCCCCCTACTGCAATCGTTACGATTATACGCGTACATATGCGCTGGAACTTGCGCTTCTGGGTGTAAACGAGCACGAACTCCGGGAGCTTCGTCAGAGTATGCTAAGTTGCACAGTAGAAAATCGGGCCAAAGACCTCTTGAGAATCAACCCAGACTGGCAAGCTGCAATTGAAGCGGCAAATGACCAAGAACTTCTTCAGACAATCCTAGCCTATCTTGATCATCAGCGGGAAATCGGCGCACTGAATAACAACGGTATTCCCCGAATGGTACGGGGTTATTTCTATGAGATGGCTTGCGTCATTGCCGAGTCGGCAAGGGTCTTGAAAACCGGGGCACCATTGCTCATGGTCAATGATAACGTCCGCTACGCTGGCGCCAGCATTTCTGTAGATATGATCCTCTCCTCGATTGCCGAGCATCTCGGATTCATGGTTGAGAACATTCTCGTTCTGCCGGGCGGTAAAGGTAACAGCAGTCAACAGATGGGAGAGCATGGTCGAGAGCCATTGCGGAAATGCATCTACGTCTGGAGGAAGGCATGACGGCTGATCGTCCGTATCTGCGTCATCTGCAAAACAGCCAATCGCTTGTTACCACGCAAGAGGCTAAACGCGCCGGATTCGTAGAAGCGATCCTTGAAAAAAGCCGTCTCGCCGACTCTTTTGTGCAAGATGCAAGAACTCTGCGAATCAAGGCGGGACAAGCTAAAAAGCCCCAAGACCTGCTGGACATAGTCGATATTCAGTCAGCTCTGCTGACAGCAGCGGGGGTTTCCGACAAGGCCACTGCATATCTCGACGTCAGCGATCGACGCAGCATTTTGGCGGAATACATCGAGAGAGTATTGGAACCCGCTGGAGACAAGTTCGTGGAAGAACTGGTCTACAGGTTTCTGCTTACGCGAGGCGACTCTCTGGGAGGCAAGATTCGCAATTTGGTGGGTGTCTGGGCACAACGTAAGCTTACGGCGTACATCGTCTCAGATTTTCGCGTTGCCGGCAGGAATTTTCGGTGGTTCGACAAGACCGATGAAAGATGGAAAGCGCCGCACCTCCTTGACAACTTTGACCAGATTCGAGCATGTGCATGGGAGGTCGGTTACCTGCCCCGCATCCTTGCCTATAACCTCTTCGTGCCCCTGATCAAGACCGAGGAGGAACTGGAGGACAACGAGTCTGGCGAGCCCAGGAAGAGCGGCAAGAACGTCGATATCTGTCTCCTGCACAGCACGCCGGAGCAGTTCCGATCCAAGTCGAGGCGGCCTACGGTCGTCCGGGACGCCGAAACGTATATTGCACTAGGTGAACTCAAGGGCGGCATCGACCCGGCCGGCGCCGACGAGCATTGGAAGACGGCCAACGCTCACCTGGGGCGCATCCGCCGGTCCTTTGATGCCCTTGGATTGCTGCCCCAACTCTTCTTCATCGGCAATGCCATCGAGGCCAGCATGGCCGGCGAGATCTGGAACCAGTTGCAAAGCGGCGAGTTGGCCAACGCTGCCAACCTGACCGACGAGCGGCAAACCGTGTCCCTCGTCTCCTGGCTGTGCAACTTGTAAAACAGGGGGACGAGTTCGCTTGTCCGATCGGTGGGGTAATCTAGCATCCCCCAAAAGAGTGATCGTGCGATCACTCTTTTTTCTTGCTGCACACGGGACACTTGGGCGATGACACGGCGCGGCAGACTTGTTACAATAAGTCCCGTCGCCAGGGAGATGCCCGCGACTCGGTTTCCATTTGCTGCTCCAGGGATCGCACCGTGACACCCGAACGAGTTCTCATCGTATCAGCACATCCCATCTTCCGCGAGGGCATTATCCGCCTGCTGGGTGATCAGGCCGAGGTGGTCGGTGCGGTCAGCAGTTGGGAGGAAGCCCAGGCCATCGTCCCTACGCGTCGGCCACAGGTGATCATCATCGACCACGGCGACGCCACCCTGAAGGAGGCTGATCTGGCGCCCTTGCTCTGGCCCGATGTCGAGAACCTGCGCGTCATCTACGTCACCCTCGCCGGCGACAAGATGACCGTCCACGAACGGCATCAGGTGAGCGGGGCCGGCGAGGCCGATCTGCTGCGTGCGCTCAAGGGCACGCGCTCTGAACCAACAACCCAACCAGTTCACTCATCTCAATTCGCACAAGGGAGAATGCAGCGCATGGAGAAAGGAACTCCTCATGAAAGGCGGAGCTACAAGCGCCACTTCATCGTTGTGACGGCGCTGGTGCTCATCGTCGGCGTGATTTCGGCGCTGGTGCTGCGGAGCCTGCCCAAGTTCCCCAAGGCCAGCACGCAGTCACACATCGTCGATGGCTTGCTCGATCTGCACTTTGCGGTCATTGGGTTTCTGTTCGCGCTCGTCATGGTCTTCATGTTGTACAGCGTGATCGTCTTTCGGCGCAAGTCGGGCGAAGACGGCGACGGTGACCATTTCGAGGGCAACACCAAGCTGGAGATCACCTGGACGGTGCTCCCACTGATCACAGTGCTGATCTTTGGTGTGATCGGCGCGGTGACGCTGGGCCAGGTCACGGCTGCGCAGCCCAACGAGATGACCATCGAAGTCACAGCTTTCAGCTTTGGCTGGCAGTTCGCCTATCCCGAGCAGGGTATCAAGGCGTCACCCAAATTGGTGGTACCGGTGAACCAGCCGCTGCTGCTCAAGATGCGCTCCAGAGACGCCGATGTCATCCACGATTTTTACGTCCCTGAGTTTCGCGTCAAGCAAGACCTGGTGCCGGGCGTGCCAACGCAATTGCGCGTGACGCCGGACAGAATTGGCGCTTACAAGGTGCGCTGCAACGAGCTGTGCGGTACCGGTCACACGATCATGCTGGCCGACGTCGAAGTCGTAGACCGGGCTCAGTTCGACGCTTGGGTGAGCGAGCAACAAGCTGTTGTCACGCCGGAAATGATGGCCGAGCGTGGCCAGCAGGTCTATGCTTCTTCCGGCTGCGCCGCCTGCCACAATCTAACGGGCGAGCCTGGTGGCATCGGTCCCTCGTGGAAGGGGCTGTACGGCGCCGACATCGCTCTGGCCGACGGCACAACGGTCAAGGGTGACGAGGAGTACATCCGCAACTCCATTCTGCATCCTAACGATCAGATCCACGCCGGCTACAATCCTGGGCTGATGCCGCAGAACTACGCCGACATTCTGAACGAGGAACAAATCACCTACCTGATCGAGTTCATCAAGACCCTCAGCGGCAATTAAAGCAGCCAGTAGATCGTCGGCGCCTGAGCGGTTACGATTTGGCATTATGCTGTGTACACAGGAGGACATTACATGAGCGTATTCCGGTTAGGGCTGTTGCGCGGCCTGATCGGCGGCCTGGTTGGATGGGCCATGGGCTTCGCTCTGGTGGTCGGCGCCCGGCTTGCCTTGGGCATGACGCCCCAGTGGCGGCCCAACGCGCCCGGGCTGGCGGCTTACGAACCGGCTGTCGTGGTCGCAGGCATCTTCTTCGCCATCGGCTTCATGATCGGCGTAGGCGCTGTGACCGACTGGCTGAAGTGGGCGCGCGGCATCCGCACCCCCTTCCACCACGGCGCGCGCATTCCGGGCACGCCAGAGTGGGCCCGCTACTTCAGCGTTGACTACAGCCACAAAGTGATCGGTGTGCAATACGGCATCACCGGTATCCTGTTGCTGGGCGTAGGCGGCACGCTGGCCATGCTTTTCCGCCTGCAACTGGCTCAGCCTGAGCTGAACTTCGTCCCCGCCAACGTGTTCAACACCATGATCAGCGCCCACGGCATGATCATGATTGGCAGCATCCTGCTCGGCGTGGGCGCCATGTCCAACTACCTCGTGCCCCTGATGATCGGCGCGTCGGACATGGCCTTTCCGCGGCTGAACGCGTTTGCCTACTGGATCAACGTGCCGGGCGCGCTGCTGCTGTGCACGGCCATGTTCATCGGTGGCTGGAACACGGGCTGGACGGGCTACCCGCCGCTCAGCGCGCAGGCGCCGCTGGGCGTGCAGTACTTCTTCCTGGGCGTGTTCTTCATCGGCCTCTCGTCGATCCTGGGCTCGCTGAACATCATCGTCACGACGCTGCGCATGCGCGCGCCGGGCATGACGCTGTTCCGCATGCCTATCTTCGTGTGGGCGGCCTTCTCGACGGCGCTGATCCAGCTCACCGCCACCCAGCTCATCGGCCTGTCCTTCCTCATGGTGCTGATGCAGCGCATCATGGGACTGGGCTTCTTCGACCCGCGCGGTCCGGTGTGGAACGAAGTCGATAAGTGGGTCGGCGGCGGCAACCCGATCCTCTTCCAACACCTCTTCTGGTTCTACTCGCACCCGGCCGTGTACATCTTCATCCTGCCCGGCCTGGGCATCATCAGCGAGCTGCTGCCGGTGTTCGCCCGCAAGCCGCTCTTCGGCTACAAGTGGATCGCCATGTCCAGCATGGCCATCGCCCTGGTTGGCTTCCTGGTGTGGGCGCACCACATGTTCGTGTCGGGCATGAGCAACTACCTGCGCGTGCCGTTCATGTTCTCCACCCTGCTTGTGGCCGTGCCGACCGGCGTCAAGTTCTTTAGCTGGCTGGGCACGCTGTGGGGCGGCCGCATCGAGTTCAAGACGCCCATGCTCTTCTCTCTGGGTGCGATCTCCGTCTTTCTCATCGGCGGGCTCACCGGGCCGCCCTTGGGCACGGTCACCACAGACCTGAACCTGACCGACACGTACTACGTGGTGGGACACTTCCACGCCACGATGTTCGGCGGGTTCGTCTTCCCGTTCTTCGCGGCGCTGTACTACTGGTATCCCAAGGCCACCGGCCGCATGTACAGCGAGCGGCTGGGCCAGCTCCACTTTGCCCTGATGACTCCGGCCTTCTGGGTCATGTCGTTGGGCCAGATCTGGGTTGGCATGCACGGCATGCGCCGCCGCATCGCCACCTACGAGCCGGCTCTGGGCATCGGGACCGGCCAGTTGCTGGTCACCATCGCCGGCTTCGTGATCTTCATCTCGGTGTTGATCATGGTGTACAACCTGTTCCTCTACGCCCGCCGTGCGCCCAAGGCAGCCGCCAATCCGTGGCGCTCGCGTGGCCTGGAATGGCAAATCCCATCGCCGGTGCCAGAGGTCAGCTTTGCCGCTACCCCGGTCGTCGTGGGTGAGCCCTATGACTACGGCCTGGCCGGCTCTCGCTACGTGCAGATGGCGCCGCTGCCGGCCATGACCGGCGGCGACTGAGAGAAAAGCGCTAGAGGTACTGAGAGGAACTGGCGAAAACTGGCCAGCGCTAAGCGCAAACCGTTTTCCCAGTTCCTCCAGTGCCCCAAGCCAGACTGGAGTTGAGCACTACTATGGATACCGCTACCCTTGTGTTGATCGCTCTGCCCCTTGTGATGGGCGGTGGCCTGCTGGCCACGCTGCTGTTGTTGACGCGCGTGATGCCCGGCGAGCGAACTGCCGGCGCTGCAGCGGCCAAGCCTGCCGCGGTCGTCGTGCCAGATCGTGGCCCGGAGTATGTCAAACGCACCGCCAGCCGCAAGGCTGCCTACCGCGTCGGCTGGCTCATGCTGGTAGCCTTGGCGGTTCTGACCGTAGCCGAGATCGGCGCTTCGCTGGGCATCAACTCAGTGCCCCTGTTGTTCATCGTTAACCTGATCGAGGCCTCTCTCATCATAACGATTTTCATGCACGTCAAAACCGTGTGGAGCAGTGAGGAGACCCACTGATGGCCGCTACAACCGAGCCTTTGCACGAATCCTACCAATGGCAGACCCAGAACAACCGTCTGGGTATGTGGCTCTTCTTCATCTCGGAGAGCTTCATCTTCGGCGGCTTGCTGGTGGCGCGCTTCTTCCTCTGGGGCGGCTATCGGCCCAATCTGGCGCAGCTCCCGGCTCTGACCCTGACAGTGGTTCTGTTGCTGAGCAGCTTCTTCATGTACCGGGCTGAAATGGGCATCGCCCACGATGACCGCAAGACCTTCTTGCGCAGCATGCTGGCCACCGCCGTTTTAGGCACGATCTTTTTCCTCGGCGTGATCTTTATCGAGTGGGGCTTCGTCGTGGAAAACGGCCAAATCGTCCTGGGCCGCCATCTCCGGCCCACCGATGGCGTCTTCGGCGCCGTGTTCTACGGCATGACCGGCATGCACGCCCTGCACGTCATCAGCGGTGTGATCGGCATCTTGCTGGTGTGGAATCTGGGTCGCAAGGGTCACTTCTCGGCCGAACGGCACTGGGGTGTCGAGGCCATTGCCATCTACTGGCACTTCGTCGATGTTGTCTGGGTGTTCTTCTACCCAGCCCTGTACTTGATCGGCACGCCCCTTGGTCATGGGCACTAGTCGATGAACGGTGAACAGTGTGCGGCGCAGCAAGCGGCTCGCTGGGCTTTCAGTTTGCCAGGTGACGCCCACTGTTCACTGTTTTGCACCATCTGTCTGGTGAGCATCTGATGATACAGGCGCTACTGCTTTCCTGGGACTTGCGGCCAGAGGTGATCCTTGTTCTAGGTCTGGCTGGCTTCATCTACCTGAACGGCTGGCGACGCCTGCGTCATCAGACCCGCCTGCGCTCAGGCGGCAATCCGCAGTCCAATCTCGTCAGCGGGTGGAAGCTGGCGCTCTACTGGAGTGGACTGCTGACGGTGGCTATTGCGCTGATGTCACCCGTGGACATCCTCAGCAGCCAACTCCTGTTCATGCACATGACCCAGCATCTGCTGTTGACGATGGTGGCCGTGCCGCTCTTGCTGATCGGCAATCCTTTTCCCGTGCTCGTGTGGGGACTGCCCAAACAGGCCCGGCGCCCTGTGAGCGGACTGCTCAACGAGCGCTCCTCCTTCCGTCGGGTGCTCGCCAAGATAACCTCGCCCGGCATCGCGTGGATGCTGTACGTCTGTGCGCTGATCGGCTGGCATGATCCCAAGCTCTACAACCTGGCGCTGCGCAACCAGTTCGTGCACGACCTGCAGCATCTGTCGTTCTTCCTGACGACTATGCTGCTGTGGTGGCACATCCTGGCCGTTGCGCCGCGCTTCCACCGCAGCTTGACCGTTGGCCAGCGCATCGTCTACACCATTTCGGTGGTGCCGGTCAACATGCTGATCGGCGTGGTCATCGCCTTTGCCACCGCGCCCATCTATACCTACTACGTCGATGTGCCGCGCTTGCTGGGACTGGGTGTGCTGGAGGATCAGATGATCGCCGGCATCTTGATGTGGATCCCCGGCAGCGAGATGTTCTTCTGGGTGGGCCTCATCGTGTTGACCCAAATCGTCAACGCCGAAGCCAAGAAGCCGGTGAACCCCAACCCACCCTGGCTCATGGACGAGCATGTTGCAGTTAGCCGATGAACCGACGGCGCCAAGACGTGGCCGCGTCAGCAGCCCGCATCACAAGAAGCCGCTGGGTAGCCAGCGCCATCGGCCTGCTGCTCACAGTGTTGGCAGGGCTGACTATCGCAGCCCCGGCGCTAGCCCACGGCGGCGGCACACCGCAGCTGGTCGATGTGCCCGCCGGCCCTTTGCACATCTTTGCCTGGAGCAATCCTGACCCGGCCCGCGTGGGCACACTGCACATCACCGTGGCCCTGGTCGATCCGGTCGATGGACGACCGGTGATGAACGCCGATGTCCGGGTGCAAGTGACGCCTCTGGACGTCGGGTCAGCAGCAGAAGCTATAACGACCCAAGCAACCCACGCCAAAGCAACGATCAAGACTTACTACGAAACAGACCTACAGATGCCCGCAGCCGGCTTGTGGCAGGTGGCGATCGACTACACCGCCGACCAAGGCGCAGGCAACGCCAACTTCGACCTGGCGATCCAAGAAAAAAGCTCGATCAACTGGCTGCTCATCGGCGGCAGCGCACTGGTGGCCGTCGTTCTGGGCTGGTTCTTTTGGCCGAGAAGCGCAGCCAAAGCATAGCAAAAACAATGGCAACTATTCAGCCCTAGGTGCCGGGCACTTAAGGCTGCGCTGGCCAGGGCGTCTGCAGAGCCGGCTCAAGCTGTAAACCGGTCGCA
>DAOUBX010000049.1:0-8941 GCA_034432445.1 Anaerolineales bacterium
AAGTACTGTTCTGGCTGACTCAAGCGATTAGAAACCGCTCCTGTTTGCACTCAGAAATAGAAGTGGTTTCTATTTGCGCAAAAACAAGGTATGAACCTATCACTCCCAGATAACCTCATCGCCACTCTCTTGGGCATCCTCTTGCGCGTCGGCGTTGCGTTCCTGATCATCGTGGCGGGCCGCTGGCTGGCGCATGCGACACGGCGCTGGCTGGCGCAGGTCTTGACGCGGGCCACCCTGACGCCGTCGATGGAGACGCTGTTCCTCACCGTCGCCTACTACAGCGTGTTGATCCTGGCCATAATGCTGGCCCTGATCTTCCTCGGCGTGCCGGCAGCAACCGTCGTGGCCCTCGCCGGCTTGGTGCTCATCGTCCTGGGCGTCGCCTTACAGCAGTCGCTGCGCGACCTGGCCGCGGCTGTCAACTTCCTGCTGTTCAAGCCTTTCGTGGTCGGCGACTTGATCGAGACCAAGGGCATCACCGGCGTCGTCGAGGAGATTCAACTCTTCAACACGGTATTGGTGCGCTGGGACAACAAGGTGGTAATCCTGCCCAACGCTGAGATTCAGCAGGCCGGCATCACCAACTACGCCAAAAAACAGGTCTTGCGCACCGACCTGGTGTTCGGTATCAGCTATGGCGACGACATCGCCCTGGCGCGACAGGTGATCCTGGAGCTGCTGGCAAACGACCCGCGCGTGCTGCCTGAGCCGGCGCCGCAGATCCTGGTGACCGAGCTAGGCGATAGCAGCGTCAACCTTGCCGTGCGCGCCGCCGTGAGCCTGGAGAACTACTGGGCTCTGCAAAACGAGCTGCGCGAGCAGGTCAAGCTGCGCTTCGACCAGGTTGGGATCACCATCCCCTTCCCCCAGCGCGTCTTGCACCTTGTGGCCGAAGATGAGACACCACCGGCCGCCGCCCTGCCAGCCGCTGCGCCCGGCGACTGACCGGCGGTCTAGGCGGGCCTTGGCGACGGCCGGTTGACAACTGCCTGGCCTACCACGGCAGCGTGGTGACGGCGGACTAGCGCCGCCAGCGGCTCCGCCGGCTGAATGCCGCTCACGGCCGCCAACACGCTGTCCAGTCCTTCGGCGGCGATGCGCGCCTGCAGGGCCAGGGCCAACGGATCGCGCGGATCGTCGAAGCGGTAACCGGCGGCAATGGCCCGGCTCAGCGCGTCGGGGATGACGCCCGCCTGCTCGGCCAGCCGGGCCGCGCCTACCAGGCGGTCTGTCGGGCCCAGCTTGCGCTCCGGGTCGCGGCCAAGGCGCAGAATGGTATCCCCCAGGGCGCGGTTGGCGAAGCGGCGGTTGAGGTCGGCGATGTGCGCCTCCAGCCACGCCGGCTCGACGCCATAAGTCGCCACGATGCCGGCCTGGCTCTCGCGCAATGCCGCGTCAAACCAGGGCCGAATCGCCGGGCTGTCCAGCGCCTCGTAGCCGTATTCGTGGCCGGCCAGGTAGCCCAGGTAAGCCAGCACGGCATGACCGCAGTTGTGGATGTAGAGCTTGCGCGCAGTGTAGGCGGGGAAGTTGTCGCACAGCTCCATGCCGACGACGGGACTCTCGGTTGGGCCAACCGTCGGAGACAGCCCCAGGAAGGCTTTGCGATCCACAGGCAGCACCTTGTACGGCTCCACTACGATCAAGCTAGGGTCCTCGACGCGCAGCTCGGGCGTCAACGGAGGGATCATGCGGCCGATCACGGTGTCGACGAAGCCGATGTTGGTCGCGCAGTAGGGGTGCAGCTCGGCGGGCAGATGGCTGAGGACCAACGCGCGGAAGGTCGCTGCGGCGTCCTTCAGGTTTTCGCAGATGATGATGTTGAGCGGACTCGTCGCGCTGCGTGCGGCGCGACGAGCAATGCCGGCAGCCACCGTCGGCGCGACGTGCGGCAGAGCCCGCACCCCCACCGCCGTGGCGGCAATGGTTGCGTCAGCCAACACGCCGGCTATCTCTTCCTTTTGGCCGGCGTGCAGGCCGCGCACCGGCCCCACCGTCACCTCCGCCGCGCCCTCGTTGTCTACCAGACGGATGGTGTAGCTCCCGCGGCGGTTCAGGGCATCCAGCAGCGGTTGATCGACGTCGACGAAGACCACTTCATAGCCGGACTCGCAGAAGAGTTGGCCGATGAAGCCGCGTCCGACGTTACCCGCGCCAAAAATCAGCGCCTTGGTGCTCATACGACGGTCTGGCGGCGCCTACACCCACACGTCCGGCTGATACTCGCCGAACACACTGCGCAACACGCCGCAGATCTCACCCAGGGTCACGTAGTGTTCCACGGCCTCCACAAAGAGGGGCATCAGCGCGCCCTGCGGGTCTTTGGCGGCTTGCTCAATCTGGCTCAGCAGCCGTGCGACCTGCGCCTGGTCACGGTTGGCCTTGACCTGCTGCAGCCGCTGGATCTGCTCCAGCTGCGCCGACTCGTCGACGCGCAGGATCTCGGCCTCGCTCTCCTCCTCGGTCGTGAAGCGGTTGACGCCCACCACCACCTGCTCGCCGCGCTCGATGGCCATCTGCGTGCGGTAGGCGGCGTCTTGGATCTCGCGCTGCATGTAGCCCTGCTCAATGGCTGCCCGCGCGCCGCCTAGCGCATCGATCTTGCGGATGTAGTCCTCGGCCCGACGCTCGATCTCGTCGGTCAGGTACTCGATGAAGTAGGAGCCGGCCAAGGGATCGATCGTGTCGGCCACGCCCGACTCGTAGGCGATGACCTGTTGTGTGCGCAAGGCAATCTGCACGGCTTTTTCGGTCGGCAGCGCCAGCGCCTCGTCCATGGAGTTGGTGTGCAGCGACTGCGTGCCGCCCAGCACGGCCGCCAGCGCTTGCATCGTCACCCGGATGATGTTGTTCTCCGGCTGCTGAGCAGTCAATGTGCTGCCGCCGGTCTGCGTATGGAAGCGCAACTGCATGGACGCCGGCTTCTGGGCGCCGAAGCGCTCGCGCATGATCCTGGCCCAAAGCCGGCGAGCAGCGCGGAACTTGGCCACCTCCTCCAGGAAGTTGTTGTGGGCGTTGAAGAAGAAGCTGAGCTGCGGCGCGAAGTTGTCCACGTCCAGCCCCGCGTCAATCGCGGCCTTGACGTACTCGATGCCATCGGCCAGGGTAAAGGCCACCTCTTGCACCGCCGTGCTACCTGCCTCACGGATGTGATAGCCGCTGATGCTGATGGTGTTCCAGTTCGGCACCTCTTTGGCGCAGTAGCGGAAAACGTCGGTGATCAAGCGCATGCTAGGCGCGGGTGGGAAGATGTAGGTGCCGCGCGCCAGATACTCTTTGAGGATGTCGTTCTGGATCGTGCCGCGCAGCTCTGTGGCCGGCACCCCCTGTTTCTTGCCCACGGCAATCACCATGCTCAGCAGAATAGCCGCCGGCGCGTTGATCGTCATGCTGACACTGACCTTGTTCAGCGGAATTTGGTCGAGCAGCGTCTCCATGTCGGCCAGCGAAGAGATCGCCACCCCCACCTTGCCCACCTCGCCCATGGCCAAGGGGTGGTCGGCGTCATAACCGATCTGTGTCGGCAAGTCAAAGGCAACGCTCAAGCCGGTCTGGCCCTGCTCCAGCAGGTAGCGGTAGCGACGGTTGCTCTCCACGGCCGTGCCAAAACCGGCGTATTGGCGCATGGTCCAAAAGCGGCCGCGGTACATCGTGGGCTGGACGCCGCGCGTAAAGGGAAACTGTGCAGGGAAGTTTAGCTTTTCCAGGTAGTCGCCGGCCAACTCATCAGGCGGGGTATACAGGCGATCCACCAGAATGCCGGAGCTGGTCTCAAACTCGGTCCGGCGCTCGGGAAAACGGTCAAGGGTTTTTTTCAAGGTCGTGTTGGCCCACTGGGCGCGGGCTTGGGAGACAGTTTGGGTCATGGAAGCACCTTTTGCGAGGGCGAAAAACGCAGTTGAAGGGGGTTTATCGGCTAACCGCCGCGAATTGTAGCATTGAAGGCGGAAAAGGTCAATCGAAAAAGGCGCCTAGCGTCCGGCCAAACTTCGTGCCGCAGCGCACCTATGCTACAATGCCGGCAGCAGACGCAGCCGGCCGCGCAGCCGGCTTGCCGACCCATCCACACCCCACACCCTGCCGGATTGTCCTATGCCCGGAAAGTACTTCGACGAGCTCGCAGTCGGCCAGATCATTGAGCATCGTCTGGGCCGCACCATCACCGAGATGGACAACGTCCTGTTCAGCGCGCTGACCATGAACCCCCAGCCGCTGCACATCAACGAGGACTTCGCGCGACGCACCGAGTTTGGCCAGCGCATTGTCAACGGCATCTTCACCTTGGGCCTGGCCGTCGGGCTCACCGTGGCCGACCTGACGGAGGGCACGCTGGTCGCTAACCTGGGCTACGAAAGCGTCAAGCATCCCCACCCCATGTTCCACGGCGACACCCTTTACGTGACCACCGAGGTGCTGGACAAGCGCGAGTCGCGCAGCCGGCCCGGCCAGGGCATCGTGCGCTTCCGCCACACCGGCCGTAACCAGCACGGCGCCGTGGTGATCGAGTTCGAGCGCACGGCGTTGATGCTGAGGCGTGACGAGTAACGAGTAACACTTGCACCTGCGCTGCGCTCCGTCGTAAGTGCAGGTGTGCGTAATCCAGCATGGTGGGCGTTGTCTCTGGTTACGGGTTACTGGTTACTCGTTACTGGCGGCGCGTGGTGCTAGGAGCGAGCCGTGAGCGAGGCGAGCAACAGCGACACAGTCGAGATCACCCTTGAGCCGGTGGATTGGGAACACCTGCGGCGCATGGCGGCGTTGACGCCGGGACAGCGCATGCTGGCCATGGCGGAGGTTTCGGCCTTTCAGCGCGGGCTGCTGCGCGGGGCCTTTCGGCGGCGCTTCCCCGACCTGCCCATCGAGGAGATCAACATGCAGATGTTCCGCTACATCGAGGATCTGAAGGCCAAGGACCAATGAGCGAGTTTGCATTCTACATGGACGTGTTGCGCGCCTTGGAAGCTGTGGGCGCGGCGTATATGGTGGTCGGCGCTTTCGGCGCCAGCGCCTATGGCCTGACCCGCTCAACACACGATGTGGATATCATCGTCGATCTGGACAGCGCTGCTTGCGAGGCCCTGGCTGCATGCTTCCCCGCTCCCCGTTACTACGCCGATCCGCAGCAGATGCGCGACTCGATCCACCGGGGAATCATGTTCAAGATCATCGACGGTTCCCTTGGGGTCAAGGCCGATCTCGTGCCGTTGTCGCGCGAGCCTGCCTATCGCACTGCTTTTCAGCGCCGCGTGCGTTGCACCGTGGTCGATCCCCAAGGCCAAGAATTCGAGGTCTGGTGTGCACGGCCCGAGGACATCATCGTCGGCAAGCTGATGGCCTGGCAGCAAGGACGTTCGGCAAAACATCCTGCGGACATCGCTGCCGTGCTTAGCTTTATGTTGAGCGGCCTGAGTGAGGAGTCGTTCGACGCCGACTATGTGACGGCGCGAGCCGCGCAGATCGGCGCCGACGCCTTGGCGCTGTGGCATGGACTGTTGGAACATGTCAGGCGCCAACTGGGCGACGCAACGCCTCCCTTCTAGGACGACCGAGACAAGTTGACGAGTAACGCCTTACGATCCCACAAGGACACAACCATGAGTGAACCGACCCGTTTGCGCCGCGCCCTGATGTTTATGCCCGGCGACTCGTTGCGTAAGATCGCCAAGGCCATCGAGTTGAACGTCGACAGCATCGCCATGGACCTGGAAGACGGCGTAGCGCTCAGTCAGAAGCCGGCGGCGCGGCGCACGATCGTCGAGGCCCTGCAGACGCTGCACTTCGGTCGCAGCGAGCGGCTGATCCGCATCAACCCGGTGGGCAGCGAGTTCTACGAGGCCGACCTGCGCGCCACCATCGGCGCCCGGCCGGACGGCTACATCCTGCCCAAAGCCGAGTTCGCCGAGCAGGTGCAGGCCGTAGCTGAGTTTCTGACCCTGGAGGAAAAGGCGCGCGGCTGGCCGGCCGGCGGCATCAAGCTGCTGCCCATCGTCGAGACCGCCCTGGGGGTGATGAACGTGCGCGACATCGCGCTGGCCGACGAGCGGGTGGACGCGCTGATCTTCGGCGCCGAGGACCTGGCCGGCGACATGGGCGCCGTGCGCACGGCCGCGGGCTGGGAGATCTTCTACGCCCGCAGCGCGGTGGTGCTGGCGGCCAAGGCCTACCGGCTGCAAGCCATCGACATGGTGTTCTTCGACTTGAACGACTTGGAGGGGTTGGAGCGAGAGTGCCAAGTGGGTCGGCAGATGGCCTACGACGGCAAGATGGCCATCCATCCACGGCAGGTGGAGGTCATCCAGCGCGTCTTTGCGCCCGCGCCAGAGGAGATCGCCCACGCCTTGCGTGTTGTGCGCGCCCACGAGGAGGCGCAAGCCGCCGGCGTGGGCGCGTTTGCGCTGGACGGTCGCATGGTCGACATGCCGGTCGTGCGCATGGCGCAAAACACCGTCCAAAAAGCGCGGGCCGCTGGACTGTTGTCAGAATAGCAAAACGCGCTGCCGGACTTGCGCTGCCCAGGAAGAGCGCCTCAGCGAATTTCCACCAACACTTGCCCCCGCTCCACGACCTGTCCTGGCTGGCAGTGCACCTTGGCAACGTGTCCCCCTGTGGGCGCTGTAACGCGCAGTTCCATTTTCATCGCCGACAACAGCACCACAACGTCGCCCCGTTCCACCGCATCCCCTTCGGCCACCAGTACATCGAGCACCAGTCCAGGCATGGCAGCCTCCACGCGGCCGCTGGCCGACCCGCCCGCGGCAACGCCGCGGCGTTTCGGCTGCGGCTTGGGCCGTTCCAGTGCCCAGGTCTGCCCGGCCATGGCCACGTAGCGGCGCAGCCCGTCGCTGGCAACGTAGACGCGCAAGCGTCGATCCCCCACCTGTAGGTTGAGCCGGCCATGCTCCGGCCGCTGGGCGCGTATCTGGTACGTGTTCTCGCCCACGGTCACCTGGAAGCAGTCGCCTTCCCGCTCGATGGCAACTGTTCGCACCTCGTCGCCGATTTGATAGGTGAACTCGGTCTTCATCGTCATCTCCCAAGGACTGACAATGCTCGTCCAAGCACAACCATCGCGCTGCGCCAGGACTTGCTTTGCCGGTCAACAACGCTGTCAGTCCTGAGCGCCCACCCCCACACGAAAGCCAACGGCCTGTTGCCACGGGCTGTAGGGGTCGCCTTGAACCTTGCCGCCGACGGCCACGGAGGTTGAGCCCACGGCTGCGCCCTCCAATAGCTCGGCCAAAGCCGCGGCCGCCAGCACCAAGTCCGGGGGATCGCCGGCCGGCGGCTGCCAATCGGCGAAGTGCTGGTCCACGAAGCTCGTCGTTGCTTCGCCGCGGCGAAACACCTCGTGCGTGATCACGTCACGCAGGAAGGAGATGTTGGTGGTCACGCCCAGGATCACATAGTGGCGCAGCGCCCAGTCCATCTTGCGCAGGGCGTCGGCGCGGTCCTCGCCCAGGGCGATCAGCTTAGCGATCATGGGGTCGTAGTGCACGGTTACCTCGTCGCCGGTGGTGACTCCGGCGTCGACGCGCACGCCGGGCCCGACCGGCTCCACGGCGCGCAAGACTTTGCCGACGCTGGGCATGAAGCCGTTGGCCGGGTCCTCGGCGTAGATGCGGCACTCGATGGCATGGCGGCGTTGGCTGAGGTCTTCCTGGCGGAAGGGCAGCGGCAAGCCGGCTGCCACGTGAATCTGTAGCTTGACCAGGTCGACGCCGGTGACCTGTTCGGTGATCGGATGTTCCACCTGCAAGCGCGTGTTCATCTCCAAGAAGTAGAAGCTGCGGTCGACCGGATCGACCAAAAACTCCAGCGTGCCGGCGTTGACGTAGCCCACGGCGCGCACAGCAGCCACGGCCGCCTCGCCCATGCGCTGCCGCAGGTCGGCGTCGAGCAACGGCGATGGCGTCTCCTCGATGATCTTCTGGTGGCGGCGCTGCACCGAACACTCGCGCTCGAAGATGTGCACGGCGTGGCCGTGGTGGTCGCCGAAGACCTGGAACTCGATGTGCCGCGGGTTGCGGATCAGCTTTTCGAGGTAGATGCGGTCATCGCCGAACGCGTTGGCTGCCTCGCGGCGGGCAGAGCCAAGTGCGGCGGGCAGATCGGCCGGGTCGTCGATGATGCGCATACCTTTGCCGCCGCCGCCGGCCGTCGCCTTGACCAACACCGGAAAGCCCAGCCGCGCAGCCGCGGCTAACAGGTCGGCGTCGGCCTGGCTTTCCTGGTAACCGGGCACCACCGGCACACCCGCGGCGGTCATAGCCGCCCGCGCCGAGGTCTTGCTACCCATCGTGCGCATGGCTGCCGGCCCAGGGCCGATCCAGGTCAGCCCGGCTTGCTGCACTGCCTCGGCAAAATCTGCGTTCTCCGACAGAAAGCCGTAGCCGGGGTGCACGGCGTCACACCCCATCCGGACTGCCACCTGCACAATGCAGTCGCCGCACAAGTAGGACTGTTTGGGCGCCGACGGGCCGATGTGCACCGATTCGTCGGCCAACATCGTGTGCAAGGAGTTGGCGTCGGCGTCGGAATAGACGGCGACCGTGCGAATGCCCAGCTCCTGGCAGGCCCGGATGATGCGCACGGCCACCTCACCGCGGTTGGCAATCAAGATTTTTTGGAACATGAGATGTTGCTTCCTGCGACGAGTCGCACCAGACGAGGGACGAGACAACAGGAGAAAGCAATACGACTGGCCGCATTATACCATTGCCCCACCAGGCAGCTAAACAAGAGCGTCAGACGTACAAAATGAGCCGGCGGCTGTTGACGATCTCGCCGGTCTGTGCTAAGATACGGCCCCGTGTGGAACGATAGCACGAGCGCAACCATTGGCAGGCGACCGCTGGCAATCCACTCCCGTTGAATCTCTGAGGCACGGCGAGCACTCTCCGTGTCTCTTCTTTTTGTTGCAGTTTTCCGGCAGTTTCCC
>DAOUBX010000050.1:0-14985 GCA_034432445.1 Anaerolineales bacterium
GCTTGACCACCTGGAGGTAGTGCCAATCAGGTTGGGCTTGCTTGCGCGTTGGCGGTCGCCCTTTCCCTGAGTATTCGGGCACCTGCCCCCAAGTCTCAACCATCGCTTCTCGATAGCTCCCCGTCCCATCAGTGGCGATGGCAGGTGGAGCATCAGGATGCCCACGCGCTTTGAGTTGGGCCATCAAAGCGGCCGCCACCTCTTCTTCGTCCTTCCCAATGGCTCGCCCGACCCGCAGGCGCGTGTCGATGTCTATGATGGTCCCTCGCCAGAAGGTGCCACGGTCGTCCTGCTCTGGATGCCCCCTTTTTCCCCCTTGTGACCCACATACGTCCACAGGGCATCCAGTTGCGCACGCGTCAGGTGATAATTGGCTAACAGGCAGGCTTCGATCTCTTCCACATGCCTGGCTGCCTCCTTCAGCCAGTCCAAAACGGTCTCTTCCTTGATCCCTTTGACGCGGTGAATGGCCGCCAGACTGTTGCGTTCGGCTAACAGCGCCAGGCACTCCAAAATGGTCTCGGGAGGGTGATGGCGACCGTAGAACACCGTACCTTTCGTTTCAACGAACGTCTTGCCACACGTCTCACAGCGGTAGCATTGCGTGCCCTTCTTGGTGCGACCGAACTTGACGATATTGCCAAGACCGACCTTGCCGTAATCAGGACAATCTTGGTTCCAGCAGAAGGAACCGAGCGAAAGCAGTTGCGTGTGTTCCATATTGCTCCCTCAACCGTCTTGATGCGGTAGATTATACATCAATATGATTGAGGGAGACTACCTGTTACACTAACGGTCGCGAAGTCGGATGGTGTGGGGTTCGTGGTCTTCGTGTTTCGCTTCCTTCGTGCGACTTCGCGCGTTCGTGGTCCAGCCCTGCGCGATGCTGCGTGGTCCAGGCGCGGCCGGTCGGTTCAAGAAGCTGCTCAGAGCTTCTCCTGAAGTTCCTCGCGTGAAAGTTCGCAGTCACGCAGGATTTGTGCTAGTAAACCGCGGCCGATGGTCTCGCCGCGATGCACCGGCACAACGGTGCATCGTCCATCCGGGTGTTGCAGAAAATGGTGGCTGCCCTTGATGCGAACGACCTCGAACCCCAGCTTGCGCAGCGCCTTGATGAGCTGGGAAGCCGTGAGCGATGGGAAGGTGCTCATGCTGTAACGACGACGCGCTGCACTCCGATGAACTCATTGACCACCGGGCTTTCCACCTCCAGGCACAGCTCGATCGCCTCCCTGACGCGCTTCATCAGAACATCCAGCGACTTGGCCTGGGTGTGGCAGCCGCGCAGCGCTGGCACCGACGCCACGTAGTAGCCATCTTCATCCTTCTCGATCACAACGTTGAATTCTAACGCCCTAGTCTTGGTTTCCATGGTGCGGCTGTTTCCCTGGGTGGTGCGATACAGCGAAAGCTGGATTGCTGTAGACGACGGTCACTGTGCCGTTCGAGGGAGATTGTAGCATTGGACACGCGGACGGTCAACTGAAACTCGGGCCGCGTGCCCTGTTGCGGCGACAATCGATGTCCGGTCTACGCTGGCGTCACCTCTGCGACCGCCTCCAATCGACCGCTGATCACCGCTTCGGCCGCCTTCAGGTCGTAGGCTGCCTCGATGTTGAGCCAGTACTGCGGCGTCTGGCGCAGGGCGCGGCCAAACAGCAAGGCCAGCTCCGCGGTCACCGGCCGCGTGCCTTTGATCACGTGCGAGATGCGCATGGGCGACACGCCGCTGGCGCGTGCGAAATGCGCCTGGGATACGCCTAGCTCGTCCAGCGTCTCGGCTAGGAACTCACTGGGATGGATGGCGGGCAAACCGCTCTTGATCATGGCTACGACCGCTCAGACAGCCACCAACTCCGCCGCCG
The DNA here is from genome assembly GCA_034432445.1 of Anaerolineales bacterium. Taxonomy (GTDB): domain Bacteria; phylum Chloroflexota; class Anaerolineae; order JAAEKA01; family JAAEKA01; genus JANWYQ01. The sequence goes on from DAOUBX010000050.1 coordinate 1,866, forward strand.
GAACCGGGACGCTGTCCAGATACAACGTGTCAGGGCAGAGATCCTGGCCGTTGCGCCACTGGATGCTGCCCAGCACGGGCCGCACCGAGTTGAAGGTGCGCAGGTCTTGCAACTCGCGGAAGATGCCGATGTTCAAATAAGGCTTGACGTCGAAGAGCCTGACCTCGCCGTTGGTGAAGGTCAACTCCAGGGTATAGTCAGGTCGTGGCGATACGGCGACAACTCGGGGATTCATGCGAAAGTTCGGCTGGGGATGCACTTTGGCGATTCTCACGGCAATCACTCATTCGCCTGGCGCAGCACAGCATCGATCACCCCTTGGCTGACGCCGAATCCTCGCTCACTTAACAGGTCCGACTCTGGGCGCAGCTCAACAATCAGTCCGACTTGTTTCGCCTTGAGCAGGATGCCGACCGTGCCAATCTTCTGCAAGCCCAGTTGCGTGAGCTTGCGCCGCCCTTTCTTCTCGTCCATCAACACCCAGTCCGCTGCCAGTTCACGCGCCAGCACAATCGTCTCAGCCTCGCCGAGGTCCAACTCGTCCAGCAGCACCTCCACCGCCAGTCGGTCTTTGACTTGGACAGTCTTGATCCAATCGGCCGCCAACACCTCACGTTTGGCGCCGCCGATCTCACGTCCGGCCACCACTGCTTCCTCATAGACCGCTTGCGCGATGATCAGTTCACCAAAGATCTGTCTGAGCAGATCGAAGCGCTGGATCGACGCCAGGCCGATCAGCGGGGTCGTGTTGGAGACGACGATCACGGGACGACCTTGACTTGAAGTGCATCGACCGCGGCAAACTCCTCGGCCAGTTCATCGGGTGTGTAGTTGACGTAGGCAATCCCATGTGACTGAAGCAAGGCCAGGAATTCGACGCGGCTGATGTTCAGCAGGCGTGCGGCTTTGCCGGACGAGATGCGTCCCTCAGTGAACAGAGACAACACCAACCAATCCGACAAACGGCGCTGAATCTCGTACTTATCGAACCCCATCCGAACCAACGGTAAGGGGACCCGCACCTCGAAGGTTGTCTCTGCTGGTTGAGCGTCCATTTCAGTACTCCGTTCAAAGGCTCAGAAGGAAGTATACCATTGCGCCCATGAATGGTCAATCGCATTGGTGAAGATCGAAAACGAGTTCTTGATCCGCTCGCAACCGCGGCGGCTGGATCGCCAGCAACGCCGGGCCTTCTGTCTGCTGAGCCTGGTACAGGTCCCAGCGCAACTGGAGGTTGAGCCAGAAGTCGGGCGACATGTCAAAGAAGCGAGACAAGCGCAAGGCCGTGGCTGGCGTGACGCCGCGTCGGCCGTTGACGATCTCGTTGATGCGCTGATACGGCACGTGGATGGCGTCGGCCAGATCGCGCTGTGTGATGCCCATGGGCAGCAGGAATTCCTCCAGCAGCATCTCGCCGGGGTGGGTTGGTGGACGGTGGGTTGAGATGCTTACCATGACCACTCGCAGGTTCATGCTGCCGGCGGTTCGATGCCGTGCTTCTCACGTAACTGCTCGATGGTGATGCCGCGTCCTTCCCGCAGGCTGCTGCGCGCCTGGGCGACGCGCTCCCGAAAGCGCGGATCGCGCACCAGCAGCTCCTCCCACCAGGCCTCTGGATCCTCGAAGCCGATCAGGATGCCGGCCGGTACGCCGTGGCGGGTGATGATCACGTCTTCGGTCTCAGCCATGCGCAGATAGCGCGAGAGGTCATCTTTCACTTTGTTGAGAGGAACCTGGATCATTCTACGGCCATTCCAGCCCCTCCAAGCGCTTGATCCGGCTCTTGCTGGTCTTCTCAGGCTCGAAACGCAGATGAGTCTCGATACCATTCACGACCTCACTGCGCTCGTAGGCCCGCAACGCCAGCAAGTTTTCGTCAGCTTCTGGGGCAAAGATGATCTCGTACCGCACGGTGGATGCTCGTGTTCTGTTATCCGCGCATCGGAAACGATATTCTGGCTACAATATGGCCACAACCGGTGAGATTGTAGCACCAACATCGGGAACCGTCAACTGAGATGTGGGCCATCCGCCAGATGGCGGCAACAACTTGCGATGTCCTGCCTACGCCAGCGCTGACTCGGTGACCGCCTCCAATCGACCGCTGATCGCCGCTTCGGCCGCCTTCAGGTCGTAGGCTGCCTCGATGTTGAGCCAGTACTGCGGCGTCTGGCGCAGGGCGCGACCGAACAGCAAGGCCAGCTCCGCGGTCACCGATTGCGTGCCCTTGACCACGTGCGAGATGCGCATGGGCGACACGCCGCTGGCGCGTGCGAACTGCGCCTGGGAGATGCCCAACTCGTCAAGCGTCTCGGCCAGGAACTTGCCGGGATGGATAGTTGGCAGACCACTCTTGATCATGGCAACCTCGCCTCAGTGATAATCAACGATCTCGACGTCGAAGGCGTCGCCGCTCTCGAAGCGGAAACAAACCCGCCATTGCTGATTGATGCGGATGCTCCACTGCCCGCTGCGACCATGTTTCAGCGCCTCCAGTTGGTTCGACGGCAGCAAACGCCAGTCTTCGATGCTGGTGGCGGCATCGAGCTGTGTCAGCTGCATCGCCGCGCGTCTTGGTGTGTTGGGAGGCAGTCAGCGCGACTTGCCGCTTGCGTAGAAACGTTCCGTTTCATCGTCAGCAAACGAGCGGATCATGGAATGGTTGTAAACGGGTAACTATTCAGGTGCCGTAACTGCTCAGGTGCCGGGCATTTGTAGGCGATTTGCGACCTAGGTTGACTTCGCAGACACGTTTGCAAACCAGATGCCCATGCGCTGGGCGCACAACCGTCAATGAAAGCGCGGCGGGCACGGTCGGAGACCGGCCCAAGCGATTTTCAGGTTAGAATCCAAATGCTCGGCACCTATGGCTGAGTAGTTACCCATATTCTATCTCAGCGTATCCGCCCTGGCAAGTACCGCGCAACCGTAAGCAGGTTCGCTGACGCGCCGGCCTGAGGCTGGTACACTGGAGGCACACAATGGACAGGTGTGGACTCCCGGCAAAACCGCCTGCGTCGGCCAGGAGAGACTCGCCCCCCGGCCGGGTCACCACTACAGCCTGAGGAGTTCCAGCAGAGAGGCGCGGTCATGCCATCACCGACCGACACCCTGGGTAATTTGACCTTTACAGTGCTCGACGTCGAGACCACCGGACTGGATGTGGGCGGAGGACACCGCGTCTGCGAGATCGCTCTGCTGCGCTATCGCGGCGGCAAGGTCCTCGAGACCTTCGAAAGCCTGGTCAATCCGCAGCGGCCAATTTCGCCCGGAGCTTCGGCTGTCAATCGGCTGACCGATTGGCACGTGGCCGACGCGCCCGTGTTTGCCCAAATCGCCGACCGCGTGCAAGAGATGATGACAGACGCCGTCTTGGTGGCGCACAACGCGGCGTTTGACCTCAGTTTTCTCGCCGCCGAGTGGCGCCGGTTGCATTGGCCGCCCCGCCTCGGCTTTACCCTCGACACCCTGGCCCTCGCGCGGCGCACCTACGCCTTTCGCAACAACAGTCTGGCAGATCTCGCGCGTGCCTTGCGTGTGCGCAGCGACGTGGTACACCGGGCGATGGGCGACGTATGGACCACGGCCCGCGTCTTCGAGCGCATGCTCATCGATTTGCAGCGCGCCCACGTGATTACGCTGGCCGATCTCCTGGATGCCCAAGGGGGCAACGTGCTCTGGCCAGACGCGCCGACCGTCGCTGCGCCGCCTCTCGTGGCCGAAGCCATCAGCCAAAAGCGCCGACTCTGGCTGCGCTATCGCAGCCAGGACGGCCGCATCAGTGAGCGTTGGGTGGAACCGCTGGACGTTACCAGCAACGACCGCAGCGCCTACCTCGTAGCCTATTGCATGCAGCGCGGCGAGCAACGCATCTTCCGCCTAGACCGCATCCTGGAGATGCGCCTTGAATCCGATCTAGAAGGATTGGCAGCGTGAGCCAGACTGCGCTGCGCAAAGAACTGCTGACCGACCGCGGCCGTTGGAATCGCAGCTTGCTGGCGTTACCTGCGCCACACCTGCTGCAAACGTGGGAATGGGGCGCTGCCAAGGCGCAGACTGGGTGGGAGGCGCGGCGCTGGCTGTGGTGGACGCCAAACGACCGGCCTGTCGCTGCTGCCAGCCTGTTGCTGCGCCGTTTGCACCCCCGACTGCCGCTGGCTGTGGCCTACGTGCCCAAAGGCCCACTGATGGATTGGAGCGACCCTACTTTGGTCGAGCACGTGCTAGGGGAACTTGAGGCGGAGGCGCGTCGCGGCCGTGCGCTGTTCCTCAAAATAGACCCTGACGTGTGCCCGGAGTCGCCGGAGGGTCAACGCGCGACCACTCTTCTGCAGGCGCGCGGTTGGCGGCCATCGTCGGAACAAATCCAGTTTCGCAACACCGCTCTGTTGAATATCGCCGCCGACGAACCGGCGCTGCTGGCCGCCATGAAGCCTAAATGGCGCTACAACTTGCGGCTGGCCGAGCGCCGCGGTGTGCGGGTGCGCCGCGGCGACCTGGATGACCTGCCGGGCTTCTATGCGCTCTACGTCGAGACCGGCGCACGCGATGGTTTTTTGGTGCGGCCCTACAGCTACTATGCCCACACCTGGAGCACCTTCATGCAGCCCGCTGACGCCGACGCGCCGGTCGCCCACCTGCTGCTGGCCGAAGTGGAGAACGAAACGGTGGCGGGCCTGATGCTCTTCCGCTTTGGCGCAACCGCCTGGTACATCATCGGCGCGTCGAGCGACCACCACCGTCAGGCTATGCCCAACTACCTCCTGCAGTGGGAAGCTATACGTCTGGCGCGCGCCCATGGCTGCACCACCTACGACCTGTGGGGCGCGCCCGATGAGCTAAGCGAAACGGACCCATTGTGGGGCGTGTGGCGCTTCAAGGAGGGGATGGGCGCACGCTTCGCTCCCCACATTGGCGCCTGGGATTTTCCCTCCTCGGCCATGGGTTATTGGGGCTACACCGTCTTGATGCCCCAAGTGCTCGACCGCATGCGCCGCCGCCACAGGGTTGAAAGCGCATGAGCATTTGGCGCAGCGCCGGCCTTGTGCTATAATTTGCGCATCGTTCACAAGCCGGCGTCGCTGCTGGCGGCGACGTCTTTCCTCTGTTATGATCGCGAAGGAGGTGATGCTGACCTAGTCCTGGTGACAGCAAGAGCGCCCTGCGAGAGCGCTTGTCGGCACGCCTCCTGTTTTTTCTGGCGGAGTCGGCGCCTTCCAGGACCCATACCCCAAGCCGCTTGTGGGCTCCCCCTGTTTCCCCTCTCGCAACCCGTTGCATCCGCAGCACAGCGCGGAAGAGCGGTTTTGGCCTTGTGCCCGGGCTCTCGTCTACGCCCGACCGAAAAGTTCTGTCTTCCCCTGTGCCTTTCTACCTTAGGAGTACGCCGTAATGGCCAGTGTAAGTTATCGCCACGTCTACAAGCGTTGGGGCGATGTGATCGCCGTCAACGACTTCAACCTGGAAATCGCCGACAAAGAGTTCATGGTCTACGTCGGCCCGTCTGGCTGTGGCAAGTCCACCAGCCTCCGCCTGCTCGCCGGCCTAGAAGAGATCAGCGAAGGCCAAATTCTGATCGGTGACCGCGTTGTCAACGATGTGCCGCCCAAGGATCGCGACATCGCCATGGTGTTCCAGAGCTACGCGCTCTACCCCCACATGAGCGTGTACGACAACATGGCCTTCGGCCTGAAGCTGCGCAAGACGCCCAAGGCTGAGATCGATCGCCGCGTGAAGGAAGCTGCCGAGATCTTGGGCATCACCCAGTTCCTCGACCGCAAGCCGAAGGCCCTCTCCGGCGGCCAGCGCCAGCGTGTGGCCGTGGGCCGCGCCATCGTGCGCAACCCCGCAGTCTTCTTGTTCGACGAACCGCTCTCCAACCTGGACGCCAAACTGCGCGTCCAGACTCGCGCCGAGATCACCAAGCTCTGGCAGAACCTGGGCACCACCTTCATCTACGTGACCCACGACCAGGTGGAGGCCATGACCATGGCCAGCCGCATCGCCGTGATGAAGGATGGCATCTTGCAGCAGGTGGACACACCGCAGTATCTCTACAACCATCCCAACAACGTGTTCGTCGCCGGCTTCATCGGCAGCCCCTCCATGAACTTCTTCGACGCCACTCTGGTCGAAGCCGACGGCAAGATGTTCGTGGACGGCGGCACCTTCCGCTTGGAAGTGCCGGCGAAGCACACTGAAGTTGCGCGCAAGTATAAGGGTAACCAGGTGATCTTCGGCGTCCGGCCGGAGGACATCCAGGCCAAGCAGTTCGCCCCGCCTGGCATCAGCCCAGCCCATTTGAAGGCCAAGGTCGACGTCACCGAGTTGATGGGCAACGAAATCTTCTGCTATCTGCTGACCGGCAAGAAGAGCTTCATGGCCCGCCTCGACCCGCGCACGCAGGCCCACACGGGTGACGAGTTGGAGTTGACCGTCAACATGGACAACATCCACTTCTTCGATCCCAAGACCGAGCAGCGTCTGAACTAACAGCGGCTCCCGACGCATCTGTGACAAAGGGGTAGGTCGCGGCGGCGACCTACCCCTTTGTGCCGTCAAGTAGTCAATTAGTAGAGCCTTGTGAAAACGCGGTGTTCTCGCAAGGCTAGGAGGTCACCACACCATGACCGATTTCGCCCTCATGCAGGACTTGGCGCTGCAGAACAACAACAAGATCGTGCTCCTCGTCATGGATGGTCTCGGCGGCTTGCCGTTGACGCCGGACGGTCTGACCGAGCTCGAGACAGCGCACACACCCAATATGGATCGCCTGGCGCGGCAGGGCACTTGCGGCCTCTCGGTGCCGATTGCTGCCGGCGTAACCCCAGGCAGCGGCCCCGCTCACCTCAGCCTCTTCAGTTACGACCCAGTCAAGTACGACATCGGCCGCGGCGTGCTGGAGGCGCTGGGCATCGGCTTTGATCTAGGGCCGGATGACCTAGCCGCGCGCGGCAACTTCTGCACGATCGATGAGAACGGGCTAATCACCGACCGCCGCGCCGGCCGCATCTCCACGGACACCTGCATCCGTCTCTGCGACAAGCTGCAGGCGGCCACCGGCGACGCCTTGCCCGGCTATCAAGTCTTCGTGCGGCCGGTGAAGGAGCACCGCTTTGCCCTCGTGCTGCGCGGCCCCGGCTTGGGCGGCCAACTGACCGAAACCGACCCCCTGCTGGTCGGCAAGCCATCGCTGCCGGTGCGCGACGAATCGGGCACGCCCGAAGGCGCGCGCGCGGCCGAGCTGGTCAACCGCTGGGTAGCTGTGGCTCGCGAAGCCCTGAAAGACGAACATCCCGCCAACAGCCTCAACCTGCGCGGCCTGGCTAAGGACCCTGGCCTACCCAACTTCACCAAGATCTATGGCGTGCGCGCCGGCGCGATTGCGATCTACCCCATGTACCGCGGGGTGGCCAAGCTGGTTGGCATGACGGTGCTCGACACAGGCACAACCCACCAAAGCGAGATCGACACGCTGAAACAGCACTGGAACGACTTTGACTTCTTCTTCGTGCACATTAAGTACACCGACAGCCGCGGCGAAGACGGCAACTTCGACGCCAAAGTCAAGGTCATCGAGGAAATCGACACCTTGATCCCGCAGATCGAGGCTTTGGGGCCGTACGTCTTGATCGTCACCGGCGACCACAGCACGCCGGCCAAGCTGCGCAGCCATTCTTGGCACCCGGTGCCCACCATTCTGTGGAGCCCTGACGCCATGCCAGATCGCTGCCAGGTGTTCGGCGAGCGCGAGTGCGCCAGCCTGGGCGGGCTGGGCATCTTCCACGCCACTACCCTGATCCCGCTGGCGATGGGACATGCCGGGCGCGTCCAGCGCTATGGCGCTTAAGCACGCAAGTCGCAAGGGCGTCAGCTAGCCCTCGCCACATACGCAACACGCACTGGCGGGTGCGCTGAACAAAGCCGTACCCGCCAGTTACATTCTAACCACTCCCAATCCCTGGGCAGCAACCGACAAGCTGCCGCCGCCTATCATCGGAGCCCGCCATGCCCATGACGCAAGATCCCTACACCGCGTTCTCCCTAGCCTCCTTGGAGGATCTGGAGGCCATGCTGCAAACGCCGGCTGGCCGGCGGACGTTGAGCCGCGTCCTGGGCAGAGGAACGGTGCAGGCTCTACGCAACGAGCGTCAGGCTGCGTTGCCCGGGCGCGCAGCGGGCAGCCCACCCACCAGCATCGTTGTCCTGCCCGGCCTCATGGGATCGCTGCTGCACAGCACGCGGGGTGTCATCGACTTTCTGTGGATCAATCCGGCGGCGCTCCTGAAGGGTCAGGCTAACCGCCTGGAACTGACGCCGGACGGCCAAGGCGACGCCGACCCGGACACATGGGTCACGCCCACGAACGTTGAGCTCGTGGTGTACACGCAACTCATGCTGGCGGCCAAGAGGGCCGGACGCGTTCTGGCCTTCCCCTACGATTGGCGCAAGGACGTGCGGCTGGCGGCCGCCGACCTGCGGCAGAGCATCGATCACTGGCGGGGCGCAGCCCCCGAGCGCAAGCTGACGCTGGTGGGGCATAGTCTGGGCGGGCTGGTCGGGCTAACCTACCTGGCGCTCTATCCCGACCATGCTTGGCAAAGCATCGAACGGCTGGTGATGGTAGGAACGCCCCTGCGCGGGGCAGTTGACGCCGTGCTCACTCTGGCTTACGGCAACGGCTTGATGGAGCTAATGGGCAAGCTGAACGCGGGGAACGACGTGCTGCGGTTGGTGCGGTCCTTTCCCAGCGTTTACCAGGTCTTGCCCGCCCCGCGCGAGCTCTTTCCCCCCCAGTTCAATTACCCTGTGAGCTTTGACCTGTACGACGCGCGGGCCTGGCCGGTACCGGGCATCCCCCAACACCACCTGGACACAGGATACGCCTTGCACCGGCTGCTGGCCGGCATGCAGCCGCCCGTGCCTGTATACCAAATCGCCGGCTGCAATTTGCCGACGAACATCGCCCTCAACCTGCAAGATGGCCGGTTGATCCCTGCGGTCGGCAGCCGCGGACAGGACAGCGGCGACGGCACGGTGGCGCTCTGGTCAGCGCAACTGCTCGCCGGGCCAAACTACTACGCATCAAAGGTCAAACATCTGAAGCTCCCTGCAGAAGACTCTGTCATGACTGCCATTCTGGCGCTGGCGCGTGGTGATGCTCCCGACCTGCCTACCACCGTGCCCGTCGTGCGCAGTAGGTCTGCCGCCGCACCTCCCACGCCACCCATCGATCCCGACGTCGAGGCTGAACGCTTGCGCGCCGCCATCGAGGCCGGAACCCTCAGTCTAGACGACGTGCAGTCGCTATACTTCTTGCCTTAGTCACGGAGCCTCACAATGGTCAGCAGTCTACCGAGCAGGTGCAACGCGCGATGGTAGCACTCGTCACCGGCGCCACCGGCTTTGTCGGTTCCAACCTCGTCGATGTCCTGAGTAAGGCGGGCTGGCGCGTGCGCATCCTGCGCCGCCGGACATCCTCCCTGGCCGCCCTGCGCGGCATGAGCTTCGACTCTTGGGAAGGGGATGTGACCGCGCCGGAGAGCCTCGCTCCGGCCATGCAAGGCTGCGACGCCGTTTTCCACGCCGCCGGGGTCGTGATGGACTTCTGGCGGCCCGACCCGGAAAAGCTTCGCCGCGTCAACGTGCAAGGCACCCGCAACGTCGTACAGGCCGCGCTGGCTGCCGGCGTGCCGCGACTGGTCTACACAAGCTCGCAGGGGGCGCTGGGATTCGCCCCAGACGATACGCCCCTGGACGAAACTCAGCGCTTCAACATCCCACCGGACGCCTATCCGTATGGCTACAGCAAACATCTGGCAGAGCAGGAAGTGCAAGCTGCTGTAGCGCAAGGCCTGTCTGCCGTAATCGTCAACCCCAGCGTCGTCATGGGCCCGAGGGATGTCTACCTGCTCAACAGCCGCATCATCTTGGAAATCGCCAGGGGGCGCATCCCCCTGATGCCGCCGGGGGGGATCAACGTGGTGGACGTGCACGACGTGGCGCGCGGCCATCTGCTGGCGCTGCAGAACGGCCGCGTTGGCGAGCGCTATCTGCTGGCCGGCCACAACGTATCCAATGTGCAGTTGGCACGCGAGATTGCCGCCGTCCTCGGTGTACGGCCGCCGCGCGGCGCCATCCCCCGACCGCTCATCGGCCCGTTGGCCAGGCTAGCTGACGTGGCCAACCGCCTGGCGCAGCGGCCCCTGCCCCTTTCCGGCGACGTGTTGCGCATGGGAGCGCGCTATTTCTACGCCAACAATAGCAAGGCGGTCGCCGAGCTGGGCCTACAGGTCACGCCGCTGCGCCAGACCATTCAGAGCGCGGTTGACTGGCTGCGGGCGGAGGGACACCTATAACCGCTACCACCCACAAAGCGCCAGTCGCCCCCTCGCAACAGCCAACTCAACCCGGCGCTCGATCAATCGCCGTTTAGCTCCTCCAGCTTGAACGCCGCGTGGATGCGGCGCACAGCCTCGTCCGCGTCGCCCTGCGCCACGACGAGGGAGATATTGCACTCGCTGCTGCCCTGGGCAATGGCGATCACGTTGATGCCCGCCTCGCCCAAGGCGCCGAAGATACGGGCGGAGATGCCGGGGGTACCCTTCATGGCCGCACCCACCACGGCCACAATGACGATGCCCACATCGGCACGCACACGATCGATGTGATGCGAAGTAATCTCCCGCGCCATCTCGGCTTCCAGCTGTGCCACCACCGCCTCCCGATCCACCTCACGGATCACAAAGCTAATGCTCTGCTCCGACGAGGATTGGCTGATCATGAGCACGTTGGCTCCGGCCCGCGCCACGGCAGTGAACGTGCGTGCGGCAATGCCCGGCACGCCCAACATGCCCCGCCCCTCCACGGTGATCATGGTCAACCCCTTGATTGCCGTGATCGCCTTCGCCACCGTCTTCGATGGCCGTGGCTCGCGCACCACCAGGGTGCCGGGATGCTCGGGCCGGAAGGTGTTCAGCACCCGCAGCGGGATGTCGCGCTCAACAGCGGGCAGCATGGTCTTGGGGTGGAGCACCTTGGCGCCGTAGTAAGCCAGCTCGGCCGCCTCGACAAAGGAGATCTCGGGGATGGTGCGCGCCTGCGGAACAATGCGCGGATCGGCGGTCATCACCCCGTTGACATCGGTCCAAATCTGCACCTCGTCGGCGTCGAGCACAGCCCCCAGTATGGCTGCCGAGTAGTCAGAACCGCCGCGGCCCAAGGTGGTGTTGATGCCATCTTCGGTAGCGCCGACGAAGCCGGTGACCACCGGTACGACACCGCCTTGCAACAAGGGCTGCAGGCGCGCTTGCGCATGGCGCTGGGTCGGCTCCAAAAGGGGATCGGCGCTGCCGAAGTTGTTGTCGGTGACGATGATCTCAGCGGCATCGACCCACTCCGCCGCTACGTGATGGGCGCGCAACACAGCCGCCAACAACGGCGCGGCCAGCCGCTCCCCTGTGCCGGAGATCACATCTAGGCCGCGCGGGGTCAGCTCACCTAACACTTCCACGCTGCGGCACAGCCGCTCGAAGCTGGACAGCCGCGACTCGAAGAGCCGACCCAAGGCTGCGCGCTCGACGCCGTCACTGACCAACTGGCCCGCTACCATCTGATGGCGCGCCAGCAGCTCGTCGCGCGCCTCGCGGTAGGGGCGACGATCGCCCTGCGCCGCAGCTTTGGCCGCGTTGATCAGAATATCCGTCACCCCGCTCATCGCCGAGGTCACCACGACTACCTCTGGGTCTTGCTCACGGGCGCGGGCCACGATCTGGGCAACTTGCTTGAACGCCTCAGCGTTCCCAACGGATGTACCGCCGAACTTCAGAACGCGCATTTCTATCTCCTTGCTAGGCAGCAGGTGGCGAAAAAAAGCCCCGCGGGCCGGCGAAAGCTAGCGAGCGGGGATACATCGTTGTCACCGCCTCTCATCTGCCAGCAAGCGCTGCCGGAATTGGCACCATAGGAAGTAGACAAGTGCACAAGGCTTGAGGAGACAAGGTGGGGCTACACGGCGTTTCACACGCCCTGCACGCTTGTCTACCTGCACACCCGTCTACTCTCATCCTGGTTGCCGAGGTTTCACAGGGCCGTTCCCTCCACCTCTCTGGATAAGAGTGTCAGACACTATGCAGTTATGCGGCTGATAGTACTCAGAGGTTCAGCTCTTGTCAAAACGCGACCGGCAGGTGTTCGGCGTCTGTGGCAGCAGGTTTCCACGCAGGTGTCGTCCACTGGCAATCAGTCTGGAACCTGAAGCGCCTGCGCAGACATCGTGGCAGGCGTGTGTTCAAACGCCCGGCGCCTAGGGCTGTGCGGTTGCGAAAAAGGGACGCCTCGCTTGGCGCGCCGCCAGTGCGTGCCGCAACAGGCGAGGATCGCCGTCAACCCAATCCAGACCGTCCACCTGGTCTAGCGGCACCCACATGAGCTCACCCTCGTCCGATTGACGTACAGCGCGCTCTTCGGCTTGCGCCGTAAAGACGAAGACGATAACGCCGGGTGTTGCACCTGTAGGCAACGGTACAGTCTGCCCCAGCGCCGGGTCCACATGCACGACACCCGCCAGCCACAGATCAGTCACAGCCAGGCCGGTCTCTTCCTCGATCTCGCGCTGCGCCGACAGATAGATATCCTCGCCCGCTTCCACATGGCCGCCAACGCCGTTGACCTTGCCGGGGAACAGGCGCTTGTGGAGCGAGCGCCTAAGCACCAGGACATCCCGGCCGTGAAAAATGAAGCAGAGGGTGCGGGGAACCACAAGATACGCGGTTGGGGCAGTCGTGGCCCTGTCGGACTCGGTCATAGTTCTCGTCGTAGACCTCCGGCGTCGATGAATAATATGTTGCACACGTTCTTACGCACCGAGCGCACAAGGCGCTAACCTCTCCACCGCTCACCATGCACCTTGCCGGCCTCGAAGCGCGTGCAGGGCGGCTTTTCCTCGGCCGGATGGCCAACGGGCCGCAGGCAGAGCACGCGCCACGGCTCGGGCGCGCCCACCTCGGCCCGCACAGCCGCCTCCCAAGCCTGGTTGGGGTAGACGCCCACCCACACCGAGCCCAGGCCCAGACCGGCCGCAGCCAGCAGCAGGTTCTCCGTGGCCGCGCTGCAGTCTTCG
>DAOUBX010000051.1:0-33919 GCA_034432445.1 Anaerolineales bacterium
TTCTAGTAACTACTCAGCCATAGGTGCCGAGCATTTGGATTCTGGTTTGCAAACGTGTCTGCGAAGCCAACCTAGGTCGCAAATCGCCTACAAATGGCCGGCACCTGAGCAGTTAGCATTTTTGTTTGTCGGCCGGCGCTGTAACCAGCGCCGGCCGTTTCATGCCCGCAGCTAACGCTGTGTTGAGCAACAGGCGCTAGGGCTGCAAAGCTGCAGTCCAGGTGCCGTTGTTGCTGCACACCGGGCGCGGATAGGGGACGTACGAGACCATCCACGCCAGCCAGGTCCCCTCAGCGCGCGTGAAATCGTCGTTGAACTCGCCGGTGAACACGTTGCTGACGCCGACTACCGCGCCGGGTGATGTGCGGATCTCGAACTTGTGATCGGTGATCGGCCAGCCGGCTGCGTTGCGCGTGTCTTGTGTCGCATTCATGGTAACGCCGCCGCACACCACACGATACTGGATGTAGAAACGGGTTACGGCGGAATGGCCACTCGTTTCGAAGCGAACCGGTTTGTTTTGGTTGGTGGTACCCTCGTACAGTAAGGGGCCGGGGCCACGGGTAGGGGTGAAAGTCGGCGTCGGCGTGATCGTTGCCGTCGGCGTGACAGTGGGCGTGTGGGTTGGGGTTGGGGTAGCGGTAGGCGGTGCAGGATACTCGCGCAGGATCAGCGGCAGTTTAATGTGCACGCCTGGTGGCGGCGTGGCCGTGTCGGTCGGTGTTGGCGTTGCGGTCTCCTCTGCGGTCGGTGTGAAGGTTGGCGTGGGAGTGGCAGTAAGCGCGTTGTCTTCGACCTCCAGGCGCACGTCATCGATGGTGAAGCCGTTGTAGGTGATCGATGCATTGCTGCGAAAGGCGAAGGCCACCCACACTTGGCTTTCACCAGTGCGATCGCCTAGGTCAACGGTTAGCCGGTGGTAGCCGTTGGCTTCAGGTCCTGTAGTGGCGTTGCCGCAGTACGCAGTACCGCGGAAGCTGACTTGGTCGACTGAGCTGCCGACAAAGAACTTGTCGTAGGGGCAGTTTGTGGCACCCTCAATTTGACCCCACAGATAGAAGATCAGTTCGGCGTGAGCAGCTCCACTCAGGTCGATCGGCCCGTAGACCGCCCACGTGTCGGCGTTGTTGGGATAGCTGGCCGAGCACGACAGCACGCTCCCCTGCGTGCCGCCGCCCACAGACCATCCGGCGTAACTGCCCGCATGTGCGTGACAGTTGCGTTTGCCAAACAGGTATTGGCCGCCATCTGCGGTGCTCTGGTCGGACAGTTGCCAGCCCAGCGACGGCCAAGACCCCTCGAAATCCTGCGACATAGCTGCGGTTGCCGGCGTCACCAAACCTTGCCCAGGCTGAGCGCCGGAAAAGGTCATCATCACACCTGGCTGAGTGATGAGATCGGACGAGTGGGAGATCGGCGTTGACAACGGAGCAGAGAACTCGCTTCTGGGGAATGTGCCTGCGCTGACCAGAACGGCAGCGCCGGTAAGAACCAGGAGCGCAGCAAGAAGACTCACCAATTGCAAGAGGCTGTGTGTGCGCATGGCGGTGTTCCTTACTCGACTCTGGTGACCGGAAGTAGACCGTCCGGCGACTGACGGTGAGCTTGTCGCGACCCCCAATTTGTGCGGCAGCGCTCAATCCCAGTATACTCTCCCCTCCACAGGAATGCAAGGGGTCAAATCTGTTTCCAGACCTTTGCTAGACTCTCCCCATACACGCTCAAGTCCCACTCGTTGAAATAGCCAAAAGGGGTGATCCACACCTGATAGCCGGTCTCGCGCAGCCGGCCCGCCAACTCTTCGGTGAGCGCTTGGGCAAACTCCGGCGGCGCGTTCTCGCCGCCCAGATGGGTAAAGGAGTGCAGCACGATAGCGCGCATCTCCCGCTTGTTAGCCAACCACTTGAGGTGTTTGAGCGTCTGGCGAAACACGCTGTCGCGACGCTCCACGTCGGCGGCCTCGATCTGATAGAACGCCACCACCGCATCGCGCACCTCTTCCTCCACCTCCACATCAGCCACGTGGTCGAGCGTCTTGGAAAAGGTGCGCCACCAGAAACGCTTGGCTTGGAAGGTAAGCAATCTCATGGCCGTTATGCTCTTTCCCTCCTTCCTTGGCATCCTTTCCCGCCTTTCCCTGCTTTCCGCTCTTTCCCACCGTCGTCCATCCCCTATCTCCCCATCACTTGTCCAAACACACGCAAGAAATTCAGTCCCAGCACCTTGCGCACAGTCAGCTCGTCGTGGCCCCGGGCCAACATGCCGGCCGTGATGGCCGGATAACGCGCAACGTCCTCTAGTCCACGCGGCGTGTTGTCGATGCCGTCGAAATCGGAGCCGATCATCACGTGGTCAACCCCGGCCACCCGCAACAGGTGGTCAAGATGATCCAGAACATGGGCCAGGGAGGCTGCAGCGCCGGGCTTGGTGAGAAAGGAGGGCACAAACGTCACACCGATCAAGCCACCGTGTTCGGCGATAGCTTCGATCTGGTGATCGGTCAGGTTGCGCGGGTCGTTGCACAGCGCCGCGGCGTTGCTGTGCGAAGCAATTACCGGATGGCGGCTCGCCTGTAAGACATCGGCCAGGCCGGGCGCGGCCAAGTGCGAAACGTCGATCAGCATGCCCAGCCGATTGCACTCAGCGACCAGCTGGACGCCGAAATCGGTCAGCCCGCGCGCCTGCTCACCCTCGTACACGCCGTCGGCCGCCTCGTTGCGGAAGTTCCAAGTGAAACCCACCACGCGCACCCCGAGCCGGTAGAAGCAGCGCAGCACCTCCAAGCTGCCCTCGATGGACTCGACGCCCTCGAGGCCCAGAATGCCCGCTACCTTGCCCTCCGCCTTGGCCCGGCGGATATCGTCGGCGCCGGTGGCCAGGATGAGCTGGTCGGGGCAAGTCTCCAACGCCTGATGCAGCATGTCCATGCGCTGCATGGCATGGCGGGCTGCGCCCCGACGATACTCGTCCACCGGCACAAAGCAGGCAAAGATCTGGGCCGTGACGCCACCGTCTCGCAGCCGCGGCAGATCCACATGGCCCAGCGTCGACCGCTCGTGCAGCGAGCGTTTGCCGCGCAATACTTCGCCCAGCGTGTCGCAGTGACCGTCGACGACGATGGCATTCAGGTGCAAAGGAGACGGACTCTCGGTTGTTGCGCCTGTCGCGCCCGTTGTGTTGCTCATGGCTGTGCACTCCTCGGCTGTTACCAAACTTCCATGCGTTTGAACGACTCGCCGCGGGCCGCGCCGATGGGCTTGCCCCGCTCTGCGTCCCACTCTTGGAGCCACTGTAAGCTTTCCAGGCCTCGGGGGAACTGGCTGCGGTGGGCCTGGCATGCGGCTAACTTGGTCTCGTACTCGCTGCTGACGTCCACGAACACATCCGGGGAGCGGTCGGTGTGAAAGAGAAAGACGCGCTGCAAACAGCCGAGTCCTGCACCCGGCTCGCGCAGCTGCTCTGGGCGGTAGAGGGGCATTTTGGCAGGCATGTAGGCGTCGAGAGCCGCCTGGCCGGCCGCGCGGTGATCAGGGTGAATCTGGCCGGGCCAGAACGGATCGAAGGTGAAGAGGGTGTCCGCCTGGGTGATGCGGTAAAGGCGCGCGATCTGGGCGCGCAGCTCTAGGTCGGCCACCAACTCACCGTCGTGGTGGCCCAGGCTGATCACCTGCTCGATGCCCAGGATACGTGCCGCCTCTTCGGCCTCTTGCAGCCGCGTGGTGGCCATTGCGGGCCGCGTCGCTGCCGGGTCCTGCGTGCCGATGTCGCCCAGGGTGCAGTTGACCGAGAACACTTTGACCCCGCGTTGCGCCAAAAGGGCCACTGTGCCGCCGCACACCGTTTCCAGATCGTCCGGGTGGGCGGCCACGACGATCAACCGCCGCACCTCGTCAAATGCTTCGCTGCCTGAGATGGATGCCATGGGTCTGATCTCTTTCCTCGCTGTTTCGTGCCGAATGGATGCAGGCCATTCTAGCACGCTCATTGCTAATTGCATAACGGCAAGACTCGGCCTCCACGCCGGATGCGTTGCCGGCGAATGTCAGGAGATGATCCCCGGCGTCAATTCACAAGTCCGCTAGGTCTGCACACGCGGGCAGGCGTAGTAGGTCTTTTGCGCTCTCAGGCGTATAATTGGCTGCGAAAGGCCCTGTCTAATGATTTTCCCTTCCCTCGCCGAGCTCCACAGTCATCTAGGCGCTTGTCATCGCTGCGCCGAGGCCGGTTATCCGGTCATAGGGCCTCCCATTTGTGCCGGGCAGGCCGGTGCTGCTGTCATGATTGTTGGGCAGGCGCCGGGGCGGGTCGAGGTGGGGCAAACGAAGCGTCCTTTCAGCGGGCCGGCAGGCAAGCGGCTCTTTCGCTGGCTGGCCGAGGCGGGCTGGAACGAGACGGAGTTTCGCACGGTCAACTACATGACCGCCATTACCAAGTGCTATCCTGGCCCTCATCCTGACGGGCGAGGGGACCGCGTTCCCAGTCGTGTTGAGCAGGAGCTGTGCCGGCCCTGGCTGGAGCAGGAGCTGGCGCTGGTGCGACCGCAGGTGATCGTTCCTGTAGGCAGCCTGGCCATTGCTCGTTTTCTGGGCAACGGCGTGCGGCTGGAGGCGGTGATCGGCCGTGTTTTTAGTCGGCCGATGGATGACGCGCGGCTCTCTCCCTGGGCGCAGCGCCATGCGCCTGATCAGGTGCGTATCGTGCCGTTGCCTCACCCCTCGGGCGCATCGCAATGGTTCAACGTGCCGGCCAACCAAGAGCTGCTGCGCCAGGCGTTGGCGCATCTTCGGCCAGGTGTAACGAAAGACTGCTAGAAAGGTTCATTCCATGCAAATTCACGTCAAGTCGGGCTTCATTCAACAAGAAGCAACTGACCTACTCGTCGTCAACCTGTTCGAGGGCGTGACGACGCCGGGAGGTGCGCTC
Organism: Anaerolineales bacterium; assembly: GCA_034432445.1. Classification (GTDB taxonomy): domain Bacteria; phylum Chloroflexota; class Anaerolineae; order JAAEKA01; family JAAEKA01; genus JANWYQ01. The sequence continues at coordinate 4,924 of DAOUBX010000051.1, forward strand.
AAAGCGGTGGACGACGCACTGGGCGGCGTCATCGCCCAGTTGATCGCTGCCGGCGATCTTAAGGGCAAGCTAGGCGAAACTGTGCTATTGTACACCTATGGCAAGCTGCCTGCGCCGCGTGTCTTGGTCACCGGCCTGGGCAAAGAAGCTGAGTTCAAGGCGCACCGGGCGCGGCAGGCAGCGGCCGCAGCGGCCAAGCGTGTCCGCGATATGGGCATCCCCCGCTTCAGCACGATCGTGCACGGCGCGGGCCGGGGCGGGTTGACGCCGCAGGAAGCCGCCCAAGCTGTGGCTGAGGGCACTCTGCTGGGCGCGTATCGCTTCGAGCGGCATCAGCGGGAGGCCAAGGAACAGGACACCCCCCCCTTGACTGCGATGACCATCGTGGAAGCCAACGCGGCGCAGTTGGACGCAGTGCAGCAAGGCGCGGCCATTGGTCAGGTGCTAGGCGAGACGGCCAACTGGGCGCGTGATCTGATCAACGAACCGGCCAACTATCTGCCCCCACGCGAGCTGGCCCGCCGTGTGCGTGAGCAGGCCGAGCAGGTGGGGTTGCGCTGCCAGGTTCTCAACGAAGAGGAGATGGCCGCACTGGGCGCCGGGTCCTTTCTGGCCATCGCTCGCGGCAGCGAGGAAGAGGCCCAGTTCATCGTGCTGGAACACATCCCGCAGGGGGCAAACCCGGCCGACCTGCCCACGGTCGTGCTGGTGGGCAAGGCGATCACCTTCGACACCGGCGGCATCAGCATCAAGCCGGCTGAGGACATGTGGAAGATGAAGGACGACATGGGCGGCGGTGCAGCCACGGCCGCAGCCCTGGTGGCGGCCGCGCGACTCAACCTGCCCGTGCACGCCGTGGGCTTGATCCCAGCCACCGAGAACATGCCCAGCGGCCGCGCGCTCAAACCGGGCGATGTTGTCACAGCCATGAACGGTAAGACCGTCGAGATTATCAGCACGGATGCCGAGGGTCGTCAGGTCTTGGCCGATGCCTTGTGTTACGCCGGCCGCTACCATCCCACTGCCGTGGTGGACATTGCCACCCTCACCGGCAGCATTGGCCTGGCGTTGGGGCGGCAGATGGCGGGTGTCTTCTGCGATGACGAGGGCCTGCGTGGCCGGCTGATGCAAGCTAGCGATTTCACCGGCGAAGTCCTCTGGCACATGCCCTTGTACAAGCCGTATCGCAAACTCATCGAGAGCGACGTGGCTGATCTGAAACACACCGGTGGCCGCTACGGCGGGGCCATCATCGCCGCGCTCTTCCTGCAGGAGTTTGCCGAAGGCTATCCCTGGGCGCATCTGGACATCGCCAGCACGGTGTGGCAGGAAGAGGCTACCTCCTTCGCCGCACGCGGCGGCACCGGCTTTGGCGCACGTTTGTTGACCGAGTTGTTGCGCAGCTACGCTGCGTCGTAAAGCGGTCGCAACAAGGCCTGCTATACGCCGAACAGGTGCGTGGCAACAGTTTGCCATTGCGTCTCATTTGCGGTATAATTTTCCTCAGCCGAACGCTTTGTCCTTGTAAGTTGCAGTGCAAGAGGCGATTCGATGACAGCGATGGCGCTCATCGTATCTAGAGTCTTCTTGATCTGCGTAGTCCCCACTACGATTGGTAGCAACCAGTAAGCCGCTGTGTACCACTTGCACAGCGGCTTGCTGCTTTTTTGGCTCGGTTGAGCAGTTGCAGGTCGTCTTCCACCGTATCACTCGCTCGTTTGTAAGACTAATAATAAGGAGGTCTTCCCATGGAACTAGGTGGCTACACTAACCGCATTGCCTGGATTGACTTGAGCACAGGCGGTGTAGAGTACAAGCCCATTGCCGAAGAAGATGCGCTGAAGTACGTCGGCGCGCGCGGCTTAGGCGTCAAGTATGTCTTCGACAACGGTCCCCAAGTGGACCCATTGTCGCCGGACAACATCTTGTGCTTCATGAACGGCCCCCTGACCGGAACCGACGCCAACATGAGCGGTCGCATGGCCATCGTGACCAAATCGCCGCTGACCGGCACAGTGACGGACTCGCACCATGGCGGTTGGTCGGCGGCGCGGCTCAAGTGGGCCGGCTTCGACGGTCTGGTGTTCAAGGGTAAGGCCGAGAAGCCGGTCTATGCCTATGTGGAAAACGGCCAGGTGACCCTCCACGACGCCAGCGATCTGTGGGGCAAGGGGGTCCATGAGACCATCGCCATCCTCAAGGAGCGCCACGGCGACGAGAAGAGCTTGAGCGTGATCGCCATCGGCCAGGCAGGCGAAAACCTGGTGAAGTTCGCTTCCTGGATCAACGAAAACGATCGGGCATCGGGCCGCGGCGGTACCGGCTGTGTGGGTGGCAGCAAGCACCTGAAGGCGGTGGTGATTCGCGGCAAGCACGCCGATCGGCCGCGCCCGAAGGATAAGGAGGCGTGGAAGCCTGCACACGCCCGCGCGCTAGCCACGATCATGGATGAAGCCAACGTCACCTCCCCGCGCAAGGGTGGCCTGTCGGTCTACGGCACCAACGTGCTGATGAACATCACCAGCAACATGGGTGCCTTGCCGGCCTACAACAGCAAGCTGACCAGTTTCCAGGAAAACGCCGAGCTGATCAGCGGCGAGTGGGTCAAAGAGCACATCCTGGTGAATGACCCCACCTGCCATGCTTGTCCTGTGGCTTGCAAGAAGGAGGTTGAGATCAAAGAGGGGCCGTTTGCGATCCACATGGAAAGCTTGGAGTACGAGCCGGCGTGGTCGTTGGGCGCCAACTGCGGCAACAACGATGCAGGCTCGATCGCCTACATGATCAACCTGTGCAACGACTGGGGCTATGATGCCATCGAGATCGGCCTGGTGCTCTCCGGCTACATGGAGTATAGCGAGAAGGGCTATGCCAACGGCTCTGGTCTTGCTTGGGGAGATCGCCACGGCATGATCGAGTTGATGCGCAAAATCGCCTTCCGGGAAGGCATTGGCGACGTGCTGGCGGAAGGTACCGGCAAAGCCTACGATAAACTCGGACATCCCGAGCTGGGCATGCACGTCAAGGGCCAGGGCATCCCGGCCTATGACCCGCGCGGCCTCAAGGGCATGGGCCTGGGCTATGCCACCAGCAACCGCGGCGCCTGCCATCTGCGCGGCTACACCCCTGCGGTGGAGCTGGGCCTCATCCCCTGGAAGATGGACCCGCTGGCCTGGCAGGGCAAGGGCGAGATGCTGAAGATCCTGCAGGACCTGTTCGGTTTCATGGATAGCCTTGACCTGTGCAAGTTTTCCAGCTTTGCCGAGGGCGCCGAGGAGTTTGCTGCACAGTACAGCGCATTCACCGGCCGATCGATCACTGCGGATGACGTCCTCAAGACCGGCGAGCGCATCTACAACCTTGAGCGCTACTACAACAATTTGGCCGGTTTCCGCGAGGGCAGCGACTACCTGCCGCAGCGCTTCTTGACCGAACCATCGACGATGCCTGGCTCCGAGGGCCATGTATGTGAACTTGACCTGATGCTCGAGGAGTACTACAAGGCCCGCGGCTGGGTCAACGGCGTGGTGCCGGAGAGCAAGCTGAAGGAGCTGGAGATCATCTGACGTTTCCGACGCTCGAGAGGTTGGAAGCGCGGTTGGTGCGAGGCTCACCTGCCCCCTGCCCCGTCCTTCGGGAGGAGTAGGAAGTTGTTGCACCTGAGCCAAAACTAACAAAGAGCCCCGGCTGTGGTGGCCGGGGCTTTTTTGTTCTCTGGTGCTGGAGCGGGCGCAATGCTATGGCGTGGGCGCGACAACTGTTGATTGCTACCCTGAGCTGTCAACGTCCTGGCGGGAAAATGCTAAGCTGGTCTCCTGGTCTGACCGGGGCGGCCAAGCCGCCGACATACTCCAGGTTGCGACCGTTGAGGCGGATGTTCCAGTCGTGGCGTGATCGATAGACCGGGCTCACGCGCGTCCAAGGCGTACCCTGCTCATCTAGTCGATATTCATCCCGCCAGAGCTGGTCGAACACCTCGCTGCGGGTCTCGGGGAAGTAGTCGAAGAATTTACGCAGCGCGTGTTCACTGCGAGAGCCTTCGCTTAGCCCAATGGTGACTGTTTCGGCGTCGATCAAAGAGCGCAGGCGGCCAAAAACCGAGACTTGCAAGAGAAAATCGCCCTCTTCCATCGCCCTGGCGGCGTGGTAGCCGGCAGACATCAGGTGTTGGTGCATGGTCAGCAGCTTGTGCCAGCCGCTCAGTGCGCGCGCCACCAGCGCCGCGTCGTGTAGTTCAGCCGCGATGTAGCGTGCGAAGTTGGCCTGAGCCAGGCTGATGGCGCCGGTGACATAGATCTCCGGCACGTGAATGTGCCGCGGGCCATGGCCGGCATGATACTTGCCGGCGCGAAACAGGTAGCGCGCCAGGTCATCGCTCAGGTCCATCCCGATGGTGCGCGCCAGCCAGATCGTGAAGAAACGCCGACGCTCGGCCAAGTGCTCGGGGTCGGCGCCGTGTTCCCAGCCCAGAACCTCCGCCGTCTCCTTGAAGTTCAACAAGTAATCGTAGGCCCCGACCACGAACTCAACGCCGTGGCGCATCAAGATTTCCACCGTCTCCGCCATGGCGGCTAGGTCTTCCCCGTTCAAGTCCAGGAAACTGCGCAAGCGACGCCACTGCTCTTCAGGCGTCGGCGCCAGCCCGCTCAGCTCGATGGCGCCGTCGTATCCGTTCTTCTTGGTGCTCATGGCTTCCTCCTCATGCTAACCGCCGGCGCGGATAGCCTTGCGCTGGAAATCGGTGATCACTCTGTCGACAATCTCTGGTTCGCCGCTGAACTCAATCTCAGTGACGCCGACGCGCAGGGCATACAGCTGAAACGGCTCGCCCTGCCACACCTTCGCCTGCCAGCCGGAGCCAACAACCAGGCCAGGTTCTGTCTGCACACCGCCTAGATCGATCAGGTAAGGGACAACGATCGACGCGCCGATGCCACGCAACGAGAGACGCATCAGCCGCCGCCTACCGGTGGGAAGATCGTGATATCGGCAGCCGGTGGAATGACCGAGTCTAGTCCGTCCAGGTATTCCACACTGCGACCGTTGATCATGATGTGCACCCGTCGCAACAGGTTGCCATCTTCGTCGAGCAGCTCACGGCGCAGAGCCGGCCAGCGCGCAATCATCTCATCCACCAACTCGCGCACGGTCTGCCCGGGCTGAACCGTCGTCGGAACATGAGCGCCCCCGACGATGGGGCGCAAGGTGGCGAAAACTCTGACCTGCACCGATACTACCTCCTGTCTTTATGGACACTGCACCAGGCCCTGCGCCCACAGGCACCCACCGCACACCGGCGGTGGGTTGTCAAAGCAGTCCTCCTCGTTGGCCACCGACACTTCGCAGCCGCCGCAGAACGTGCAGGGCGGAAAGGCAAAGCTCTGGACGCGCTGCCGATATGCCACGTATTCTGGATCGAACCATAGGTCCTGCAAAGTGCGCTCTCGCACGTTGCCGATGGTGTGCCGCACCGACAGCCGCGGCCGGCCGTGCAAATAGCTGGTGTGGGTGTGCAACAGCGGCCAGCACGGACTCACGTCGCCGTTCCAGGCTACCGACATCGAGCCGCTCTCGATGTAGGTGCACACGTCGTTGCTGTTGCCCCAGTTGTTGCCGGCATAGCTGACGTTGTACCCGCTGTTGAACGCCTGGAAGAGGGCTGCCTCGGTAACCTCATCCATGTCCATCTTGGGCAAGCTGAGATGAGGCACGGTGGCCGACGGTAGGTAGGCCAGGTCGTGCATGCTGCGCCGGTAGAGCACCTCGTCTTGGAGATCCGCGGTCGTGGGCTGCACGTTGCTGACCATGAAATGCTTGGCGCCTAGCTGCCGCGCCAGCTGCAACACTTGGGGCAGTTCGTGAATGTTGCGCCGCATGGCAACGAAAGCCACGCCGATGCGCGGGGTCGGGTAGTGTGAGCCCTTGCGCAGCTTGCGGAAGTGGGTCAAGTTGGCAATGACGTTGGGCAGCTCGGCGCCCAGGCGCACATCGGCGTAGCTTTCGGGGGTCGCGCCGTCGATCGACACCCACAGTAGGTCTAGCCCAGCCTCGATCAGCGCACGGCTGCGTTTCTCGGTCAGCAGCGTGCCGTTGGTGATCATCTCCACGCGCGCGCCGAGCTGCTTCACCTGGGCGATCCACTCGATCGTGCGCCGGTGAAACAAGGGCTCGCCAATGCCGCCAAAGTGCACGGTGGGTGGGGGGTTGAGCGTGCGCAGGCTGTCCAGGATGGCTGCGAAGGTCTCGTCGGTCATGTAGCCGCCGGTTTCCTCCCAAGCGTTGCGAAAACAAGTGCGGCAGAGGAGGTTGCAGGCGGTTGTCGGCTCGATGTACAGCTTGGCCAGATGTGTCACGGGACGATGCAGGCGCAAGCCGTTGGTGATGGCGTCGACGCGCACTTGTGCTCCGGGTGTCAGGCCCAGATGCGCTGCGGTCTCGGGCGGTAGAACGAGGCGTCCCGCGTCGTCCACATACGCCCACGAGGACGTCGGCACGCTGCTGCGGGGCGAGGGCAAGACATTGGTCATGTGGTCCATAAGTCACCTGTTTGTACGCCGTGTGAGAATATGATAGCTTAATCCTTCGAAGTTGCCAACTTTGCCATTCTGGGTGTACTCTAGACCCACACTTCACACCTTGCACGCAGGAGGCCACCATGACCACGCCAAATGCAGAACACAAGCATCTACCGCGTCTACTCGTCGTTGCCACGGGGGGCACCATTGCCATGCGTATCGATCCGGCGAGCGGCGGGCCGGTGCCGGCGCTCACCGGGGCCGAGCTGATTGCGGCTGTGCCGGCACTCGCCGCTCTGGGTCGAGTTGAGGTGGAGGAGTTCGCCAACATCCCCAGCGAGCGCATGCAACCGGAGACCTGGCTCAAACTGGCGCAGCGGGTGCAGGAGGTTGTCGCTGCGCGTGCTGCCGATGGCCTGGTCATCCTCCACGGCACCGACACCATGGAGGAGACGGCGTTCTTTCTGGACATCACCGTCCCAACCGACATCCCTATTGTGTTCACCGGCGCCATGCGCGCAGCCACCGACCCCAATCCCGACGGACCGGCCAACATCCTTGACGCTGCCACTGTGGCCCTCCATCGGGACAGCCGTGGCCGCGGGGTGCTGATCGTAATGCACGGCGAGATTCACTCGGCGCGACGCGGCACCAAGATCGATACCTCCGACGTGGACTCCTTCGAGTCGATCCAGCCGCCCGACTTGGGGCGCGTGCGCAGCGGCTGGGTGCAGTTCAGCCAGGCGTGGACGCCCCACGTGCACGTGCCCTTGCCGGCGCACCTGCCGCGGGTAGACATCATTCCCATGTACGCCGGGGTGGACGACTTTGCCCTGCGTGCTGCGCTCGAGCGCGGCGCGGCTGGCCTGGTAATCGCCAGCGTTGGCGCGGGCAACGTCAACGAGGCGTTGTACCAGGGGATTCAAGAAGCATTGGCGGCCGGCATTCCGGTGGTCATTTCCAGCCGCGTGCCCTTCGGCGGCGTGCGGCCGATTTACGCTTATGCCGGCGGCGGTGTGGCCTTGCAGCGCGCCGGCGCCATCTTCGCCAACGACCTCAACCCGCAGAAGTCGCGCGTGCTGCTGATGGCCGGGCTAGGGGCCGGTTACAATCGCCAACAACTGGCCGCTCTGTTTGCCTGAGCGTGGGGCGCCGTCAAAAAGGCCACCCGTCGGCGTTGACAAAGCACAGCAGACGTGCTAAACTAGCCAAGGTCCGATGCTAAATCGGACGTTTACCTTCCTCTCCGTCCGCAAGGACCCGCTTCAGCCCACTCGCAAACTGATTTCAGCAAGGAGGCATTGCATGGAAAGCACACAGGTCAAGCTACGCAAGTACATCCGCCCGTTGGCATTGTCGCTGGGTGTGATCGTCATGTTGATTGCTTTGCTCGCCGTGGTTGCCGGCGGCTCCGTTGTCAAGGCTGCCCCGGCCGAAACGGCGATCAAACTGACGAAAACAGTCGGCACAACCCCTGGTGTGTGCGCTACCACCAAGACGATTCAGGTAGTTCCCGGCACAACCGTTTACTACTGTTACACCATTGAGAACACCGGCACGACAACGGTGAACAACCACACGCTGGTCGACAGCGCGCTGGGCACAATCTTCGCCAATGTCGACAATCCCCTAGCTCCCGGCGAGGTCACCGACACCGTTGCTTTGGGTGTGACCGTCAGCGCGGTGATCAACGCCTCCGTAGACAACACGGCCACCTGGACGGTTGATCAGGTGGGCGGCCTGGAGACGGCGTCGGCGTCGGACTCGGCCAGCGTCGAAGTAGTCAATCCGGCGATTACTCTCACCAAGACCGTGGGCACGACCTCTGGGGTTTGTGCTGCCACCAGCACGATCAGCGTAGTGCCTGGAACGACAGTCTACTACTGCTACACGGTCACCAACACCGGTGATGTCACCCTCAACCTGCACGACCTGCAGGACGACAAGTTGGGCGCAATCTTCGCTGGCCTGAACTATGCGCTTGACCCTGGAGCCAGCGTTAACACTGTAGCGGCCGGCTTGACGATCAGCGCCGTCATCAACGAGACTACTGTCAACTCTGCGACCTGGACGGCGTACAACGACGATATTGTCACGGCTACGGCCAATGCTACGGCCACAGTCAACGTGGTCAATCCGGCGATCCAGCTGTCCAAGACCGTCAGCACTTCGCCAGTGTGTGGCACACAAAGCGAGATTATGGTGTTGCCAAACACGCCGGTGTACTACTGCTACTTGGCCACCAACACGGGTGACGTGACTCTCAACTTCCATCAGGTCGTGGATGACAAGCTAGGCCCGCTAGTCAGCTTCCCGGCTGCGCTGCCGCCGGGAGCATCGGGCGGCTTCGTTTGGTCGCCCGTGCTGATCAACGAGACTACCACGAACACGGCGACCTGGACGGCTTTCAACGACGCCATCGTTCGAGCAACTGACACCGCCTCGGCGACTGTGAGGGTGGTCAATCCTGCCATCGAGCTGGTGAAAACCGTTGGCACCGATCCGCTCACGTGCGCCACAACGAATGACATCGCTGTCGGCGTGGGCACCGATGTGGTTTATTGCTACACGGTCACCAACACCGGCGACCTGACCCTGCCTTTGCATACCCTTGTGGATAGCGAGCTGGGCACGCTGCTCGGCCCCGATTTCGCCTATGACCTGGCCCCTGGCGCTTCGGTCTTCATCACGCAGACGGCCACTATGCCGAATATGCCCGGCACAGTAGTCAACAACGCCACCTGGACTGCTTATGTGGACACCGTCTTCACGGCGTCCGCCACCGATACGGCTACGGTAACGGTGCGTTACGAGGCCGACCTGGCGATCACCAAGATGGCCAGCGCTGACAACATCGAGGCCGGCAACATCCTGACCTACACGCTGGAGGTGGTCAACAATGGCCCCAACACGGCGGAAAACGTCGTTGTGACCGATCCGCTGCCGGCTGAGCTGTTGTTTGGCGCGGTCATGCCCTATGCCCCGACCTGCACCTACTCCTCCACCTCGCACACGGTCACCTGCAACTTGGGCAACATGGCGCCCGGCGATACGGCGACCATCACGCTGCGCATGTTTGTGGTCTGCGACTGCCCGAACCTGGTCGTCAACCTGGCCAGCGTGACTAGCGACACGTTTGACCCCGACACCAGCAACAACAGCGACAGTTACACCACCGTGGTGACATGCACGCCGACAGCAGTTGGACTGGCAGACTTTGCCGCTGTTGACCAGAACGCGGCGCTGCCGGCCTCCATGCCTATGGGCGCCGTGCCGGCCGCAACCGGCTTGGCCTTCGCTGCTGCCTATTGGCTGCGCCGCCGCCGCTAAGCTTAATGCCACTTAGGTCATCGGCAACACGCCCGCTTTGCCGGTGACCTACCAGTTTCTCCTCTGCTGCAAGCGCTCTCGTCCATCGGGCGGGAGCGCTTCCTTTGCACCAGCAGCAGTGTGGTAGCATATTGCAAGTGAAGATGGTTGGTCGGGAGCTCTACCCTCTTGGTTGGGCCTTCGAGGAGGAAACCACATGCTACGTTGCACTCGGTTGACAACACTCTTTGTCCTTGCCCTGTTGCTTGGCGTTTTGACAGCCACCGTCCTAACCGCTCCTGCCTATGCCGCGCCTCCGCCGCCATTCCCGTCAGCAGGGGCCCAGGGCGTTGCGCCGCTGAGCCAGGTGGACCTTGCGACCATGCCGCCGTTGGACAACGCTGCTCTGTTGGCGGCTGAGATGCAGCGCGCCGGGCCAGGGGTGGCTCCCCACTTTGCGCAGCCGATCCCGGTCAGCCTAACACCGACGGACAGCGGCACGTGGGAGACGCTGCCCGATGGCAGGCTGCTGTGGCGACTGCGCGTCCAATCACCGGGTGCCGTCTCGCTCAACCTGGGCTTCACCACTTACTTCATGCCGCCGGGTGGCCAGCTGCTGCTTTACTCGCCCGATCAAACTGTCGGGCTTGGGCCTTTTACGGCGGCCGACAACGAGGCGCACGGCCAGCTGTGGACGCCCATCATCCCAGGGGACGAGGTGGTGGTGGAGGTGACTCTGCCGGCCGAGGATGCGCCGCAACTGCGTCTGGAGCTGGGCTCGGTGAACCACGGGTTTATCGAGTTCGGCAAGACGCCGCTCTCCGGCGCCTGCAACGTCGATGTCGTCTGCTCGGCTGCCGATGGGTTGCCACAAGTAGACGCCTGGCGCAACCAGATTCGCGCCGTGGCGGCCATCAGCGCGGGCGGCAGTATCTTTTGCACCGGCTACCTGGTGAACAACACCGCCGGGGACCAGACGCCCTACTTCATCACGGCCTACCACTGCGGAGTCACGGAGGTGCGCGCGCCCTCGCTGGTGGTCTACTGGAACTACCAGAACAGCACCTGCCGACCGCCGGGCAGCCCCGCCAGCGGCGGGCCGGGCGATGGTGTCTTGAACCAGTTCAACAGCGGCTCCGTGTGGCGCGCCGCTTACGCTACTTCTGACTTCACGCTGGTAGAGCTGGACGATCCCGTTGCGGCGGACGCCGACGCCTTTTGGGCTGGTTGGGACGCGCGACCGCAAGCCCCTGCCTCCGCGGTGGGCATTCACCATCCCAACGGCGAGGAGAAGCGCATCAGCTTCGAAAACGATCCGCTGACGATCACCTCTTTTTTGGGCACGAGCGAGCCGGGCGACAGCTCACACCTGCGCGTCACCGACTGGGACCTGGGCACAACCGAGCCCGGTTCCTCCGGTTCGCCCCTGTTCAGCCCGGAGGGTCGCGTCATCGGCCAACTGCACGGCGGCTATGCTGCTTGCGGCAACGACCTCTCCGACTGGTACGGTCGCTTCGCGGTCTCGTGGAACGGCGGCGGCACACGACAGACGCGGCTGCGCGACTGGCTGGATCCGCTGAATAGCGGCGCTTTGGTCTGGGATGGGCAAGGCGAGGTAGCCGACTTTCGCCTGCGCGTCACCCCCCCCAACCAGGCCGTGTGCGCGCCGCAGAACGCCGATTTCGACGTGGCGGTGCAGTCAATTGCAGGCTTTGTCACGCCTGTGGCGCTGAGCGTGCAGGGTGCGCCGGCGGGAGCTACGGCCAGCTTCAGCGGGAACCCGGTCACGCCGCCCGGCCTCAGCCGCTTAACCATCGCCAACACGGCCGCAGCCGCGCCGGGGCGCTACACGATCACGGTCGCCGGCGTCACCCCCACCGTAACGCACACGAGCACTGTAGGACTGGACTTGTTTGCGGCCCGGCCGTCTGCGCCTGTGCTGCTGACCCCGGCTGACGGCCTGGCCTCTGTCTCTACCCGTCCAACTTTTACATGGGAGCCGGCTGCCGACGCTACCAGCTATGCCATCCAGGTGGCGACCGATGCCGCGTTTACCCAAATCGTCCAGACGGCTTCCGCTGTGAATGACACCAGGTGGCAGCCGGCTGGTGACCTGGCCACAAACACGACCTACTACTGGCGCGTGCAGGCTACCAACGCCTGCGGCGCAGGAGCTTTCTCGGCGGTTTTTCGCTTCACCACGCGCGCCGGACCAGACCAATGCAGCCCTGGCTTCGAGCCGAACATCTTGTATAGCCAGGACTTTGAGACGGGCGCGCCGGGGTGGACGCACGGCGGCCTGGGGGACAGGTGGAGCCTGTCGAGCCGGCGTGTGCACCAGGGGGACTTTGCCTACTACGCTGCAGCCCCGGCTATTGTCTCCGACCAATGGCTGGTCTCCCCGCCGATTACCTTGCCGGCCGGCGAAGCGCCGCTGACGCTGGCTTTCTGGAACTACCAGGACATCGAAAGTCGCAGTGGCGGCTGTTTCGACGGTGCCGTGTTGGAAGTGTCCACGGATGACGGCCAATCCTGGGCGCAAGTTGTGACCGGGCTGTTGACCGACCCCTACGACGGTCCAGTCTCCGCACAGTACAACAACCCCTTAGCCGGCCGCAATGCGTGGTGTGGCGATCCGCAGGACTGGCTGAACAGCGTCGTGGAGCTGGATGCCTACGCCGGGCAAACCGTGCGCTTGCGTTTTCGGCTGGGCACCGACCTTTCGATCAGCAGCGAGGGCTGGGTCATCGACGATCTGGTGGTGCAATCCTGCCGACCGGCCGCGCCCACAGCTCAGATCGACGTGACCCCGACCGCGCTGACAAGCCGCCAGCAGCCTAACAGGACGACCAGCCTGCCGCTGACGGTGCGCAACGATGGCACAGCCCCCTTGTTTTGGCAGATCGCCACGGAGCCGAGGGCAACGCGCAGCAGAGAAGCGTGGGCGGGCAGCGTGGAGCGCATGTCGCAGGCGCCGAGTCCGGAGCAGCTTGCCCGGCTGCGCAGCTTGCTGGGTGCAGCGCCCAACGCCATGCCCCTGGAGGATGTGATCGGCGACGGCAGCTTCGAGGCCGGCTCGCCCAACCCCTTCTGGGGTGAGGCTTCTGCCGTGTTCGGCACCCCTCTGTGTGGCCCCTCCTGCAACCAAGGCGTCGGCTCCGGTCCCCGCAGCGGCGCATGGTGGCTGTGGTTTGGCGGCGTGGCCCGTGTGAGAGAGACGGCGCACGTCAGCCAGACGGTCACGCTGCGCCAAGCGCCGGCTGAGCTCAGCTTCTGGCTGGAGATGCCCACGGCGCAGACCCCGGCAACCATGACCGTGTCTTTGGATGACACCGTGTTGTGGCGCGTGACCGCCGCTGACGCCATCGGCTACCCCGTTTACAGCGAGGTGCGGATCGATGTCAGCGCGTTCGCCGATGGTTTTGCGCATGTGCTGCGCTTCGACGCTGTGACGCAGGGCGGCCTGGGTGTGACCAACATCTTCGTGGACGATGTGGCGCTGAACGACGCCTACACGCCGCCGTGCAGCCAGCCTGGCGATGTGCCTTGGCTGCTGGTGACGCCGATCAGCGGCACGGTGGCGCCGGCCGAGGCGGCGATTCCCCTTGTCAACCTCAACTCCACCGGCCTGGCCCCCAACGATTACAGCGCCAATCTTTGCATCACCAGCAACGATCCCGACACTCCCTTGGTGGTGGTGCCGGTGACGATGACGGTGGTTGAGGTGCGCTATCGCCACTTTCTACCGTTGGTGATCAAGGAGTGACAGATAGGAGCTTCACGCGGGTAGCGTCACCCGCCGATTTTCGGTCGCTCTGTGAGACTTGGACGAATGAGGTCGTCATCAGGAAGGACATCACCCATACGCGCCCGGCGACTCCGGCAGATCGTCTAAGTAAGCGACCTTCTGCTCGGCGGCACGCCGTGCCAACACAGTGACCTCTGGCGGGCAGTTGAAGTGCACAGGCTGGCTGCAAGAAAGTGCCTCGATCCGTCATCCTTGTCGATCCACGTCTTGCGTGCCTGTCACAAGCCGTTGGCCCAAGCCTCGAAGAGCTTCGCGCCCTAAAACTGACGTGTCCCCAACAACGCCGGCGACTGACCCGACGCCTTGTCGCAAGGCGAAGCGTCAGTCGCCGGCGTTCGTGTGTTGTACCCGCTTTGGCTAGTGCAAGCCGGTCAGGTTGCGGGCGATGACCATGCGCTGGATTTCGTTGGTGCCCTCGTAGATTTGCGTGATCTTGGCGTCGCGGAAGTAGCGCTCCAGGGGCAGCTCCTGACTATAGCCCATGCCGCCGTGGATCTGCACAGCCTCGGTGGCGCAGTAGTTGGCCGTGTCGCTGGCGAACAGCTTGGCCATGCTGGCCTCCAGGGTGTAGCGCTGCCCGGTCTTGGCCGAGGCCATCTTGGCCAGCGCCGCCTGGTAGGTCAGCAACCGGCTGGCCTCCACGCGGCACTTCATGTCGGCCAGCTTCTGCTGGATCATCTGGAACTGGCCGATGGGCTGGCCGAAGGCCACGCGCTCTCGAGAATAGGCGATGCTGGCCTCCAGGCAGGCTTCGGCGATGCCCAGCGCCTGCGCGGCAATGCCGATACGACCGGCGTCCAGCACAGTCATGGCGATCTTGAAGCCTTCGCCTTCCTCGCCCAGCCGGTTTTCCACGGGACACGCGTAGTTGTCGAAGAGGATCTCGCTCGTGGCGCTGGCGCGGATGCCGAGCTTGGGCTCCTTCTTGCCGCGCGCGAAGCCAGGCTTGTCGGTCTCGATGATGAAGGCTGTCACGCCCTTGTGCTTCTTTTCCGGCTGCGTCATCATGAAGACCACGATGGTGTCGGCATAGGGCGCAGACGTGACCCACGACTTGCGGCCGTTGAGGATGTAGTGCGTGCCATCGGCGCTCAAGGTGGCCCGCGTGCGCATGTTGCCGGCGTCGGAGCCGCTCATCGGCTCGGTCAGGCTATAGGCGCCGATCTTTTGGCCGCTGGCCACGGGCGTCAGGTACTTGTGCTTCTGCGCCTCCGTGCCGTATTTGACCAGGCCATGGGCGAAGAGCGAGTTGTTGACCGACATGATCACGCCGTGGCTGGCGCAGACCTTGCTGATCTCCGCCAGCGCCAACACATAGGCCAGGGTGTCCATGCCGGCGCCGCCGTATTCCTCCGGCACCTCGATGCCCATGAAGCCCAGCGCGCCCATCTTGCGCACGGTATCGAGGGGAAAATCGCCGGTCTCGTCGTAATGCGCCGCAATCGGTGCGATCTCCTTCTGCGCAAATTCGCGCGCCGCTTGCTGGATCATGCGGTGTTCGTCAGTGATGAAATCGAACATAGGGGGTGTCCTCCTTGACACGCGTTGAAGGCTACAGCCGCGCAAGGGCTGCGGGAGCCGGGATAAGCGAGGGGTGCGCCCATGTGGCTGTCACATGGGTTTTGCGAATTATACCACAGGCCCGGTAGGAGAAGAAGATACTTGCCACGCAGCTAGCAGCTCTGTCAGATCCGCAAACACCCATGTCGGCGGCGGGTCGGCGGCGGCGAACTCCTCGGCGGTGCTGATGCCTGTCAGCACGGCGGCGGTGCGCAGGCCGGCGTGGGCTCCCCCCAGGATATCGGTCTCGTAACGGTCGCCGACCATCACAGCGTCGGCCGCGTCCACGCCCAAACGGGCCAATGCCTGGTGAAAGAAAGCTGGCTGGGGCTTGCCGATGACCGGTGGGGTGACGCCGGTGGCTGCTTCCAGAAAGGCCAGCACGGCGCCTGCGCCCGGCTCGATGCCGCGCTCGGTGGGGATGGAGCGATCGGGGTTGCTGCCGACAAACGGGCAGCCGCGGCCGATGGCCAGCGTCGCCTCGGCCAGCTTGGCGTAGGTGAGGGTGCGGTCGAGGCCGGCCACAACCAGCTCCGCCTGGCGGTGGTCATCGACCAGGGTGAAACCGGCCTCGGCCAGCGCCTGCCGCAGCCCACGCTCACCTACGGCCAGGACGTGATGGCGCTCAGGATAACGCCCGCGCAGCCAGCTA
The DNA here is from genome assembly GCA_034432445.1 of Anaerolineales bacterium. Classification (GTDB taxonomy): domain Bacteria; phylum Chloroflexota; class Anaerolineae; order JAAEKA01; family JAAEKA01; genus JANWYQ01. The sequence continues at coordinate 20,768 of DAOUBX010000051.1, forward strand.
GCCGTAGCCTGCGCAGAGGTGAAAATCTGTTGTGGGCCGATGGGGATGGCCAGCTGTGCTAGTTGCTCGGCCACCTGTTCGGGCGTGCGGGTGGCGTTGTTGGTCAGCAGGAGGTAGGGGATGCCGGCGGCCGCCAGCGCGCTGATGAAAGCATGCGCGCCCGGCAGCGGCTGGCTACCGCGGTACAGGACGCCGTCGCCGTCAAGTAGAAAGGCACGGGCCGTCGCAAGAGTTGGTTTGGACATGAGCAGCAAGGTCCACCTGTGAACTTCGTCGGGACGCTTCGCCGAGCCTCAGCATCACGGGCAAGGAGTCTCCCGTTTTGGCGCATCCTGCCGCGCCGCGACGGGAAACTCGCGCTGATGAGTCAGCGCTCAGCGGCGATGATCAACAGCGCGCAGCAACCGATCACCGATCACCGGTCACCGTCACCTCCCGTTCCGCCTCCGCCAGGTCGGCGTCCACATCGGCGGCGGCAGTGGCCACGGCCCAGGCCACGAGGCCCCAACTGCCGCCGGAGATCAGCAAGGCCATGCCGATGCTGAGCGGATTGAGCGGTACGTTGCCGCGCGCGATGCCGATGATCGCCAGCGTGAGGCCCAAGGCTGCGGCAACCAGCCCGATCTTGAGTGGCCCTGACAAGCGCCGCTTTGTGGTTTCAGGTATCGTGTTCGTCATGGTTCTGTTCCAGCTTCCACCCAGCCGAAGCGCATCTGGCGCGGGTCGACGTCGTCGCTGTCTTCCACCGGCGGTAAAGATTCGCCGTGCAACTGCAAATACTCGCCGAAGGTCGCGGGGCTGCGACTGAGCCGCACGCTGGCGCCCTGCACAAGGAAAAACACGGCGTCGCCTGCCTCGACGCCCAAGATGTCCATCACCTCAGGCGGCAACACAACCCGGTTGCGGCTGCCAATTCTAGCGACACGGATCATCATAGGCCAACTCCAAAAGCCATAGGCGCGGGCACTCGGGTCTTCCCTGGCAACGGCGTCCCTGCCGCCGACTTGGGCCGTTCAGCCGTGATAGGCGCCCGGCGCCACGCAGCCCTTTTGCCCTGCGCCCTTCTTCGTGCGCAGTGGTCTCACCTACGCCGTCCTCTACCCGTCCGCTTACGTAGCCGGCCGGATATCCGCCACATTGAGCTGTAGGCGCTGCTGACCGTTCCATACGTTCTTCTCCAGCGTATACACCAGGTCGACGTAGTGCGGCAGGCGGCCATACCAGTGGCCTTGGCGGAAGGCGATGGCGTCCCAGGTCACCTCCTGGCGCGGGCCGGCGCCGGGATCGCTCACAGTCAATTTCAGATGGGCGCCATCGCCGCCAACGCGCTTGGCGTCGCGCACCCGCAGCCGGCGACTCATCAACAGCGGCTGCGGGTTGGCGTAGCCGGTTGGCTCCATCTGCTGCAGCAGGCCAAACACGGCCCAATCGACATCACCCAGGGGCGTTTCGGCGTCGATCGACAGCGCCGGGCGCAAGTCCTTGTCCTGCAACTCGGCAGCGGCGATCTCCTGTAAACGCGCCTTCAGCATCGGTAACTTCGCTGTTTCCACCGTAAAACCGGCCGCGGCCGCATGCCCACCGTGGCGGACCAACAACCCCATCTTGGCGCAACGATCCAACGCTTCGGTCACGTCGAAGTCGGGAATGCTGCGCGCACTGCCGCGGCTGTGCCGTTCGCCCAGTTCTACGACGAAGGCTGGTCGGTAGTAGAGTTCCACCAGCCGGCCGGCCACCAGCCCCACGATGCCCGATAGAAAATCGACGCTGGCTGCCATGTGTAGATAACGGTCGCCTTCCTCCGCCTCGATCTGCGACTGCGCCACAGCCACTGCCTCGGCGGTCAACTGTTGGCGCTTGGCGTTCAAGCGGTCAAGCTGCTGTGCCAGGTTGGCTGCCTTGAACACATCGGCTGTCTGCAAGAGCTCGTAGCTGAGCATGGCGCTGTCCAACCGGCCGGCCGCGTTCAGACGCGGTCCCAGGGCAAAACCGATGTTTGTCGCCGTGATCGAGCCCGGCGTCAGGCCCGCCTGGCTCACCAACGCCTGCAACCCCGGTCGCTGCGGTTGGTTTAGCTTGGCCAGCCCGCGTTGCACCAGCGCGCGGTTCTCGTCGAGCAACGGCGCCAGGTCGGCCACCGTCCCCAGGGCTACCAGATCGAGCAGGTCTTCCTCGCGCAGGTCCGTGCTGACGTCGGGGCGGATGGCCACCTGCTGATGGGAGCGCAGCAGGGCCTGCGCCAGCTTATAGGCCAACCCGACGCCGGCCAGCCCGTCGAAGGGATACGGACAATCCGGGCGTTTGGGATTGATGACCGCCAAGGCCGGCGGCAACACTGCGCCGATCGAGTGGTGGTCAGTGACGATCATTTCCAGCCCCAGTCGGTTGGCAAAGACCACCTCCTCCACCGAGCGCACGCCGCAATCCACCGTGATTACCAGCGTGCGCCCTTCGCGCGCCAGCTCAGCCAGGGCGCTGTTGTTCAGGCCATAGCCCTCGTCCACGCGGTGCGGGATATAGGGGCGCACCAGCGCGCCGAGCGCACTGAGCGTCTGCACCAACAAGGCGGTGGCGGTCACGCCGTCGGCGTCGAAGTCGCCATACACCGCAATCCGTTCGCCGGTGCGAATGGCGCGGCGGATGCGGGCCACGGCCTCGTTCATGCCTTTGATCCGGTAGGGGTTGTCCAGACGAGCCTCACCGCTGAGAAAAGCCTCCACAGCCGCCGGCTCGCTGATGCCCCGGTTATAGAGCAACTGAATGATCAGGGGCGCAACATGCGCAAAGCGCGCCAGATGGTGAGCCGGGACGACCGGCGCAACAATCCAGCGTTTAGTCTGCAGCTCCATGTTGGCGAGCAACTCCTGAGGCAAAGGGGATAGTCTGCTAGATGCAGTCGATTATAGCCCATGCGGTCTTTTCAGGCAATGTAGTCATTGACACTCACAGCGAGTCGTGGTATAAGATAGCACCAAGTTTCACTGGAACTATGCAGGTTCCCAAGGAAAGGATGTAGGGATGGCAAGCACAAGTCGGAAACTGCCCATTCATGCTGACCGCGCCCAATTGGAGAAGGAAGAACAAGCAATCCTCGACGACATTGCCCACGTGCGTGAGTGGTTGCAAAGCGAAGTAGATCCTGATGCCGATGAGGGCGACCCAGATCTAGCCGAGCGCGAGAAAAACTTGGCGTTGCTCATCACGTTGGAGCGCAAGCTCGAGTCGATCCAGGCCGCCCTACGCGCCATGGACAAGGGCCTGTATGGCGTTTGCGAACGCTGCGGCAAGCAGATCGACCCGGCGCGTTTGGAGGTTCGCCCAGACGCCACATTGTGCTTGGACTGCCAGCGCGAAGTAGAGCGTTTGGCGCGCAAATCCGCTTTGCGCCAGCGAGAATTTTGACCACCTGACACGTGGGTGGCGGCTGTCTACGCACGAGGCCGGTTGACCCAATGCGCGTGATTTCCAATGGAGGGCCGAGCGTGGCTGACGTTCGCGTTTCTAACCACCCGCTGATCCTGCACAAGCTCACTCTGTTGCGCGACAAGCGCACCGAGCCCAAGAAGTTCCGCGAGCTGGTGCGGGAGATCGCCATTTTGCTGGCCTACGAAGCCACGCAAGACCTAGCTGTAACGCCGACAACCGTCGAGACGCCGATGGGAGTTGCTCATGGTCACACGCTGCACGAGAACATCGGGCTGGTGCCGATCTTGCGCGCCGGCTTGGGCATGGTCGAAGGCATTTGGGAGATGATGCCCTCAGCCGAGGTGTGGCACATCGGCCTGTATCGCGATGAGCGTACCTTGCGCCCCGTAGAGTACTACAACAAGTTGCCGGTGGCGCCCACCGTTCAAGTATGTTTGATCCTCGATCCGATGTTGGCAACCGGTGGATCGGCCTCAGCGACCGTGGACGTGCTCAAGCGCTGGGGAGCGCAACGTATCAAGTTCGTGGGCATTATCGCCGCGCCTGAGGGCATTGCAACATTGTCCAGTCGCCATCCTGACGTGCCGATCCACGTGGCGGCCGTCGATGAGCGCTTGAACGACATCGGCTACATCGTGCCCGGCCTTGGTGACGCGGGCGACCGGCAATTTGGCACCGGCTGACCTGTGGTCGTGATGCGTTTCTCGACACAGCGCCGGGCGCCCGGCGTTGGCGCAAACCTTATGAATGCCCATGAGCAGCGCTGCGAGCCTCGGACGCTTAGCGCCATGGCATTGGGAGTGTTTGATGCAGCTCCAACCACGTGTCACAGCGCAAACACTCCCGATTGCTAGGGCACACCGGCTTGATCATCCTGATCGCTTTCTGGGGGAAGTCGAGGTGATTGCTTGAGCAGTGTTTTGCCGGCGCCGACGCGCCGCAACTGCTTGCGACCGCCCGGCTGTGCGACCAGGGTATGGTCGATCCCCTCACAGCGCCCAAGGCATTGCTCGCACCGCACCCTCTGTGCAGGACGTGCCCCATGACCGAACCTGAGCACAAACGCCCCTCCTGGGACACCTACTTCATGGGCATCACCTTTCAGGTGGCGAAACGCAGCACCTGCGATCGGGCGCGCGTGGGCGCGATCATCGTCAAGGATCGGCGCATCTTAACCACGGGCTACAACGGTTCGCCGGCGGGCCTGCCCCACTGCGACGATGTGGGACACTTGATGGTCGACGGCCATTGTGTGCGGACGCTACACGCCGAGCAAAACGCCATCTTACAGGCTGCGTTGCACGGCGTCAGTGTAAAAGGTAGCACGATCTACGTGACGCATCAGCCGTGCTTGACCTGCGCCAAGATGATCATCAACGCCGGCATCGTGCGTGTCGTCTATGCCGGGCATTACCCGGACGCTAACTCGGTGGCTTTTCTCGCTCAGGCCGGCGTGGCCCTGCAGAAGTACGAGACCACCGGCGCTGATTAACCCCCTGGGGCTGCGTTGCTGGCCGGCTTTGCCGTCTGCAATCTGCGTTGTGGACTTCTCAGACACTCTCTCGACGGAGGTAGCCATGGCTGATCTGACCTTTCCCCTTGGCTTCCTGTGGGGTACGGCCACTGCGCCCGTGCAGAACGAGGGCAGTTTTTGCCAGAGCAGCTGGTGGGCTTGGGAACAGCGGCCCGGCGCTATTCGCAACGGCGACCGCTCCGGCGTTGGCTGCAACTGGTGGGCCAACGCCGAGGCCGACTTCAACCTCGCGCTCAGCATGGGCCACAACGCCTTGCGGCTGGGCGTGGAGTGGAGCCGCATCGAGCCAGACGAGGGCGTGATCGACGATGCTGCGCTCGGTCGCTATCGCCAGATGCTGAGAGGTCTGCGCGAGCGGGGCATCGAGCCGTTGCTCACGCTACACCATTTCAGCGACCCCCTGTGGTTCGTGCGCCGCGGCGGCTGGCTGAGCCCGCGTGCGCCAGCCTTCTTCCGCCGCTTTGTCGATCTGGTGGTCGACGCCCTGGGTGACCTGGTGACGCTGTGGGTGACCATCAACGAGCCGATGGTGTACGTGCGCGATGGCTTCTTGGACGGCACGCGGCCGCCGGGTCACAAGGGCCTGGCAAACGCTTTGCGCGCCGCGCGCCACCTGCTGCTGGGCCACGGCGAAGCCTATCACGCCATCCATCGCCGGCGCAGCGACGCCCGCGTGGGTATTGCCAACCACATCATCCACTTCGATCCTGCCGACGCCGCGCGCGCCGGTGATCGCTTAGGCGCCGATGTGCTCGATTGGCTGTTCAATGGCTGGAAGCTGCGCGCTCAGACCACCGGTCGCATCAGCCCACCCTACGGAACCGGGCAGGCTCATGCATCCCTGATGGACAGCGTTGACTTTCTTGGCTTGAACTATTACAGCCGCATCAAAGTCCGCTATGCACCCGGCGGCCGCAACGAGTTCATCGCTTGGCAACTGGTCCCTCTTGAGCCGAGCGCCGAGCATTTCGACCCTGGCGCCGATGGCTTCATGGGTGAGGTCTATCCGGAAGGCATGAGCCGTGCGCTGCGCCGCCTGGCCGCCTACGGCAAACCGATCTACATCACGGAAAACGGCGTTGCCGACCGGGCCGACCGCGTGCGGCCGCGCTTCATCGTGCGCCACCTCGCCGAAACGCACCGCGCCCTGGCTGCCGGCGCCGACGTGCGCGGCTATTTCCACTGGACCTTGGTGGACAACTTCGAGTGGAGCGAGGGCTGGCAGCTGCGCTTTGGGCTGGTGGAGTTGGACCCGGCAACGCAAGCTCGTCGACCGCGACCCAGTGCGGCCGTCTACGAACGCATCTGCCGCGCCAACGCCATCCCTGCCGAGCTGCTAGCTGCCTACGCCTAAGCTTATCCGCAGCGGCCTCTACTCCCCGTCGTCTTCGTTTTTGCGCCGCAAGGCACGGCGTTCAAGCCGCCAACGGCGGCGCTGCTCAGCCTGGTGGTAGCGCCGCTTCTCGTCCTCGCTCTCTGGCACCAGCGGCGGCACGGGCACACGGTTGCCCGTACTGTCCAGAGCCACGAAGGTGAGATAGGCCGTGGCTGTGTGGCGCCGCTCGCCCGTGAGCGGGTTTTCCGCCTCTACCCGCACACCCACCTCCAAGGATGTGCCAAAGGCGCGATTGACGTGACCTTTGAGGATCATCACCTCGCCGACATGGGCCGGCGCCATGAAGTGCAGGTCGTCCATGGAGGCGGTGACGACGATGTTGCGGGCGTGGCGCATGGCTGCCACGCCGGCGCAGATGTCGATCCAGGCCGCGACCTGCCCGCCGAACACCGTGCCTAGGGCGTTGGCGTGTTCTGGTAGGACGATCTGCGTCATTTCGACGGCGGATTCAGAAGCTTTCTTTGGTGCAGTAGGCATGTTGTGGCTCATGCAGTCGCTAGAGAGAAAGAAGGGCAACCATGCAGCAAATCGTGGAGTGTGTTCCGAATTTCAGTGAGGGTCGCCGTCCAGAGGTGATAGACGCCATTGTGGCGGCCATCGCCGGCGTGCCCGGCGCACGCGTTCTGGACATTCAAACCGACGCCGATCACAACCGCACGGTCGTGACCTTTGTGGGCGAGCCAGAGTCCGTGCTCGAAGCCGCGTTTCAGGGCGCACGGCAAGCCGCTGAGCTCATCGACCTCAACGTCCACCGCGGCGCGCACCCACGCATGGGCGCTACAGACGTTATCCCGTTCGTGCCGATTCGCGGGGTAACGATGGCCGACTGCGTGCAATTGGCGCGACGCTTGGGCCAGCGCTTGGGTGAGGAGCTGGCGATTCCGGTGTTTCTGTACGAAGAGGCAGCCACGCGGCCGGAGCGACAAAACCTGGCCGACGTGCGCCGGGGCGAGTTCGAGGGCATCCGCGAGCTGATCGCGACCGACCCGGCCCACGAGCCGGACTTCGGGCCGCGGCGCATGGGGCCGGCCGGCGCGACAGCGGTCGGCGCACGGGCTTTTCTGATCGCCTTCAACGTCTACCTGGCCACCGGGGATGTCGAGATCGCCAAGAAGATCGCCAAGACGGTGCGCCATTCCAGCGGGGGGTTGCGCTTCGTCAAGGCCCTCGGCCTGCTGGTGGAAGGTCAGGCGCAGGTCTCCATGAACCTGACCGATTTTCGGCGCACCCCTATTCACGTGGCGGTGGAGATGATCCGCCGCGAGGCCGCGCGCTACGGGGTGATGGTGGCGCGCAGTGAGCTGGTGGGCATGATCCCGCAAGAGGCGCTGCTAGACGCCGCGTTCTGGTATTTGCAGTTGGACGGCGTCACACCCAGCCAGGTCTTGGAGAATCGCCTGTTCAGCTGACCGGCTCGGTCGCCTCTGCGCCTTCCGCTTGCTCTTGCTCTAGCTGCAATTCGAGCTCTTCGAACACGCGCAGGAGGTCGGTGCGCGAGATGATGCCGACCATCTTGCCGTTCTCATCCACAACCGGCAGCGGGTTGGAGCGGTTGCTGACCATCAGGGTGGCCGCGTCTTCAATGGTGGCGTCGGGACTGATGGTGTTCACCGGTGTGGTCATGATGTCCTGCGCCACCACGCCGGTGATGCGGCGCAGGCTTTCGCGGTACTCCTTGGTGCGCAGGGGCACGTAGACGCCCAACAGCGGCAGGAAATCGGGCATTTGCGGCCGGGCGTGGCGCTTCACCATGTCCAGCTCGGTGACGATGCCCACCAGCTCACCGTCCTCGGTGACCACCGGCAGGCCGCTGAGGCTGTGTTCGCGAAAGATGCGGGCGATCTGGCCCACCCGCGTGTCGGGGCGGACGCTGATCACCTTGCGGGTCATGATATCGGCAACTTTCATCGTTCCTCCGCACCAGGTTTGGCGATTGGCTGAAAACAACGGCCCCAGCCGGGTGCTGGAGCCTGTGCAAGTGGGCCCCCCCGGATTCGAACCGAGGACCAACCGGTTATGAGCCGGCCGCTCTAACCGCTGAGCTAGGGGCCCCGAGTGCTTGGTCTGCTGCCTAAACTGGGCCAGTCTTGAAGACTGGCCCAGTTTACGTAGTTAGTTGCGGTTCTCTAGAGAGCGGGCGAAGGGAATCGAACCCTCACGACCAGCTTGGAAGGCTGGGGCTCTACCATTGAGCTACGCCCGCACAGGTCGGGGCGAAAGGACTTGAACCTTCGACCTCATGGTCCCAAACCATGCGCGCTACCACCTGCGCTACGCCCCGAGGCTCTTGCATTGTACCTTATCCGCATACTGGCGTCAAACTCAGCGTTCCCAACTGATCTGTGCCTCGTACCAGTCGGGCAGCGCGCCGGGCAACGCGACGATCTTGCTTTGCCGGCCGCTGGCTAAGTCGACGACGTAGATGGCCCACGCCCCCTCCTGGTTGCTCAAGAATGCCACTTGGGCGCCGCTTGGCGCCCACACCGGATGCACCTCGATGGCGCTGCCGGCAACCACGGGTGTGACGCCGCCGCTTTGCACATTGACCAGATACAGATCCCAGTTGCCGCTGCGCTCGGCCGACGCGAAGACCAGACGACTGCCATCGGGCGACCATGCCGGCATCGTATCGCCCGGCACATCCGTCACCGGCCGTCGATTGGTGCCATCGGGTGCCATCAGCCATAGGCCGCAGCGGTTGCCTGCCTCGTCACAGCCCTGATAGGCGACGGTTTTGCCCTGGCGCGACCAAACCGGCCAGCGGCCAAAGCCCAGGCTCACGAGATCGCCGCCGCCGGACCACATGCGGTAGATGCGCCACAGCCGGTCTCCTTCGCGGTTGGAGTCGAACACGATCTGTTGGCCGTCAGGCGACCAGCGTGGACGGCCGTCTTCGGCGAACGTAGTCACCCGCCGCCAGCTGCCCTCGCCCAGCGCCATGACGCCCAAGCCGGTCAGATCGCCGCGCTCGGAGCGCAGGGCAAGCTCGCCGGTGACCGGGGAAAGCGCCGGCTGCGATCCGTTCTCGACCAACACACGCGCCGGTGTGCTCTGACCCAAGTCCAGCTGGTAGATCGACCAACGGTTGAACTCGGTGGAATAGGCAGCGAATGCAAGCCGCCCCAGGCCGCCGGCCGCACTCGCCCCTGGCCCTTCAACGACGCCGCTGATCGGCGCAGTGGCTGTCAGATCAGGTGTGGGTGTCGGCGGTTGCAGACAGAACTCGGCTGCCTGTCGGTAGCTGTCCTGCAAGGCTTGGTCGTTGCTCGACTTGAGCGCAATGGCGTAGTGATCGGCGGCCTGGCACCATTGCCCTTCCCTGCCCAAGGCGTCGCCCCACTTGATCTGCGCCGTGACCAACCGTTCTGCCACGTCTAGGTAGTCGGGCCGTCGCTCGTAGATCGTCTGTAGCAGCCGCACTGACCGATCCCAGTCGATGCGCCAGGCGCCCAAAGCATCGGCGTACAGGGCTGCCAGGTCGCGCTGCTGATTAGCGTTCGGATCATCCGGTCGCAGGGCCAGCGCCTCATCGAACGCGCGCAACGCTTGTTCCACGCTGCCCTCCTGGACGAGCTTGAGCCCTCGCTCGTAGTGAAGGGTGAAGCGCAAGCTGTCCACATCCGGCTTGCGGTACTCCGGATCGAGCTGCACCAATTCCTCCAGCAATGCGACGCCCAGGGTGAACTCGCCTCGGTCAACCGCCTGTTGCGCCTGAGCGAAGAGCATGGCCTGCGGTGACGTGGTGGGGGTAGCCGGGCTGCTGTCAGGTGGGACAAGGATCGGCTGTGCCACGTCGGCCGGCGCGGCTGTGGCCGTTGGCTCTGGCGTCAACAGAAGGTCCAACTGGGCGCGCGCAGCTGCATTCTGCGGGTCCAGCTGCAGCACGTGTTGGAACTCGACCGCTGCCAGCTCGGTACGGCCAGCCTGCAGGTGCACCAGCCCGTTGTTGTAGTGTTGCTCGATGCGGGCGCGCGTGGCAGCCTGGCGTTCAGCCAGACCTTGATTCACGCCCAGCAAGCCGGCAACCAACAGAGCGGTTAGACCGCCGACCAGCACGAAGGCAAAGACCACCAGCCAGCGCAGGGACGGGCCGCGCCAGGTGAGGTCTCGCCAGCGACGCAGGAGGGATGAGGGTGTTCGGTCAGACATGGAAGGTGACGATCTAGGGCAAGGGCAACTGTTCAGCCTTGGGTGCGACGCCCTTGAGTCTGTGTGGGCGAAGGTGTCGAGAGCCAGCTTAGGCTGTAAACCGGTCGCCAGAGCCTGGCATTCAAGACGCCCGGTAACTACTCAGCCATAGGTGCCGGGCACTTGAATCTGCGCCTGCAACAATAGTTTGCCCGGCCAATTTGGTCTATACGTAGGCTGCAAGTGCCCGGCACCTGAGTAGTTACGACGCCCGATTGATTGCCTCGCGGCGCTAGCGCAGCGACTGGGCGTAGTCTAGCACAGGAGTTCCGGCTGCGTCGAACAAGACCAAGCGGACCTGGCCGCCGGCCGGCAGGCTGGCGGTCGGCACGATCCGCCGCCACGGCTGGGCCGGGTCAACGGTCGCGGGCTCATCCAGCACAGTCTGGCCGTTCACGGTCAGCAGCACACGGCCGGCTGTGGGCCGCACAGTGAAAACAGCGGTCTCCAGCCCGGTGGCCGTCGGCGCCAGGTACACAGCACCGCTGCCGTCGGCATAGCTCACGCCGCCGATGCCGGCCACGGGAAACCACGTTTCTTGCCAGGTATACGTGCCGCCGGCCGACAAGGTGGCTTGGTCCCAAAACGTGGGCGCCACCCCGCCGTGCAGTTCAGCGTAGGCGCTGCCATCATCGGTATAGTTGCCGGCCGGGATAGGGTCGGCCCAGCCCATGGCAAAGGCCTTGCTGCCGCGCGTGGCCGCCGGCGGATAGACGCGCATCAGTCCCTCGTCGGCTGCCGTGTCGTAGACCCCGGCGTAAGGGCCGTGCGCAGCCGGGCGCTCGAAGACGCCCAGCCAGCGTTGCCAGTTGCCCAGCCGGCTGTAGTCCACGCCGTTGTAGATCGGCCAGCTCATCGCCTGCTGCTCGGCGGGAAGGCCGGCGTCCCCGCGGCTGTGCACAGTCACCGCGTCGGTAGGCAAGAGGAAGCGCAGCTCCGGCCCGACGCTGTTGGCGAGACCGGGGGCCAGCATGGCGTTCAGCCAGAACTTGTAGGCCACAGCCTGGTCGGTAGGATTGACGATGCGCGGTTGCACGGTGAAGGCAGCTTCGCCGGCGCGCAGAATGATGTCCACCTCGGCGCGCAGGTGACCCTCGTCGGGCATGAAGACGGTCACGCCGGCGCGCTCGGCGCTGAAGGGCAGGATGATGTAGCCCCACTTGTCGCCCCAGGCGTAGCCGTGCTCTTCGACGGGCAGGCCCCACTCGATGCCGCCGGCAGCCAGCCAGCCTCCTTGCTCCGGCGGTCCCCAGGGCGAGGGCTTGAGCACAGGGTTCTGATAGAGCTCGTTGTGTCCCGTCGGCTTGAAGATCACCTGGTAGATGCGACCGCCCAGCTCCGGCAACACTGTGATGCGCAGATATTCGTTCTCGAGCACGACCATTTGATAGGTCTGTGGCGTCGGCTGTGGATTGCTGGCCTCGTAGGCCGCGCGGTCGAAGCGCCGATAGGGCCAGTTGTAGTCAGGGTTGGTGGCCGGCTGAGCAAAAGCGGCGTAGGGATACGTTGGGATGGTGATCGTAGACATGCTGACGCGCACGGCGGGCGCGCGGGCGCCGATGGGTGTCGGCGCTTCCGGAGCAGTCGCCACCTGCTGCGCATCCCCTAGGACGCGCACAAGAGCGCCGCTGACCCAGCCCTGCAGGCCGCCCAGGTCAATCTGCCACCAATCGCCGGCCGCGTTGCGGGCCAGGATCGGATAGGCTTCGCCGGCCGCTGCTTGGCCCACGATGGCGTAAGCCGTTCCCGGCCCGCTGCGCACGTTGAGGGTTGGCGCCGTGACCAGCGCCATGGCCGCAGTGGTTGTAGTCGCCGTGAGCGCTGCCGTCGGCGAGAGGGCGGGGGCCGGCGCAGTTGTCGTCCCCGTGCGGGTGGGCGTGAGCGTAGGTGTTGCCGCTGCCTCGGATGAGGCCGCCACAACCACGGTGGTAGGACTGATCGTAGTTGTTGCAACGATGGCGGCTGTCGCAGCGGCCAGCTGCACACGCGCTACGGCCGTTGCCGTTGCCGTCGGCGCAGGCGAGATGGTGGGGGGCAACGGTGGGGTAGGGGTGGCCTGCGGTTGAGTGCAAGCCGCCGCTCCCCCAAGCAAGCCAAAGATGAGGCCAAGACGATACAGCCGGGATAGATGCTTCACAAGCGCAAATCTCTCGCTCGAGCAGTGGGAAAGGCCAGCGCACTGCCCACAAGGGGTGAGCACAGCGGTCCGATGGCAGGCGTGTCGAAAAGATGGTGTCAGCGCCGTCAAGCCGGATTATAGCGCCAGAGTTACGGCGTTGTCCAACCGCGGCGCAGAGCGCGCATGGGTGGCTGCGTCCATGCCATCTACGCCGGTCTGATCTTGGGCACGTTGGGCTGGGCGCTATTGCGAGGCAGTCAGTTGGGGCTGGGGTTACTCGTGGCGCTGTTTATCTTCTTCGGTCGTGACTATTCAGGTGCCGGGCACTTGCGACCGGTTTACAGCTTGAGCCGGCTCTGCAGACGCCCTGGCCAGCGCAGCCTTAAGTGCCCCTAACCCAGGATTGGAAATCCCTGGCTGACAGTACGAAGGCCCCTCAGGGCCTGGCGGAGCGTGTTCCCAGCGGCTGTGGCCGCTTCGTGCTGTCAG
>DAOUBX010000052.1:0-17644 GCA_034432445.1 Anaerolineales bacterium
ATGAAAGCGCGGCGGGCACGGTCGGAGACCGGCCCGAGCGATTTTCAGGTTAGAATCCAAATGCCCGGCACCTATGGCTGAGTAGTTACACCTCGAGTTGGTTTACTCGTTCTATCCAGTTAAACGACAGGCGGCAGAAAGTTTGGGCGCGCAGCGGGGCAGAAAGGTTGCGCCGGCGAGGATCTGCCCCAACTCGCGTTAACGCGCCTCTCCCACGAGTAGACCAGACGACTTACTGAGGTAGATCACCCCGTCGGCCTTGAGACGTTGGCGCACCATCTGCGCAATCGGCGCCAACTCTGCTTCGTCGTCCAGGCCAAACCAGGCGCGGGCGGACAGGATGTAGGCGATCAACGGCTCAGGCTCGCTGATGACTAGGGCGTCGGGATAGTCGCGACGCTCGACCGCGGCGAACCAGGGTGCTAGCTGCGTCGGCCCGTTCTCCAGGCTAAAGGCCTCCACCGCCGGGTCCGGGGGGAGGCTGCGGCCAACGGCGGCCTCGATCAAGCGGCGCAGCTCGGCCAGATGCCCCGCGCCGACCGTGGCGGCGTACAGCCGGCCGCCGGGCCGCAGCACGCGGCGCATCTCGGCCAGCGCCTTGGGCCGGTCAGGCACGTGGTAGAGCATGTGGTTGGCGATGACCGCGTCGAAGGTCGCTTCAGGGTAGGGGATGGCCTGGGCGTCGATGACCTCACAGCGGGGGAGGGGTGTCAGGCCGGCGGCAGTCAGCGCCGCTTGCGCCTGCTCTATCATGCCCGGCGACAGGTCGGATAAGATGAGCTGCCAGCCCGCGGGCAGGCGATGCCGGTTCTCCCGCCACAGATCGGCCGGCCCGCAGCCCAGCTCCAGCAGGCGCGCTTGCGGCGGCAGGTCGAACTGGTCGAACACCCAGCGTTGCCAGCCATAGCGGTTGACGCTGAAGCGACGGTGTAGCTCGATGCGGATGTTGAGGTTGGCCGCGTTCTTGTACTGATCGAAGCGTAGGTAGGCCGGGTTGGCTATGGTAAGCATGAACGGGCGATGGTCGCCTCCCCTTAGTCGCCGGCTTCAGGCTCGAGCGGCAGCCGTACTAGGACCGTTTGCACGGCCAGCCCGCGCACGGTTTCGACCTCGAAGGTCACGCCCTGGCTCTCGACCACGTCGCCGGCCTGAGCGACGCGGCCCAGCAGCGACATAACCAGACCGCCCACGGTGTCAGCTTCCGGATGCTTCAGTTCCAGGTCGTAGAGCTGGTTGATCTCCTCCACCAGAAGGTCTCCCCGCACGCGCACGAGGCCCGGCTGGATCTCTTCCAGCGGTGGCAGTTCCTCGTCGAACTCATCCAGGATCTCGCCCACCACTTCCTCGATGACATCCTCCAGCGTGACCAGGCCGGCCGTGCCGCCGTACTCGTCGACGACGATGGCCATCTGCACGCGCTCGCGACGAAAACGGGCCAGCATCTCGTCGAGCGGCAGCGACTCCGGCACATAGAGCGTGGGCCGCAGCAACTGGCGCAGGTCGAAGGGCTGCGTCGCCCGTCGCGCTTGCTGGCGCGCCAGGGTTTTGGCGTGGAGGATGCCTACGATCTCGTCCAAGTCCTCTTCGTAGACCGGATAGCGCGTGTGATGGCCGGCGCATACATGGGCCAGCACCTCGGCCTCGCCGGCCGTAACGGCGATGCCGGAGATCTGGTTGCGCGGGGTCATCACCTGGCTGACGCTGCGCTCGCGCAGGTCGAAGATGTTCTCGATGAAAAGCTGCTCCTCCGGCTCGATCAGACCGCCCTCGGTGCTCTCCTCGACCAGAAACTCCAGCTCTTGCGCCGAGAAGAGCCGCGTGCGGATGTCGGCCGGTGGGATGCCCATCAGCCGCACAAGACCGTTGCCGATGCTGTTGAGCAGAAAAACCACCGGCCAGAAGAGCTTCTGAATCAGCCGCATGGCCGGCGCCACACGCAGTACGGTGCTTTCGGCGTGCTGGATCGCCAGCGACTTGGGCACCATCTCGCCCAACACCACGTGCAGGTAGGTCAGCAGGCCGATGGCCAACACCGTGGCTATGGTGTGAGCCAGGGTCTCCGACCAGCCTGCCAGCCAGCTGATCTGCTGCAGGGGATGCAGCAACCACTCGGCTACCGTGTGCTCGCCGTACATGCCCAACCCCAGGCTGGCCACCGTGATACCGATCTGCGCCGTGGCCAGATACAGGTTTTGGCGTTTGGTGTCGTTGAGGATGGCGAGCACATAGCTGGCAGGCCGCGAGCCGGCCTCCATCGCTTGCGCCACACGGGTGCGCGGCGCCGCCACGATGGCAAACTCGGCTGCCACGAACAGGCCGTTCAGCAGGATGAGCAGACCAATGACGGCCAGCGGTAGCACGTACTCACTCATGCCGTCGCCTCCCGCAGCCGTTCGACTTGGTCCGGTGTTGCCGGCAAGCTAACCGCCGAGACGGCTTTGCCGTCCACCCGCTCGACGCGCAACAGCAGGTCGCCGATCTGCACCATGTCCCCAACTTGCGGCGCCCGCCCGAGCTCGCTGAGCACCAGGCCGCCGATGGTGTCCGCCTGTTCACTCGGCAGGTTGAGGTCCAGCAGGTCGTTGAGGTCCTCCACCAGCCAATCCCAGCGCACCAGCACGCGATTGCCGGGCAGCCCACGGTAGGGCGGCAGCTCCTGGTCGAACTCGTCTTGCACCTCGCCAAAGATCTCTTCGATCAGGTCCTCCAGGGTGATGATGCCGGCTGTGCCGCCGTACTCGTCCAACACGATGGCTACGTGGTTGCGCTTGCGCTGCAGAAGGGCGAACGCCTCGCCGGCCGCCATGGCTTCGGGCACAAACAGCGGCGGGTTCATCACCTGGCGCACGTCGCCGACAGCGGTCATCGGTGGCTCGGCGCTGCCCGTCCCGGCGCACTGCTGCAAGCAGAGCAAGTCTTTCAAGTGCACGATCCCCACCACGTTGTCGATGGAGCCCTCGTACAGGGGCAGCCGCGAGAAGGGAGAGTTGGCCAGCAAAGTGAAGAGCTCATCGCACGGTTGGGAGACTGCTGCAGCCAACACGCGCGTGCGCGGCACCATGAGCTGGCGCACGGTGGTCTGGCGCATCCACAGGGTGTTCTCGATCAGGCGCCGCTCCTGCGTGTCCAGCAGGCCGCCGACGCCGCTCTCTTCCACCAGCATGGCGATCTCTTCCGGCGAATGGGTATGCACGTGCTCACGGACGGGCTGCACGCCCAGGCCGCGCAACACCAGCCGGCCACTGCCGTTGAAGAGCCAGATCAGCGGGCGGAAAAGCACCATCGACCAGCGCATGGGCACGGCGGTCAGCAGCGCCAGCC
The DNA here is from genome assembly GCA_034432445.1 of Anaerolineales bacterium. Lineage (GTDB taxonomy): Bacteria > Chloroflexota > Anaerolineae > JAAEKA01 > JAAEKA01 > JANWYQ01. Next base: position 3,322 of record DAOUBX010000052.1, read on the forward strand.
GCTCCGGATATTGCACCCCGATGTTCTTGGGCACCAGCTCCCCGACGATCACCTGTGTGCCGGTCAGAACCAGCAAGACGACCGTTGCGGCCAGCGAGGTGGCGGCTAGCGGCGCCAATCCCCCCAGTTGTTGCAGCCAGGGGGCGACCACCGGACTCAAGGCGGCTTGGGCGTAGAAGCCCAGGATCAGGCTGGAGAGGGTGATGCCCAGTTGGCAGGCAGCGATGTAAGTGTCGAGTCGGTCGGGGTTCTCAACGATCGGTAGAATGAGTTGGGCCAAGCGATTGCCGTCTTCGGCCATCTGCGCCAGGCGCGCGCGACGGGCGCTGAGTGTGGCAAACTCGGCCGCCACATAGAACGCATTGGCCAAGAGCAACACAACGATGACGGTGATGACGACAAACAAAACGCTTCTCCAGATGGGTGTAATGGCCACTCTGGGACTGAAGGCATGACAAAGGCCCGGCCTTTGCAGTATATGTCAGATAGCGCGCTGAACGCAAGTACGGCGCAGCGCGGTGTGTGTGGTTGATGCTGGGGCAAATCCCTTGGGTCTCTCAGCGCGTGGCTGTCACGAGCTGTTGGCCCAAGACCCCAAGGGTTTTGGGCCCCGAAACTGAGATGCACCCCCACCGCGGTCATCAGGTCTCCTGCAACACCTTTGACCGGCCACGGATTCTGTGCTAGACTGCAATCGGTGCGCTACCGGTGCGCTGTGGATGTCGGACACCTAGGCTCGCATGCGCTGTGGCTGATGTCAGGCCTAAACAGCGCAACGTCGTGGGCGAGGAGCCGACGTCGAACAGTTCTGTTCAGCGAGGGGTGTCATGCCCGTCGCTGTTTTCTTTGCTCCGTGCCGGAGGTCGTCGAATGCGACGTTTGGGCATCTATTGGCGTTTGCTGGGTTACCTGCGGCCGTATGCGCCGCAGGTGGCGTTGGCTTATGCCTCGATGCTGTTTGCCACCCTGCTCAACTTGTTCATCCCGCGCGTGATCGCCAACGCCATCGACCAAGGGCTGGCGACCGGCCAGGCACGAGCGTTGTTTGTGGCTGCCGGTCTGATCCTGGGGATTGCTGTTTTGCGCGGGGCTGCGGCCTTTGGCCAGCGCTTCTTCGGCGAGTGGCTGACCTTTCGTGTGGCCTACGACCTGCGCAACGATTTCTACCGCAGTGTGCAGGATCTGCCCTTTGCCTTTCACGACCAGGCGCACACGGGTGACCTGATGAGTCGCGCGACCGGAGACATCACCGAGACCGAGCGCTTCGTTGGCGTGGGCTTGATGGATTTGCTGGCGACCGTGCTGCTGCTGGTCGGTGTGGTTGTGGCGATGTTACTACAGGATGTCCGGCTGGCGTTGCTGGCCCTGCTGCCGTTTCCGGTGTTGATCTTCGCCACGCTGCGCTTCGGCGCGTTGGTGCGTCCCCTGTCTCGGCGCGTGCAAGATCAGATGGGCGTGCTCTCGACGACCATGCAGGAGAGCATGACCGGCATTCGGGTGGTCAAGGCGTTTGCGCGCGAGCCCTACGAGTTTCAGAAGTTCGACAAGGAGAACACCGTCTGGTTCAACCTGCGTGAACGGTTGATCCGCGTGTGGGGCAACAACTGGCCCTTTTTCACCTTCCTGATTGCGGCCAGCAACTTCCTGTTGCTGTGGTTCGGTGGGCCGTTGGCGCTCTCCGGCGCCATCACTGTGGGCACGTTGTTTGCCATGATCTCTTACGTGCTGATGCTGAACATGCCGGCGCAGCGGCTGGGCTTTCTGGTCAACATGGCCGCCACCGCCGACGCCAGCGCCAGCCGCGTGTTCGAGATCATGGACACACCCAGCGCCATCGAAGAAAAGCCGGACGCAATTGAGCTGACAACCGTGCGCGGTGAGGTGGAATTCGCTGGTGTGTGCTTTGGCTATCAGGGCGATCAGCGTGTGCTACACGACGTGAGCTTTGTGGCCCGGCCGGGGCAGACTGTGGCGCTCATGGGGCCAACCGGCTCTGGCAAGAGCTCGATCATTAACTTGATTCCGCGCTTTTACGATCCGACGGACGGCGTCGTGCGGGTGGACGGCTACGACGTGCGCGACTTGACTTTGGACAGCCTGCGCCGCCACATCGGCATCGTCTTGCAGGAGCCGTTCCTGTTCAGCGCGACGATCGCCGAGAACATCGCCTATGGCCGACCCGCTGCCACCTTGGAGGAGATTGTCGCTGCGGCCCAGGCTGCCAGGGCGCACGAGTTCATCATGAGCTTCCCGGACGGCTATGACACGCGCGTCGGCGAACGCGGGGTGACGTTGAGCGGCGGCCAAAAGCAGCGCATTGCGATCGCCCGCGCCTTGCTTTACGACCCCCGCATCTTGATCCTGGACGACTCAACCAGCAGCGTGGACACCGAGACAGAGCACGTGATCCAGCAGGCGCTGCAGACTCTGATGGTCGGACGGACCACCTTCGTCATCGCCCAACGGCTGTTGACGCTCAAGCACGCTGACCAGATTTTAGTGCTCGACCACGGTCGGATCGTCCAGCGCGGTACGCATGCCAGCCTGTTAGCGCAGCCGGGGCTGTATCGCCAGATTTACGATCTGCAACTGCGCGACCAGGAGGAGTTCCTGGTCTTGCAGGGGCAGCTGAGGCCGGAGTTGCAGCCATGACGGAGCGTAACGGACATGACAACACGCGCCGCGTCTCGCTGCGAGAAGCGTTGGGCCTCCTGCCTGGCGAGAGGGAGCTGGCTCAGAAGCGTGACGACGCGCTGGGCAGAGACGACGCCGCCCAAGAGGACGACGTGCTCGGGAAAGCCTACGACGGTCGTCTGGTGCGGCGACTGATCGACTTCAATCGTCCGTATGGTCGCAAGATCATGGCTGCCGTGATCTTCATGGTCATCTCCTCGTCCATGAGCGTGGGCGGCCCCTGGATCATCGGCAAGGCCATCGATGAGGGCATCCGCGCCGGCGATGCCGTGCGCCTGCGCCAGTGGTCTCTGATCTTCCTTGCCACCGCGCTCATCGAGTGGCTCACCAACCGCTATCGCATCAGTTTGATGGCTTATGTGGGCACCCAGGTGGTGGCCGACGTGCGCAGCGCCCTGTTTCGCCACTTGCACAGCCTGTCGCTCAATTTTCACAACAACACCAGTGTGGGCCGGCTGATGAGCCGGCTGATCAGCGATGTTGGGGTGATGCAGGAGTTCATTACCTGGACCATCACCGGCTTGACCCGCTCGGTTTTCTTGCTGGTCGGTATCCTGGTGGCTATGCTCAGCCTGAACTGGCGCTTGACCCTGGTCACCTTTGCCGTCATGCCGTTGATGATCTTGCTCACGAACTATTGGCGAGTGCGCGTACGCGAGGCCTATCGCGCCACGCGGCGGCGGCTGTCTTTGATCAACGGCTATCTGAACGAGTCGATATCGGGCATTCGGGTGACCAAGAGCTTCGTGCGGGAGCAGCAGAACTTCCGCTATTTCGACGATCTCAACCGCGCCTATTTCGATGCCAACGTGGACGCAGCGCGGCTCACGGCGATCTTTTTCCCCGGCGTCGACTTCATCGGCTCCCTGGCCACGGCGCTGGTGGTAGGCGTGGGCGGCTGGCTCGTGATGGGCGATGCGCTGACGGCCGGCACGCTGGTGGCCTTCGTGCTCTACGTAGAGCGTTTCTTCGATCCTGTGCGCGACCTAGCTCAGCGCTACAACACCTTTCAGGCCACTATGGCCGCCTCCGAGCGGTTGTTCTCCTTGCTCGATACGCAACCTGACTTACAGGATGCGCCCGAAGCCGTGGCGCTACCCCCTGTTTCGGGTAGCGTGGAATTCGACGATGTTAGTTTCGAGTACAAGGACAACGAGCCGGTGCTCCGCCACGTGACGCTGCGCACAGCGCCGGGCCAACGCATTGCCTTGGTCGGCGAGACCGGCGCCGGCAAGTCCACCGTCGTGCGTCTGCTGGCGCGCTTCTTCGACGTCACCGGCGGCGCCGTGCGCATCGACGGCTACGACGTGCGCCAGGTCACCCAGGCCAGTCTGCGCTCTCAGCTCGGCATCGTGCTGCAAGATACCTTCTTGTTCACAGGCACCATCGCCGACAACATTCGCTACGGCCGGCTAGATGCAACGGATGCTGAGGTGGTGGCCGCCGCACAGGCCGTTGGGGCTGATGAGTTCATCCGCCGGCTGCCCAACGGCTACGCGACCGAGGTCGGCGAAAACGGCGTCAACCTCAGCGCCGGTCAGCGGCAGCTGATCTCGTTTGCGCGCGCCTTGCTGGCCAACCCGCGCCTGTTGATTTTGGACGAGGCTACTAGCAGTGTGGACACGGCCACCGAGAAGTTGATCGAGCAAGGCCTGGATCGGCTGCTGGCGCGCAACGGCCCGACCGGCAGCCCTCGCACCAGCTTTGTTATCGCCCACCGCTTGAGTACGATCGTCGACGCCGACCAGATCATCGTGATGGACAAAGGCCGCATCGTGGAACAGGGCACGCACGCCGAGCTGCTGGCGCGCGGTGGCCGTTACTACAAGCTTTATACGATGCAGTGGGCGCAAGGTGAAGGGTATTTTGGCCTCAACTAGGGTGCATATGTCTGACGCCCACCGCTCCCAGCTGCGCACCTTATGCCGACGATGGATATGCGCGTGCTCGCTGATCGCCGCGCTGACAGCGGCCGGTTGCCAGCCGCTCGTGCAACCTGCGCCCGCGCCGGCCTTTGACGTCTCTATCCCGACGGTAACGCCCGTCGCCACGTCCTCGCCTGCGCCGTCGTTGTCCCCGCTGCTGGCAGTTGCGGAGCCATGGGCGCTGGCCGACTGCCAATCGTGTCACGGCGCGCTGGCCGAAGGCGACGCTGCACCGGCGTTGCGAGGCACTGCACTGGACGCTACGGCCTTTCGGGCCGTGGTGCGTGAGGGACGCCAAGGCATGCGGCCCTACAGTGTGGCCGAGCTGCCAGATAGCCGCATTGCACAAATGCACGCCTGGCTACAGTCGTTGCCGGCGGCGGCGCCCACGCCGCTGCCTAACGGCTACGGGTTGGTTGTGCCGCCCGGTGTGGCAGTGAGTCGCGTCGCGGCAGACCTGGAGCGGCCCGCCGGCCTGGCCTTCGGGCCGGACAGCGCGCTGTATGTGGCCGTTCACGGCTCGTCGACCGGCGCCGGCCAGGTGTGGCGATTGGCCGACGGCGATGGCGACGGCCTGATGGAACAGCGCATGGTCCTTGCCGACGGGCTGAGCCAACCCACGGCGCTGCTGTGGTTGGAGTCGCCGGCCGCGCCGCCGGCGCTGCTGATCGGTGGTCAAAACGGCCTGTCCATCTGGTCCCCCGGCCAAGCGGCCCCGCGCCCCTTGGCGCTGAACCTGCCCGGCGTGACCGCCTTCGTGATCAACGATTTGGCCCTGGGCGTGGACGGCTTCATCTACCTGGTGCAGGGGCCGCCCTGGCCTGCCACCATCGACGCCGAACCACAGCCAGGGTCGATCTGGCGCTTGCCTGCTGAGGCGTTGCTGACGCCGGATACCCCGGTGGCCGCGGAGCTGTTTGCTTTCGGCATGCGCACCCCCTTTGGTCTGGCTTTCAGCCCATCGGGCGCGATTTACTCGGTTGACAGCAGCATCGGCTGGCCGCCCGCGCCTGCTGTGCCGGATGAGCTGAACCTGCTGCTGGGCGGCGGCGACTACGGGTGGCCGTCTGACCCCGGTCAAGCTGCGGCCGCCCTTGGCACCATCGGTCCCATGGTGGAGTTTCCCGTCGGCGTTGGCGCCAGCGACGTGCTTTTCTACAGCGGCCGCCAGTTCGCCGAACACGCCAACGATCTGATCGTGGTCTACAGCGGCCAGCCCGGCGCGCCTGCGCTTGCGCCCGGCCCCACGTCTCCCCGCCTGGTGCGCGTGGAGATCGTCTCCGATGCCGCAGGCTATCACAGCTACATCCACGAGTTCATCAGCGGCCTGCGGCGACCGTTAGGCCTGGCCGAAGACTCCGCCGGTGCGCTCTATGTTTCTGACTACGATGTCGGTGTGATTTATCGCTTTGATCGTTGATCGCCGACCAATCCTGCCCCCGGCAACCGCGCGCCCACAGAGCGGCGGGTAAGTCGCAGACCGGCGATCACGCATCATCACGCCTGACTTGTTACGCAACCTATGGCACGTAAACTGACTACCCTTGTCTACGCTCTGCGCGATGGCCAAGTGCTGATGATGCATCGGCGCAAGGAACCGAACCTGGGGCAGTGGACGGCCCCAGGCGGCAAGATCGAGCTGCACGAGTCGCCGGCCGAGTGCGCCGTGCGCGAGCTGCGCGAAGAGACCGGGCTGGTCGCGCTCGGCCGTCCCGAGTTGCGCATCATTGCCACTGAGGTTTCTCCTTTGCCCGATTGGCAATGGCTGATGTTCATCTACCTGGTGCGCCAGTTCACCGGCGAGATCACCGCGGGTGCCGAGGGGGACCTGGCCTGGATACCTGTCGATCAGGTGCTGCAGCTGCCCATCCCTCAGGCGGACGCCATCTTCTATCCCTTTGTCGTGGGCAATTCCCCGGGACCGATCGCCATGAAATTCACCTACGACGCCGATCTCAAGTTGGTGCAGTGGGCCGTGGAATGACCACCATCCGTCCTGCCACGGCCGCCGACAGCAAAACTATCAAGCGCCACGTGCGCCGGGAGGGGCTGGACCCCACCGGGCTGGACTGGCGCAACTTTCGCATCGCCGAAGATGCCGCCGGTCAGATGGTAGGCTTTTGCCAGGTGCGCCGTTACCGCAACGTTCGCGAGCTCGGTAGCCTGGTGGTGTTTCCCCACGCGCGCGGGCAGGGAATCGGCCTGGATCTTATTCGTGCGTGCCTCGCCGACCAGCAGCCGCCGGTACACCTGGAGTGCGTGGCAGCGCGCGAGCCCTACTACGAGCGCTGCGGCTTCCGGCGCATCCCTGTCTGGCAAGCCCCGCTGCCGCTGCGTTTGAAAGCGCTGCTCGGCGGCGCAGTGGTCCGCCTCTTCTTCCGCGAGCACATTATTGTCATGCGTTGGGACGGCTAGTGCTCGAGCTCAAGGCTGCGCTGGTCCACGTCGGCGTGCAACACCAGCGCCTCAGCATCAGGACCGCTCAGCCGGTAGACCTTGTCGCCCACCCGAGCGCGAAAATCGACCAGCAACCCTACTTCTTGCCCCGCTTGGGCCTCGTTCACCGCTTGGTGGTTGAACTGGATCGACGTGGCCCGCTGGACGAAATCGGTGTGCTTGCCGTGGATGCGCACGATGTCGCCGACCCTCAGCGTGTCGATCAAAGCCACGCCGGCGACGCCGAGGCCTGTGAAGTAATGGCTGACGCGACCGATCAAGTGCTCGTTCATAGTCTGCCTCCGGGAGGACTCACCAGCCATATTCGCCCACCATGGGCACAAAGGCGACAGGCGCTAGGTTTTCTTGGGTGACCTTGTTGCCTGTTTTGCGGACCAAAACCAGCTCTTGCAAACCGCGCGGGCCGACCGGAATCACCATCCGGCCGCCGTCGGCCAGTTGCTCGACCAGGGGCGGGGGCACCTGGGGGCTGGCACATGCCACCAAGATGGCGTCGTAGGGCGCAGCTTCCGGCCAGCCCTGGCTGCCATCGCCAACATGGACGTAGACATTGGTGATGCCGAGCTCGTCCAGCACGGCGCGGGCGCGCGCGGCCAGCTTTGCAATGCGCTCCACCGTGTGCACCTCGCGCGCTAGGTATGCTAACACAGCCGCCTGATAGCCCGAGCCAGTGCCCACTTCCAGCACCTTCTCGTTGCCCTGCAGGCGCAGCATCTCCGTCATGTGCGCCACCACGTAGGGCTGCGAAATGGTCTGTCCCTCGCCGATGGGCAGCGCGCCGTCGTAATAGGCGGCCTCGCGCTGGTCTTCCGGCACGAAACGCTCGCGCGGCACCTGCCCCATGACGTCCAGCACCCGCCGATCGCTGATGCCCCATTCGCGCAGCTGATGCTCGACCATCCACTGACGTTGCTGGTCAAAATCCATGTCTGCCGGCGCTGAGTAGCGCAGAATACGGTCGAAGATGGACATCGTGCTTCATGGCTCCCGGCCGCCCGGCCCCTTTTACCAACGCACGCTGAAACCGCTGAACGCGCCGCTGTAGGGCTCGATCGTGACCTCCACATCGGTCACGTAGGCATGAGGCGGGCCGCGCCAGCACCAGTCGATCAGGCGGCGCACCGCCTGCTCCTCGCCCTCGAAAACCGCCTCGACGCGGCCATCGGGCAAGTTGCGCACCCACCCTGTGACGCCGTTGGCGTTAGCCTGGCGCTGGGTTGTATCGCGGTAGAAGACCCCTTGCACATGGCCGCTGACAATCACGTGCGCGCGGATATTGGTCATGGTGTGGTCCTTTCTCTACTTGCATTTGTACCATTTTCCCTGGCGCGTGTCAAGGAGGTTTGCGCAGCGGCCGGACGTCCCGCTTTGACGCGGGCCGCGGCCTGTGGCATACTGCGCATAGGAGCCGCGTCGTGCCAACCGAGCTAGCAGTCCACAAGGCGACAACCAGGGACAAAAACCATCTATTGCATTTGATGTACAACGCCAGGCGCAGCTTCGCGGCTTTTGGCGCTGAGGACCTGCCGCGTCTGTTGTCCACGGGCGATTGCCTTGTTGCGGTGGTTGACGACCAGATACGAGGTATGGTGTGCGCTACGCTGGGCCGCTCCTCCTGGGCCTTTCTACGCGGGGCGATCGTCGCCGACGGCTGGCGCGCCGACGAGACGCTGGCTGTCCTGCTAGAGACGTTGTTCACGCAGCTCAGTCGCCGCGGCGTGAAGCAACTGGCGGTGTATGGCACGGCGCTATGGCTACCGCCTCTGCTGCTGCGCTTCCAGTTCCAGCGCGTCGACTGGATCGTCACTCTTGAGCGCCCTGCCCGTCCCCTCTCCAACCTGCTCATGCCGGCTGCGACCATGCGTCCCGTCACCGCTGCCGACCTGCCGGCGCTGGCGGTCCTGGACGAGGCTGCGTTCGAACCACCCTATCAGCTGGCCAGCGGCGAGTTGATCGAGTACATGGTGACCTCCGGCTTTTTCACAGTGGCCGAGAGCGGCGGCCAACTGGCCGGCTATGCGTGCGCCGACGTGGTGGGCGCGGAGGGACAGATCATCCGCCTGGCCGTGCACCCCGAAGCGCAGCGCCGCGGCATCGGCCGCGCCCTGCTCAACGCAGCCCTAACCTACTGTCAGGCGCACGAGGCTCGCCTGGCGATCATCAACACCCAGGACAGCAATCGGCCGGCCTTGCAGCTCTATGAAGCTGCCGGCTTTCGCCGCGTGGGCCGCCGCGTGCCGGTGCTTGTGCGCAGCCTGAGTTGACAAGACGCACAACCTCTTCTATACTGGCCGGGCTGCAAGCACCTGGCGGTGTGCTTCACTTCCACGAAGCCACCGTCGTTTTGTTGTGATCACCGTAACCCACGGAGCAACACGTGACTCTACGACGAAACCCTCTCCTCTATCTGGGCGTCCTGCTCACCGCGCTAAGCGCCTTGGTGCTGGAAATCGCTTTGACGCGCGTCTTCAGCGTCTCCCTGTGGTATCAATTCGGCTTCATGATCATCTCGACGGCGCTGCTGGGTTTTGGCGCCAGCGGCTCCTTTCTGGCTGTTCGCCGTGGGGCCTTGACCGGCGACATCTACGCTAAGCTGGCCCGCAATGCGCTGCTCTTCAGCCTGAGCATCCTGGTGACTTTTGCCATCATGGTGCGCATTCCCCTCGACCCGCTGAAGCCATTGCTGCCTGAGACGACCAACCCCGGCGCAGCCACGGTCGAGCTGGTGCTGTACTTGCTGCTCTACTACACCTTGATCGTGGTGCCCTTCTTCTTTGCCGGCCTGACGCTGGGCACAGCGCTGTCGGCCTACGCCAGAGAAATCGGCTCGCTCTACTTCGCCGACCTGTTGGGCGCAGGGCTGGGCTGCCTGGTGGCGGTGCTGGCGCTGTCCACCTTGCCCGGCCAGGGAGTGGTTGTGCTGGCCAGCGTCGGTGCTGCCCTGGCGGCCCTGGCCTTCAGCGCGCGGCGCAGCCAGGTGCGTGTCGCCGATGCCGCGTCCGCTGCTGCCGCGCCGGCCCGCGCCGCGCGGTGGACCTGGTTGCTGGCGCTCTACGCCTTGGCGCTGCTGATCATTGTCCTGCCGCGCGCCGATCGGCTTTACACCCTCTACATTCCACCCAGTAAGCCCCTCCACATCGCCCAGGACAAGGTAAACTTTCCTGACATGCAGCTCGAATACACCGGCTGGACACCCTTCAGCCGCATCGACGTCATGTGGCAGCCCGGCATGAAAGGCCAGGCTTGGGGCTTGAGTGGCGCCTACGATGGCCCGCTGCCGGAGCAAAAATTCATCACCATCGATGCCGCCGCCATGACTGCCATCAATCGGTGGCAAGGCCCAGATCACCCCGAAGAGCTGGCGTGGGTCAACGCCCTGCCCAGCAGCCTGGTTTATCGCCTGCAAGACAAGCCTAACGTGCTGATCATCGGGCCGGGTGGCGGGGTGGACGTGTTGACGCCCTGGTACAACGGCGCGCGGCAGATTACCGCTGCCGAGATCAACCCGCGTATCGTGGACATCATGCGCAACCAGTATCGCGAGTTCAGCGGCGGCCTGTACACCGACCTCCCCAACGTCGACGTGCATGTGGCAGAGGGGCGGAACTTCGTCGCCCGCGCGCGCGATGTCTACGACGTGATCCAGTTTTCGCAGGTGGACACCTGGGCTGCGGCCTCAGCGGGCGCCTATAGCCTGACCGAGAACTACCTTTACACCGAGGACGCGTTCCTCGACTACCTGGACCACTTGAGCCCGGCTGGCATGGTAGCGATCGGTCGCTGGTACTTCGAGCCGCCTGGTCAGGCGTTACGTCTGGTGACCATTGGGACGGCCGCGCTTGTCAAGCGGGGCGCCGCCGATCCGGCCCAGCACTTCATCGTGGTGCGCGCCGGCGACACCTCGACCATGATCATGAAGAAGTCGCCCTTTACACCGGAGGAGATCGCGCAGCTGCGCGCGGCTGCTGAGCCACTGTATTTCTCTGTCCTCTACGCGCCGGACATGCTGGACCAGGCCGGCAATCCCTTCGTCGACTTCTTCCGGACGCCGAACAAGGCCGATTTCTACGCCACCTATCCCCTGGATGTGACACCCACCAGCGATGATCGGCCCTTCTTCTTCGAGTACTACGGCTGGACGAACTTCGGCACCTTCCGTAGCGGCAAGCTGACGCTGACTATTCTGCTGCTGCAAGCCACTTTGCTCTCGTCGGCGCTGATCCTGTGGCCGCTGTGGCGTTTCCGCCGCGATGGTCTGAGCACCAAGGGCACGCGCCGCTTTTTGATCTACTTTGCAGCGTTGGGCATCGGCTTCATCTTCATCGAGATCGGCCTCTTGCAGCGCTTTGTGCTCTTCCTGGGCTACCCTACCTTCGCCCTGGCGGTCGTGCTCTTTGCCCTGTTGACCTTCAGCGGCATCGGCAGCTTCCTGTCGAACAAGCTGGTGCCGCCGGACGTCGACCCGCGGCGGGGCATGCGGCTGGTGATTCCCGCCCTGGCCGTGCTGGCCCTGTGCTACATCCTCCTGCTGCCCCCCCTCTTTCGCGCCGGTCTGGGCTGGTCGTTGCCGGCGCGCATCGTGTTCTCGGTGTTGCTGTTGGCGCCGCTGGGTCTGCTGATGGGCATGCCCTTCCCGCTGGGCATCCGCTTGGTCAACCGCGCCAACGCCCCGCTGGTGCCCTGGGCCTGGGGCGTCAACGGCTGCGCCTCGGTGTTGGGGTCGATTCTCACCGTAATGTTGGCGCAGTCGGTTGGGTTCGCCGCCGTGATGCTCATCGCCATTGCCGTTTATCTGGCCGGTCTGGCTGCTGTGTTGACATTACGCGGAGTCGGCGCCGAGAGCGCTGTCCCCGTTGCGGCTTGAAAAACGCCGTCGCTGCCATGCTGCGAGCGCCTCTCTTCTCGCTCTTCGCCCGGCTGATCGGTCTGCAGGCCGCGAGCATGGACAGCAAATGCCACGCCCGCGTGTACGAGGACCTGACCCAGATCAACTATGACCGCCTGGTCTGGCAGGTGCTTGGCTGTCGCGGGATGATCGAAAGCGCGCTGGGCCGCCGGCCCCGCTCTGTAGCCTATCCCTCCGGTATCTACAACGGCCAGGTCATTGCGCTCTTCGCCTCCGATCATTACTGGGGCGGCATCACCACCCGCCAGGGGGTTGGCACAGCAGCGACAAGCTCTTCGAGCTCTCGCGTTTGCGCATGCGCAACACCACCTCCCTCGCCGACCTGGCCGAGCTCTTGGCCTTGCTGGACTAGTCGCCGATGACCTTCGACGCCTGGACTACCGCCGCAGTGGTGGACGAACTGCGCCAGACCATCGTGCCCGGCCGCGTGCAGCAGGTGTTGCAGGTGGATGACGAAAGCTTGGCCCTGGAAGTGTACGCGGCCCAGCAGCGCCGCTACCTGCTGATCTCGGTCTTCCCCCAGGCGCCGCGGCTCCACTTGATCGACGACAAACCGCGGCGCGGGGTTGATACGCCTTCGCCGCTCTTACAGCTTCTGCGTAAGTTCGTGCGCGGGGCCGCGCTGACGCACATCACCCAGCCGCCGTGGGAGCGCATCGTCGTTCTGCGTTGCGAACAGCCCGAATTGGGGACGAGCCTGCTGGTAGCTGAGCTGATTGGACGCTGGGCCAACCTGCTCCTCCTGCGGCCGACCGATGAAGTGGACAGCGATGCAGCGCCGGATTGGTTGGCCGGTCATTGGCGCATCATGGACTGTGTGCACCGGCTCAGACCGGCAGATGCCGCAACGTCCGGCGCCCGCGTCAGCCTCCCCGGCCAGCTCTATGCCCCGCCGCCCGCGCTGAACGGTCGCCCACCTGATGAGTTGACCGCCGGTCAGTTGAGCCAGATATGGGAGCAGCACGATGCCAAAACGCCGGCGTGGCGCGCGCTGGTGCAGGAGTTGGCAGGTGTGAGCCCCCTCTTGGCGCGCGAGGTGATCTGGCGCGCCGCCGGAGATGCGCAAGCCCGAGTGGGCCAAACTTCGGCCTTGGCGGTCTTCGAGGCCCTCATGTCCCTTGTCACGCAGTTGGAGGAGGGTCGGTGGCAGCCGTGCCTCGCGGTCGACGCTGCCGGCCGGCCGCTAGCCTTCGCGCCCTATCCGTTGTGGCACCGCAGCGGCGCCGACGCCGTGCGGTTGCAGCCGATGGCAAGCATCAGCGCGGCCATCGAAAGCTACTTTGCCCATGCTGGTCGCACGTTCGGCGACCCTTACGCAGCCGCCCGCCAGCAGGTCGCCGATCGCTTGGCGCGCGCGCAGGCAAAGCTACAGCGCCGCCGCGCCGCAATTGCCGGCGAGCTGCGCCCGGCAGCCGAGGTCGAGGCCCTGCGCGCGGCCGGCGAGTGGATTTTGGCCTATGCCTCGCAGATCACGCCGCGTCAGGCCGAGCTGCGGCTGCCGACCGAGGCGGGCGGCGACACCATCGCGCTGAATCCGGCTCTTTCGCCGGCCGACAACGCTGCGGCCTACTTCAAGCGCTATCGCAAGGCCCGCCGTGCCGGCGAGTTGGCCGCCCAGCGGCTGAACGATGTCGACGCCGAGCTCGCCTACTTGGAACAGTTGGCGGTGGACCTGGCCTTGGCAGCCGACCGTAACGAGATCGACGCCGTGGCTGCGGCGCTGGTCGCAAGCGGCTATGCCCGGCCGCCGGCGCGCCAGCCGGCCGCTGCGGTCAGGATCAGCGAGCCTCGTCGTTTCACGACGGCCGAGGGATTTACCGTTCTGGTGGGTCGCAACAGCCGGCAGAACGACCAGGTGACCTTCGACCTGGCCCGGCCCAACGATCTCTGGCTGCACGCGCGCGGCTGGCCGGGAGCGCATGTGGTGATCCGCAATGGCGGCCAACCCGTGAGCGAAGCCAGTCTGCAGCAGGCGGCCGGCTTGGCGGCCTATTTCTCCGCAGGACGCGCCGAGAACTGGGTCGATGTGATTGTGACCGAGCGACGGCGGGTGCGCCGCGCAGCGGGAGGACGGCCGGGCATGGTGGTCGTCTCTGGCGAGCGCGTGCTGCGCGTGCGCCCGCAAGCGCCCGGCGCGTAACACGCGCGAACCCGGTGGGTTTCAAACACACCGTTCTCAATTCCTCCGCTCAGAACGACGATCTTTGCCCCCTCTTTTCGTTTACGAAGAGTAACTGTTCAGGTGCCGGGCATTTGTAGGCGATTTGCGACCTAGGTTGGCTTCGCAGACACGTTTGCAAACTAGAATCCAAATGCCCGGCACCTATGGCTGAGTAGTTAC
>DAOUBX010000053.1:0-26808 GCA_034432445.1 Anaerolineales bacterium
CGGGCACTTAAGGCTGCGCTGGCCAGGGCGTCTGCAGAGCCGGCTCAAGCTGTAAACCGGTCGCAAGTGCCCGGCACCTGAATAGTTACGAGAAAAAAAGAAAGAGCTGCCTTGTGGGCAACTCTCTCCATGGATAGGCTGACGTGTTGCCGGTGGCCCGCTAGGCGCTGCGCAACCGGAAAGCGGCCACCATCAGAAAGATGCCGCCGACGATCAGCCAGATGCCGATCACCAAGGGCAAGCCGAGGGCTGTGACGACGGGGTTGGCCAGGATGATGATGCCAAAGATGATCGTCAACACACCCAGAATGCCGGCGCCCCAACCGGCCCCGCGAAACGCCTGAATCAGCATGATGATGCCATAGAAGACACCCAAAAAGCCGATGACCCAGGCAAAAGCGGTGGCTACGGTACCCGTAACCAGCAGCCGGTCCAGACTGGTGACGTCACTACCGAAGAAGTTGCTGACGATGAAACCGCCGGCCAGGATGCCGATGATGCCCGTGAAGAGCTTCCAGCCCCAAGCCGTGCGGTCACGGAACAAGCCAATTAGGTCAAGGATGCCGAGGATGAGCCAGTAAAGGCCCAGGACCGCTACTGCGGTCTTAGACGTCGCCACCGGCCTCATCAAAAAGAGCAGACCAACGACGATGGACAGGATGCCCTGAACCAGTGGGAACCACCACTTGATCGGTTTAGGGGCGGCAAATGCTTCGGCGGCCATAGGAGTCTCCTTTCTGGACTGCAACGAAAGATAATTGACAGTTGAGTTGCAGGCGACATACCACGACACTACGGCGCAACTCCAAACCACAGCGCCAACGATAGTTTAGCACAGTTGCTAGGGCTTTGCAATTCCTACTGAAAACGGTTAAGGGGTCTCGGCCGCGGTGCTATTGCGCGTTAGCAGACCCCAAACCAGGCCGGCGATGCCAACGATCAGCAGCATCCAGCCGCCTGCCGTGGCGCGTCCGGTCGATGCCGCACCGGTGAGCAGGATCAGGACGCCCCAGATCAGCAAGGCGGCGTTAACGACCACCGGCCCCCACTTGAAGGGTTTGGCTCCCGGCGGGTAGAACTGCAGGAACAGGCCCAGCCCGCCGAAGATAATCAGTCCGATGGCCAGGAGCACGTAGCCAGTAGCGGGCGTGATCACGCTGAGCAGGGCCAGCAGAAAGATGCCCACGCCGAACCCCAGCCCAACCAGGCCGCGCACGAGAGGCAGTAGGGACCGGCTGCCACGATTGGGCAGGGCGAGCAATGTGTGCAGCAAACCGGCGATGGCCAAGTACACGGCGGCTAACAGCCCGGCCAGCGCCTGGGCCATGGCGGGCTGCAGCAGCAACGCCAGGCCCATGGCCAGGGCCAGCGCGCTCAGAACCAGGGTGAACCACCACGGTTTGTTCTTGAGAGCTGTCATACTCGTCCTCCTCCAACAGCAGGGAACTGTGCTGGTGGCTGGCAGCATTGTGGACAGATGCATGCCACCGCGCCAGTCTGGCGCTAGGGACACAGGACGGCCTATGTTAGCGCAATGCGTCTTCGCCTACTGGTGCAAAGCCTTGGCCCGCTGCCGGCGGCGCTTCCTCCACCTTCTCATCAGCGGTGGTGGGCAACACGGCCGCGCGCGTGGCGCCCGCAGTTGCCAGATCGGCCAAAGAAAGCTGGTCGATGGCATCCTGGGTCAGCCCTTCGGTGATGACCTTGCCGTTGATAGAGCGCAGTTTGGCCTCCACCGCCTCGATATGCTCATCCTCGACCACTGCCAGAAGCAGGGAGGAGTTAGGCTGAAGCTGGTCGCCCAGCGCCTTGAGCTGGTCATCAGGAAAACCGGCGTCGTGCAGCTTGGCAGCCAGCCCGCCAACCAGTGCGCCGCCAGCCGCCCCGATCACCGTGCCAATACCCGGCAGCAGCAAGCCCAGTGCGCCACCGATGACGGCGCCCTTGCCGCCGCCCATGTCGCCTGTCTCCTTGATGGTGACCTTGCCATGGTAATCCATGCTGATCACGGCCTTGTCGCCCAAGGCTTTTTTGAGCTTGGCCTGTTCGATTACCTCCAGCGCGGTCGTGGCGCCTTCCTCGTACGGGAAGAGCGCCGCAACCACCTGCATCGGTGCTTTCTTGCTCATTGTTTCCTCCTGAATGATGGTGATGGTGGGATTAGCTACTCGGTCATAGGCGCCGGGCACTGGGAACCTATGAAGCCGACCTAGGCCTCGAATCGATCGCAAGTGCCAGGCGCTTGAACGTGTTACTGGGCGGGGGAGGCCGGCATCAGCTCCAGCGGGTTGACCTTCGACTTGCCCTGCCAGGCCTCGAAGTGGACATGCGGCCCGGTGGAGTTGCCGGTGCTGCCGAGCTGGCCGATGACCTCGCCGCGGGACACCACCTGGCCTTCCTCGACCAAGATGCCGCTCAAGTGGCTGTAGGCGGTGCGCAGGCCGTTGTCATGGGCGATGATCACACGGAAGCCCAACCAGCCGTCGGGCGAGAAGCGGGCGTAGGTGACGCGGCCGCCGCGGCTGGCGTAGACCTTGGCGCCGTAGACTGAGGCGATGTCAACAGCCAGGTGCCCGCGGTGGTAGCCTTGGGTGATTTCGCCGCGCAGGGGCCAGGCCAAAGCGTAACCGCGCGCCGGGCCAGGAGCCAGGATGCGCTCGGCGTAGTCCAGCCGGCCGTTGGGGATGACCAGCTTTTGCCCGGGGCGCAGCAGTCCGGCGGCGTTGACCCCATTCAGGGGGAACTGGACGATGTCGGCCACAGGCACGCCGTAGCGCTGGGCGATGCTCTCCAGCGTGTCGCCCTCCTTGACCGTGTGATAAGCGCCCTTGAGCGGCAAAATGACCAACTCTTTGCCGGGGTGGATCAGATCGGGGTTGCGCCGCATCCACTCGTTAGAAAAGCGCAACGTGTCGATGTCCAGCCCAAAGCGGCGGGCAATGGCGTAGTCGTTGTCGCCGGGCTGGATCGTGTAGGTGATTATGGCCGGGCGCAGGAGCTCCCAGCGGCGGTTGACCAACTCGGGCGCGCCGCCCAGCCCATAGAGCTCATCGAGCGCAGCGGGCTCCAGGTGAACAGGGTTTGGCGGTTGGCTGGACTGGGCCAGCGCAGGGGAGGTCAACAACGCCAGGGTAAGCACACCGAGCAAGACAAAGGTTAAGCCAAAGAGCGCCAGCCGCGGCGACATGGGTGCGATGGGAGCCTTGGACATGGGCAGCATCCTAGCACAGCTTAGGCCGGCTGGCAAGTTCTTGTCCAGGCTTACAGTTGGCTGACAATGAGGTCAGCGAGGGCCGTGAGACGGGCCACCTGCCGGATGTGAGGTCTCCCCCTGGGCATGCGAGCGCTCAACCATTCGTCGCCGCAGATCCCACCTGCTAAGCAACCATGGCAAGCCGCATGGTTGGGCGCATCTGCCCGATGCGCGTACACCAACACGTTGACATCAGGCAGGATCACTGTTAGCCTGCATAAGCTCCGAGAGGGCGGCAGAGTCGTCCAGATCGACGCCCGGCCGGAAGCTCTGGCCGAATACCGTTGTCAGCCGTACGTGTGACCTAGGCGACCTATCCCTTTGCTGGCAAGCAAGCGACTCGGGCAACGCGTTTTCGATCACTGCGATCAACGGCTTGCCAGAGCTCAGCCCATAGGCTTTGGCTTCCTGCCATAAACCATCTGGTAGATGGATCGTTGTTCTCATGCATCAGACCAATCATGTTAACATCGGGTAACTACTCAGCCCTAGGTGCCGGGCATTTGGATTCCGGTTTGCAAACGTGTCTGCGAAGCCAACCTAGGTCGCAAATCGCCTACAAATGCCCGGCACCTGAACAGTTACACAAGCGGCTGCGAGATGCTAACTTTGCCAAAGGTGGCATCTCTGCACCACAGGAGTTTGCTATGTTCCCATACCCGTCTTCTTACGATCCACAGCGCGTCGGCACATTGTTCTACCCTAACACGGCCCGCATTGCCGAGGAGGCTGCTGCGGCTGGCCTGCCGCCGTCCAGCCAGGACGTGCGCCGCGTCCATCTGCTGCTGATCGACATGCAAGTTGACTTCTGCCATCCAGGCGGCAGCCTTTACGTGCCCGGCGCGCCGGATGATGTGCGGCGCACCATCGAGTTCATCTACCGCAACGCCCGTCATATCACGCAGATCACCTGCTCGCTGGACTCGCACCTGCCCAGCCAGATCTTCTCGCCCAACTGGTGGGCCGACGCGCAGGGCAGTCACCCCACCCCGTTCACCCTGATCACCGCCGCTGACGTGCAAGCTGGCCGCTGGCGCCCCTTGGTCGAGCCGGAGTGGTCGCGCCAATATGTGGCCCGGCTGGAGCAGGAAACCAAGAAAGTGCTGACGATCTGGCCCTACCACGTTCTGATCGGCAGCCCTGGCCACATGTTGGACCCCGAGCTGTGGTCGGCGGTCGTGTGGCATGCCCTGGCGCGCCAGACAGAGCCCCATTGGCTGGTCAAAGGCAGCGAGCCGCGCACCGAGCACTACTCGATCATCCAACCGGAGGTGCCCACCCCCGACATGCCCAACCGCGGTCGCAACCAGGCCCTGCTGGACGACCTGGCACAGGCTGACCTCGTTCTGGTTGCGGGCGAGGCCGAAAGCCACTGCGTGTTGGAGACGCTGGAAGACATCGTGGAGGCGTTCCAGGATCGCCCAGAGCTGCTGCGTCGCGTGCACGTGCTGCAGGACTGCACCTCGCCGGTGGTGCACCCGGAGATCGACTTTCATGCCATCGCGCTCAGCCGCTTCGCCGAGTTCGCCCAGCAAGGCATGCGTTTCATCAACAGCACGGACCCGCTGCCCCTCTAGCCGTCCTCGGGATCGAGCTTCCGGCCGCGATCCCGAAGCTGGGCCCAAACAAAGAGTGACCTTGTGCGATTAATTCTTGGCCTGCTCCTCGCCCTCATCCTCGCCGCGGCGCCTCGGGCCGCAACCGCCCAGCCCGCGCCTGTGGGCATCGTTGTGCCCCGTGACAACGCCGTGCTGCGCGGTGTCGTGTCCGTCTGGGGCGTTGCCCACGATCCCGACTTCGCACGCTGGCAGCTCGACCTGCTGCCCGACGGCAACGCCGAGCGCGCGGCCTTCCTGGCCACGGGTGACGCGCCTGGCCCGGCCGCACAGGCGCTGACCGATCTCGACACCACGCGTTTCGCCGACGGCCCCTACACCCTGCGCCTACGCGTGGTGCGCCGCGATAGCAACTACGACGAGCACCAAACACCCGTCACCATCGCCAACGCGGCGCCGGCGCCCGGTTTGCGGCCGGCCGCTCCTGCCCAGCCGCAGCTCCGCGCCGGCAAGCGTGCAGCCGCGCTGGGCCTGCCCGTGCGCACGGCCAATGGCCGGCCGATCCTCTACTTCACCTTCGATGACGGCCCCAGCCCTGTCCTCACGCCGCAAATCGTGGCGCTGCTCGACCAATACGACGCCAGGGTGACTTTCTTCGTGATCGGTGTGCACGTGCGCCGCGCGCCGGCTGCTCTGCGCCCGGTGGCCGAGGCCGGTCACGCCATCGCTAACCACACCCTTTCTCACAAGCCGCTGGTGGGCAAAAGCCGCGAGAGCTTTGCGGCGGAGCTGACGGCCACCGAGGAAATCGTGCAGCGTGCTGTAGGCGATCTGTTGCCGCCCGATCATGCTCTGCGTTTGCTGCGGCCGCCCGGCGGCGCTACCGACGCTGCTGTAGCCGGCTACGCCGCCGAGCTGGGCTACCAGGTCGTCACGTGGGATATCGACCCCAAGGACTGGCGCCGCCCAGGGGCCGAGGCGATCGCCTCCTACGTGCTGGAACGCGTCTTCCCCGGCGCCATCGTCGTACTGCACGACGGCGGCGGCGGCAGCCGGCAAACCGTAGCCGCCCTGGAAACCATCCTCCGGCAGCTCAGCGCACAGGGCTATGTGTTCCGCGCCCTAACCGGAGAGCCAGAAGAGCCGGCCGCCAGCCAGCCGGCTCCTGCCGAGGCATTACCTTGCCCCATCGCTTGTCGTTGATCCTCAGCGCAGCATTGGCCATTGTGCTGCTGTCGTCCCCCGCGCTGCCGGCCGCAGTCAGGCCGGCAGGTGCAACAGCGCATCCACCGCGCCCCAGCATGTTGCTCGTCATGACCGACGACCAGGACTAGTAGATGGGCAGCCTGGCGGCCATGCCTCGGCTTTACGTCTGCAGGCGACGCACTATCTGCCATTGCTAGTGCGTGATTGAGGCAAGGATCCTGTATCGTTGGAACAACCCCCACATCTCCAGATACGAAGACCACATGGTTGACAAGATCATTCTCTACGGCAGCGACCTGTGCCCCATGGTGCCGCCGGTGCGCAGTCTCCTGCAGCGCAGCGACGCCGAGTTCGACTACATCAGCATCTCGCGCAACCGTGCGGCGCGCGAGAAGGTGATGGAGATCAACCACGGCAACGCCAGCGTGCCCACCCTGGTTTTCCCTGACGGCAGCACGCTAACCGAGCCGACTCTGAGCGAGTTGAAGTCGAAGCTCGAAACCTTCGGATACTCGGTTGCGCCAGAGACGTTCTGGCAGCGTGTGCGGCTGGTGCTGCAGACCCCCAGCGTCTTGTTGTTTGGCTTGGCTTTCCTAGTAATCGGCGCGGCCGGCCGGGAGCCATCGCTGCTCGTCGCCGGCGGCATCTTGCTGGTTTTGGCACTGCTCGGGCGAGCGCGCATGTGATCGAGTGCCCGAAGTGCTGAGACTGCCGCGCTAGCGCGGCGGCGACCGTCCTAGGTTGCGCGGTTGCACGCCGTAAAACACATCTCCCGTGCGTTCACCTACATAGAGAACGTGTGCACGGGCAACGACGCGAACACCCGGCATCGCTAGCCGGGCCAGTAACATCTTGGCGGGACATGGCCGCCCCTGCCGCCCTGCAAGGCACCGACATCGCAACGATCCAGGAGCGCCAGTGTGACCAATTCCTCCGATCCTACCCCCACGCCAGCGGAGCGCTACCGCCGCCGTCGGTTGCTCATTGCGATACTCGGCATAGGCGCCGTACTGATCCTGGCCGTCGTGGTTCTCACCCTGCGCCGACCGCCACCTGTCCCGCCTACACCTCCTGAGAAGTGGTCCGTTGCCACACTTTTGCCCTCCGCACCACGCGGGATGGCATCGCCTGCGGTTGCTGGCTTCTACTGCAACAGCTGCGCCAGCGACGCCTGTCGCCAGCGCTGTCTGGCGTCCCGACACGCCGTGGGCATGCACAACCGCTTCCTCTGGTGCGAGGTCATGCCCGCGCCCAACGTGGTCGACGTGCAACCGATCATGGCCTGGGTACAGGCTAACGCCGCCGCCGGCCTGCGCTCGGTCATCGGCCTCTCGCCCAAAACCGACCGCGGCTACACGGCACCCCAGCGCGGCTCGTGCACTGCCGCCAGCGATGGCTCACCGGCCTGGATGCTGGCGCCGGGGTCGGTCTATGCGCCGCTGCAAAACGGCGATGGTTCAGATGCTCACTTCCACCTCAACTACCGCAATCCACAGGTGCAGGGCCAATTGCGCTTGCTGCTGGCTACGCTGCGCCAGGAGATGGCGCGGCTGGATGCGCCGGTGTTGGCCAGCATCGACTCCTTCGAGCTCGACATCGGGCATGACGGCGAGCTGGACCCGGCGCGCAACTACGACAACTATCCGGCAGGTGCGCCCCTGGGCTGGATGGACGGGGACATGTACCGCTGCATCTACGCGGGCTACACCTGGAACAAGGTCCGTGGCGCCCAGACCTGCATCGATCGGCAAAACAACCGCGTCGATCCACGCCAGGCTTGGGGCGCCATGTCCGTCTGGCGCGACGAGGTGATCAAGCCGTTTGTCGACATCTATGGCCAGGAGCTGTCTGTGGCGCGGCAAGGCCGCACGCTCGGCAAGCCGCTTGCGCTGATGGTTGTCGGGCAAATGGTCAGCGCGGATGAGCGCAGCGGGCCGTGCGCCGGGTGTAACGGCTTGAACGTGGTAGACTACGCCTGGGACGCCTACGAGATCGGCGTCAAGGTCACAGGGATCAACGTCGACCTGGGCAACGGCAATGGCGAAGACAAGCTCAATGCCGAATACCGCAACTGGGCCAACATCCTCAAGCTCACCTGGCCTAGCCGGCTGATCGTGGGTGAACATGGCACCAACAGCGTCGGCTTCGGCGTCTGTTGCGACGACGAGCGCGAGCTGTACTGGGCCGTGCTCAACGCGCTGGACAAACATGTGCGACAGCTGCACTTTTCGGTGGGTGACTTTGCCTCGCCCGGGGCAGGAGCGGACGCAGCGCGGCAGCTTTTTGCTCGCTATGCCGCCGCCTCGGTCGTCACCACGCCTGACGTGTGGATCGTGTTCCGCGACACGGAAGGCACGTACTACCCCGACGGCGCCAACGGCCAACCGCAAGGCAATCCCCCCGGCCGGCAGCCTTGCTGTCGCTACCTGCCCAACTACGAGTGGTTCCTTTATCAGAACAACCCCACCCCTGAGCAAGTTGTGCGGACCGGTTTGCCATCCACGCCGGCATACCGCACGTTGAGCGCGCGCTCGACACGCGGCGGAGCGCTGCAACTGGATGTCGAGGACCTGTGGCCCGAAGCGCAGCAGAAGCCACGGGCAGCCGCCGGCTGCGCTGTCTATGACGTGGAGCTGATCTACGCCGACTTCGGCAGCGACAGCTTTGCCTTGCGCTACGCCACTTTCAGTGGATCACCCCGCGAACAGCGCGTGAACAAAACAAACACAGGCGCCTGGCAGTCCGTTGTCATAACTATCGACGACGCTTATTTGGCCAATCGTCTGGCCAGTGGCGCCGATCTTGAGCTGATCAACAGCAGCGGCGCCCCCGACATATTTCACCTGGTGCGTGTCGAACAGCGGGGCGTTTGTCGATCAGAGCCCTCCGCTACGCCGACCACAGGGGCCAATCCGCTGTTGCCGGCAGCCACTGCGACCTCCACCCCTTCGCAGCCCCCCACCGCCACGCAGCCAGCAGTGTCCACGCCCAGCGCAACGCCGTCGCCGTCTCCCACGCCCAGCGCAACGCCGTCGCCGTCTCCCACACCTAGCGCAACGCCGTCGCCGTCTCCCACGCCGCTTGCCGAGGTCCTGGCCAAGATCGAGATCCTCTGGCCCCACGACAGCAAGCCCGTCACAGAAGCCACCCGTGCCAATATCACGGCCTATCTGTTCCGCGACGACGCGCTCAATCCTGTGAACTGCGACTATGCCCCGACGGTGCAGCTTTGGCAGGCAACCAACACGCAGCGGGCGCGCCTGGTTGGGTTTGGCCAAAAACGCATGCTCACGCGCGAGGGCCGGACATTCCCCGTCTGGGATTTCAACGATGTTGACGTCAGCCTGGCGCGCAATCCCAACAACAAGCTCTACTTCTTCGTCCGCGTCGACGGCGTCCCCACCCGTCATAACATATGGGCTCATGCGAGTGATGCTCGCACCTTCTATCCTTTCCCGGATACGCCGCAAAGCGTCGCCCCTGACCCCTTCGCAGCAGCGACCGCCAAAATCCAGATCCTCTGGCCGCACGACAATCGGCCGGTTGCTGAGGCCGATCAGGCTAACCTAACGGCGCTCTTGCTCGACGCCGACACCAGCACCGCGCTCAGGGCCGATGCGGCGTGGCAGCCCCTGGTACGGCTACACTCCGCCCTGAACAACAACGTCAACGAGCGCGCTGAGCAAAGCATGGTGGGCAACCCGCGCGCCGCGGCCCCAGACGCCTACCGCGTCTGGGATTTCAACGACATCGACGTCAGCGCCGCGCGCGACCCGCAGAACAAGCTTTACTTCTGGCTGGAAGTCGCGGGCGTCACGACCTTCACCAATATCTGGTCCCATGGGGTCGATGCCCGCACCATTTTCCCCCTGGCCGATCTACCGGCCAGCAGTTGTCAATAGCGGCAGAAAGGTGCGGTAAGCAGGGTTGCCGCTGGGCGTCGCCGCAAAGTTGTGCGTGACCGTCAAGCCGGGATTGACCGCCACGTACTGCTGGCGTTGCAGAATGGCATAGCCCGGCGGGTCATTGGCCTGCAGAAGGTAGATGCTGGGCGTGAGCTCGTCGAAGCGGAAGCGTCCGTCAGCGCCTGTCCGCATCTCGGCCACCGCTGCGCCGTTGCGCAGCACGCTCACCCGCGCGGCGGGAACGCCGGTATCGCTCTCGTCGAGCCGTCCGTTGCTGTTGCGGTCTACGTAGACCACGCCGGCAATCGCGCCGACGCCTGGGGCAGAGGTCGGTGTGGGCAAAGGCGTTGGCGTGAATGACGCCGTTGGCGTGGGCGAGGGCGTAGGGGTGAACGAAGCGGTCGCCGTTGGCGTCGGTGAAGGGCCTGGTGAGCCTGTGGCCGTGGGCGTTGGCGTGGCGGTAGCCGTGGGCGTTGGCGTGGGGGTGCGCGTGGGGCCGCCCGGTGTGGGGGTAGGCCAGGGCTCTTCGGAGAGCTGCAGCCGGCCGAAATTAGCTGCGTTGTCGTTGGTCGAGGAGCCTTCCCAGATCAGATAGGTGTCCCAGTCGCCGCCGTCGTCGTCGTCGTGCAGGCCGGTGTTGAAGCCGACGGCATAGCCGATGTGCCAGGCTGGCGGCTGCAAGACAGCGAGGGGGACCGCCAGCTCCACGGCCCAGCCGTCCGCCGTCAAGCGCACGGCGCGCTGTACAGCGGGAAGTTCCGTGATACCGCGGTCCATTACGCGGCCATCGACCGTGATGGTGATCTGGTGGTCGTCCGGCCCGTTAAAGCGGCCATCCTGCGCGCCATCGATGGCAAACTCGATACTGTCGTCCTTCCACACCTCAGGGCTGTCGGCAACCACAACGTCGTCGTACACGCGCGCCGCCAGGTACAAGGTGTAGGCGTCCCAAGCCGCCCAGGCGCGCAGGCTGGAGTCGGCCGGGTCGGGTGTGCCACGCACGTGAATGTACTCGGCCGTGTTGCGGTCCAGCAACAAACCGGCGTCGAGCGGCCAATCGGCCAGGTCGCCGTCGATGAACGGCGGCGCCGGCGCGTACTTGCCGATCACCTGGCGCGGGGGCGTGCTGGTGGGCAGAGGAGTAGGCGTGGCCGTGGCAATGGCAGTAGGCGAAGGGGTCGGCGTCGGCGCAGACACAACGTAGGTGTACACTAGGCGCGGCCGGATGCTGACATCGCCGACTTCGCTGGAGGCAAAATCGTAGCTGACCTGGCCCGAGCTGCCGCCGATGCCCTTGATCACGACCCCGTAGTTTTGCTGCGTCCCGCGCACCCACTCGGCCAGGGCCGCGGTGATGTCGAAACGCTGCCACACGCCGATCTTGTCCAGGCGTTGCTGGTCCAGCAGCACGTCCGAACGATCTGTGCCGATCCCGTTGGCGCCGGGCACGGCCCACGCCGTCGTATTGCTGGCGCGCTGCCAGGTCGCCTCGGCCTCTCGCCAGGGTCGGCGCAAGGCATAAGCGCCCGCCTGCACCCAGTTGCTGTCGTTCGAGCGAGAGCGGACATACAGCTCCAGATGGGCCTGTTGGATGGCCGCTGTGGCAGGAGTCTGACCGTTCAAGTCGAAGCGGAACAACGCCGCCCAGACGTCATCGCGGCGCACCGACACCCGCCCATATTCGCCGGTGTTCAGGGTGGGGCTCCACGAGTCGAGGTAGGTGTCGATGACGCCGTTGTACGCAGCGCCGTCCGGTTGCAGGGTCACCCGAAAAGTCTGGCCGAGCTGCAGACGGACGACATCGACCATGTGAAATGTGTCGTTGCCGTCGCCGCCGTCCCAGATGCGAAAATCATGGCCCGGATGGTTGGGGCCGCCGGGCTGCCGATTGCCGAAATAGGCGTCGGTGAGCAGCTTGGAGACCGTGCGCCACTGGCCCGTGTTCTCCTTGCGCACCGTGAAGGCCACAGCGTAGGGGTTGTCCACTGCGTCGTACTGCAGTTGCCAGGTATCGAGGCCCCTGTCCAGATAGGTGACGGTTATGCTGACGGCGTTGGTGCCGCCGAAGATGTAGCCATCATCGACGTCGAAGTACATGTAGGGATTGCCGGCTGTGCCGTCGGTGCGCCGCGCGTAGCGCCCGCGTGGGTCGGCCGTTACCTTCCAGACCGGCACGGTCTTGCCGCCCGGCACATTGTCGTGCTGATAGAGCCAGAAGTCGAAATTGCCACGCTGCGGATACCAAGTGGCCTCGGTCTCGCGCAGGGCAACCCACACCGACGGCGTGTCCGCCAGCGAGCGGCCGGCGTAGCGGTTGGCCATGGCAAAGACGCGCTGCTCCAAGGACGATGCCGACGACACCAACGAGTAGTTGACCAGGAAATAGGCAGAATGTTTGTTCAAACCGTTGAGCATGGCCCAGTAGGTGTCGGTCTCGGTGGGCAGAAAATCGCGGTAGATCTCCCACGCCGACGGCACCTGCCCCATGAACGTGAACATCGGGTCATACTGGCCGGAGCGATAGTAGTAGTAACCGGGATCGTCGATGACCTGATCGTCGTGGTCCGGCAACAGCTTGTTGTGCTTCATGCCGATCCCTCTGGCGCCGGCGTAGTCGGTGAAGTCGCGACGCTCCAAGCGGTCGAGATAGAACGGCGCATATTGTACGAAAAGAGGCTTGTTGCGCCAGACCTCGCGGTAGATGTCGTTGATCTTGTTGACCGTTGTCACCCATAGTTGGGAGGTGAGGCCGTTCTGTTTCAGGCAGTCGTGGAACTGCGGCTCGGCGGGCATTGTTTCACCGTAGATGCCGGTGCTGGTCTCGATCCAGGTGAGCCGCGGATCGTTGTCGTAGCGAGCGGCTGCCGCGCGCAGGAACTGGCGCCACGCGTCCTGATAGGCCGATGACCAATACTTAGGAATGGTGACGCCTTGGCAGACCACGTAACCATCGGGGTGTTGTTGCTTGAACCAGGTGGGCAGCCATTCGCCGCCGCAGCAGGTGCCATCGTAGGTGTTGAAGCCCAGCACGGTGGCTTTGCCCAGGTTGGCTTCGGCTGCCAGCCACGCGTCGACCTTGCTCCAGTTGTAGACCCCAGGGGAACGATCCTCGATCTCGCGCCAGGTGAACACCTGGTGGCCGCCCACCACAAAGGGATAGCGGGCCGGGTCGGTGTGACGCCAGTCCAGGAACGTGTAGATGCCCGGCGTAGGTGCAGCGTAGCCCTGCGGCGCGCCAGCTGTTGCCGAGCCCGGCGCGGTCTGATCTGCGCCGGGCGCAGCAGCGCTATCCGCAGCCCCTGCTGCACCCAGGACGAGCCAAACCGCGACGAGGGCTAACAAGACGACAGCTGCCGGCCCCGCAGCCCGCGCCAAGCGACGCCGTTGTGGTTGTAACGCATTCAAGACGGTTGCCTCCTGGCGAGTCTCTCTGGCCGTGTGGCGCCGGATCGCAGCCGGCGCTGCGCGCGAACGAACATCCGGCGCCCAAGCAGTTTCTCAGCGCCCCAAGTATACCACCGCATCATGAACGGGGCATGAAAACCGGCGCAATGCAACATGACAGTTTTTTCACCAACCGGGCTATGGTATAATCGCTGCGTGTCTGCACTCGCCATCGAAACCCACGACTTGACAAAGCGCTTTTTCATTCCAGACCCGCTCCAACATCGGTTGAAGCAGCCTTGGGCGCGGCCGGGCCGCGAGATCACGGCGGTGGATCACGTCACGCTGGCCGTGCGCGAGGGTGAGATGTTTGGCCTGCTTGGACCCAACGGTGCCGGCAAGACCACGCTCATCAAGCTGCTGTGCACCTTGATCGTGCCTACCAGCGGCTCGGCGCGGATCGGCGGTATCGACCTGCAGCATACCGGCCGGGTGCAGGCGTTGGTGGGCATGGCCAGCGGCGACGAGCGCAGCTTCTACTGGCGGCTGAGTGGCCGCGACAACTTGGAGTTCTTCGCCGCGCTCTATGGCCTGAAGCCGGACGCCGCGCGGCGCCGTGTGGCGCAACTGCTCGCACAATTCGATCTGGTCGACCGCGCCGATCGGCCTTTTCGCACTTATTCCAGCGGGCAGAAGCAACGGCTGAGCATTGCCCGCGCCCTGTTGCATCACCCGCGCATCCTGTTCTTGGACGAACCGACGCGCAGCTTGGATCCCACCGCCACCATGCACCTGCACACCTTCATCGAAGAGGAGCTGCTGCGCCGCGAGGGCATGACCATTCTGCTCACCACGCATCGGCTGGACGAAGCGCACCGACTATGCCAGCGTATTGCGATCATGGACGGGGGGCGCATCCAAGCCTGCGGCACGCCGGACGAGCTGCGGGCCAGCCTCGGACCCACCGTGGTCTACGAGCTGCGTGTTGCGGGGCTGCCGGCCGGAGCAGGCGGCAGCCGACCGCTGCTAGGGGAGGACGGCTTCGGCGACCGGCTGAGCGTGACCGCGCTGTCGGAGCCGGACACCTGGTTGTTTGCGCTGCGCACTGACGCCGGCGCCGACGATACGGCCTTGCCAACGTTGGTCGAGCGTATCATCCTGGCCGGCGGACGGGTGCAAGACGTGGCCCGCGAGCAGCCTTCCTTGGAAAGCGTCTTTCGCCGGTTTACTTCATCATGAACCGAGCACTTGCCTTCTTGCGCCGCGACTGGCGCATGCAGATCAGCTATCGCTTCGCCTTTCTTCTGCAGTTCTTCGGCATTTTCTTCAATGTCTTTGTCTTCTATTTCCTCAGCCTGCTGGTGGGCGATTCGGCTGCGCCTTACCTGGCCGACTACGGCGGCAGCTACTTCGCCTTTGTGTTGATTGGGCTGGCTTTCTCCGGTTATTTCGGCGTGGGGCTGCGCAGCTTTGCCAACAACCTGCGCGAGGCCCAGACCACCGGCACACTGGAGGCCATGCTGCTGACCCCCACCCGGTTGAGCACGATCATCCTTTCCAGCGGCATCTACGACTACGGCTACGTCACCGTCCAAGTCCTCGTGTACCTGGCGTTGGGGGCGCTGATCTTCGGCGTCGAGCTTAACGGCAACCTGCCGGCGGCGCTGCTAATCCTGGTTTTGACCATTATCGCCATGACCAGCATGGGCATCGTCGCCGCCAGCTTCATCATGGTGTTGAAGCGCGGCGACCCGGTGACCTGGCTGTTCAACACCACCTCGCTGCTGCTGGGCGGGGTCTACTACCCGGTGGAAATCCTGCCCCCCTGGCTTCAGGCGCTCTCGCGGCTGTTGCCCATCACCTATGCTCTCAGCGCTATGCGCCAGGCGTTGCTCAACAACGCCTCCCTGCAAACGCTCTGGCCCGACATCGCCGCTCTGCTGGTCTTTTGCGTGTTGCTCGTGCCGCTCAGCCTGCTGAGCTTCCGCCTGGCCGTACATCGCGCCAAAATCGACGGCAGCCTAGCGCATTACTGAGCTCACCGTTCACCGGTCACCGTCTCGACCGTCAACGCCGGATCGCCCAAGAGCGTGAAAGTCTCGATCAAGTCCTGCATGATGGCGCGCTCGCTGGGGAGGTCGTGTTTGGCCAACATGATGGCCTCGCCCACCGTGGCCGCGTCGCTGAACAGGTGGCGGTAGAACGCCTCGGCCAGGTAGCGTTGATCGCTGGCCAGCGTTTCGCTGGTGGGCACGAAGGCAGCCACCAC
Source organism: Anaerolineales bacterium (assembly GCA_034432445.1). Lineage (GTDB taxonomy): Bacteria > Chloroflexota > Anaerolineae > JAAEKA01 > JAAEKA01 > JANWYQ01. Next base: position 15,574 of record DAOUBX010000053.1, read on the forward strand.
ACCGCCATCCGGTTTGAACAGCAGCTCTTCGCCCATGCTCGTCGCCAGGGGATGGTGAAAATAACCCACCAGGCAGGTCATCGTCACCAGCAGCGGCAGCGCCGTGGCGTTGTCAAGGCGCTCGATGTCGGCCAATTGAAAGATCTTCTCCTGCGCCCACACGTTCATGCTGCCGTGGCCCACGTAGTTCACCAGCCCCACGCCCTGGCGCAAGCTGCTCATGAGCGCGCGGTTGGCGTCGGCTGCTTGGCCAAGATAGACCTTCTGCACCTCGTAGCCCACGGGCAAGAATTCGCTTGCCAGGTCATCGGACATGCTCTGGAACTCAGCCTGCTTGTTGTCGGCGACGAAAAGCGCCCGCCCCTGCCAGGGCCCTGAGCTATCTTCATAGGCGAGAGTCTTGGCCACGACGGTAGCCACCTGCGCCGCCGTCTGCGCCGGGATGCGGCCTACGGCCATGTCGGGCAGGTCGTCGGCGTCGTCTAGGCTGACGAACCAATTGTCGCTGGCCGTCTCACCCACAAAGTGCGTCGTGAGCAGATAGGTCGGCACGTAGTTGGGCGTGCTGTTGGGCAAAAAGCCCTGGTAGTCGTAGCTGGCGTCGCCGACCAGCAGCAAAAAGCGCGGGGCCGGGCCGGGCCAGTGGTCGCGGGCGTAGCGGAGGTAGTCGCGGATGGCGGCCGGGTCGAGCATGCCATGACTGAAGGTGTCGTACACGTCATCGACAGTGACCACGGTCACGCGCAGCCCCTGGCTGCGTCGCCGCTCCACCAGCGGTTGCAAAGCCTGCTCGAAGCCGGCAGCCACGACCGCCACGTAGTCGGCGCCGGCTGCGTTTTGCCGCACGTCGTGACCCTTGGCAGGGATCACGCGCGTCGGCTGTAACAGGGCCGAGTGGGTCGCCAGCGCATACCGCCGCGCGCCTGCACCGGCCGGAAGCTTGTCGAGAAAGGCCAAAGCGCCATCGGCCGCAGCAGCTTTCCAATCGACGCTGAGCGGCTGTGCGTCCACCGGATCGGTGACATCCCATAGCAGCAGGTCGGTCATGGCCGCGTCGTCCACGACCACCGGCCGCCCTGCCGGCGCTGTGAAGATCACCTGCCCGGCGTGAAGCGCCAACCGCCGCGCGTAGCTGATCTCGACCTTGTCCAAGAAGACGACATCAACGGCCGCGCCGGTGTCGAGCGGCAGCTCAAGCGCAAGCTGGTTGACGGCGGCATCCAGCAGCGCGGCCGGCAAGGTCGCCGTGATGACCTGCCACCCTTTGCCGTCCCACGTCTGGTCGGCTACGACCTGCCCGTTCAGACGCACGATGGCGTGATGATCGGGCTCCAGGTTGTAGTCCTGCGTGTTGCCCCATAGCGACAGGCGCAACGCCGCATCACCGCTCGCCGCGCCGGCCCAGTCCGCCAGGCTGAAGGTCACAGTGAACACGTCGGGCGCGTAGATCGGCTGCCACAGCCAGTGGTCGGTGTTCTGCGGCGTCTGGGAGAGGTAATGCAAGGGTTCTTCCAGCCGCAGCGTGTCCGTGAAGACGCGGACGGCGGCCGGCGAGGACGATGCTGTGGGCAGAACAGGTCGGGGCGCAGCGCTCGTTTGGCCGGCCTCCGCCCCGGTCGTCCGCCGCAGCCAGTAGATGTTCTCGCGGCCGTAGCGGCTGGCGCGCGGCGCGCCGTAGAAGATGATCTCCTGTCCAGCGTTAGACACCAGCAGCGACGCGGGTTGACCGCCAACGGTCAGCGCCAGTCCGCCGACGTCGTTGGCAGCCGGCACGGAGAAACCGACCGCAGCCAGCTGCTCAGCTGTGACCCGATAGAGGCCGGGCTGACTCACGCCGATCTTGACGGCATCGACCGGGGTCGTTGCGGTCGCGTCGGGCAGCGCGGCCGCGGGCGGCGCCGGCTTACTGCAGGCGGCCAGCAGCGCCGCGCTCACCAGCAGAAGGCCGAGGGCCAGGGACACGTAGGCGCGTGTGGGCATCGTCGTTTTCCTCCGCCGCGTTAGCGCCGGCGCCACACGACGACGGCGGCAAGGGCGAGCAGAACGGCGCCGCAGAGCGCGCTGCCACCAAGAACCAGGAACAGGTCCGCCCGACCGCTGAGCGCGGCTGCTGTTGCCGGTGTCGCGGAGCGCGGGGTAGCCGTGGCACGGCGCTGCAGGGCGCCCAGAAGCTCAGCGGTGGGGGCCGATGTCGCCGGCGTGGCGGCGCGGGCGACGGCCTGCGCGGTGGGCAACGGCGTCGCGGTCGGCGTGACGGTTGGCAGGGCCGTCGTCGGTGCAGCGCTGGGAAGGGGAGCCTGAGGGACGGTTGTCGCCGTGGCCGGTGCCGCGGCGACCGGGGTCGCGGTTGGGGGCGGCAGCGTAGAGGGCGGCGGCGTGATGATCAGGGTGGGCTGCGGAGGCAGCGTCGCGGTCACGTCGGCCGCGGGGCCGCCGGTAGCGGGTGTCACGGCGACGCTGGCCGGGGTGGGCGTTTCGGCGCTTGGCGATGGGTCCACGGCCACCACACCGGGCGCCGGGGGTGTGGCGGTGGGACTGGTTGTGGGCGACGCAACCGGTTGCAGCACAGGGGTGCGCTCAACGGTGGGCGTGGCCGTCGCCTGTTGAACCGGCGTGGGCGTGGGGGTTGCCGTGTTGGCAGCGACGGCGGTGGCCGTGGCTGTGGGGGGAGGCGCGGTCGGGGCCGTGTCGGGCGCGGCCACGCTGAGGTAGTCCTGCGCCATCTCGCTGGTGCGCTGCAACGTGAGTTGGCCGTCGTTGCTGAGTTCGTACAGCCAGTAGTAATAGGTAGTTGCGCGGTTTACGGTGCGATCAACAAAGGTGTAGGTTGCGCCGCCGGTGTTGCTGCCCTGCGCCGCCTGCTGATTGACCTGCGTGGCAGTTGCCAGAACAGGTAGTGTGTTGCGCATCAGGCGAAACGCAGCCACGTTCACCTCTGTTTCCGTGGCCCAAGACAGGCGAATTGCGCCCGCGCCCGCGTCAGCTTGCGCCTGAAAATAGGCTAGACTGACAGCAGCCTGCATGTGCGGCGCGGCCAGAAGCGCTGTAGCCGCTATGGTCACCGCGCAAGCCAAACAACTGAGACGAAAGAGACGGATCAATGAGGACTCCTTGATAAAAGGTAACTGCTCAGGTGCCGGGCATTTGTAGGCAATTTGCGACCTAGGTTGGCTTCGCAGACACGTTTGCAAACCAGAATCCAAATGCCCGGCACCTATGGCTGAGTAGTTACGATAAAAGGGCGATCAACACGCAGATCATCAATCCGCGGGCAGGAGGGCGATCTGCAAGGCGGGATCGCCGAGCAGGCCAAAGGTGTCCAGCAGGTCCTTGTGCGTCAGGCCATCCTGTTGCCACAAGTACTGCTTGCCGGCCATTGTCGCCAGCCCAACACGGGTCAGACCAAGCTCGAACAGGCCGCGGTAGAAGCCGCTGTGCAGCTTGTCGTGGCCCACCGCAACACCGAAGCCGGTCGCGCCCCAGCCGGCAACCGATCCACCGCCGTCGCGTGCCAGCAGCGTTTCTTCCAGCGCCTCGCGCTCCACGTCGGCGAAGTTGCCGCTCAGGCAGGCCATGTCCAGGAGCACCGGCAGCTTGGAGCCGTTGCTCAGCCGCGCCACGTCATTGCGCACGCTGCTGCGACCCACCAGGAACCACTCGTGGCCCCAGACGTTAATTGCCGCGTGGCCGATGTAGTTGACGAACAGGTGGCCGGCGTCGATAGCGCCCAGCAGCGCAGCCGTCGTGGCGGCCGGCGTGCGATAGCGGAAGCTCTCACCGACGTCGTCAGCCGGGTACGGGTCGTAGTACACCCGTTCGATCGCATAGCTGGCCGGCAGGCCGGCGATCGTCGACTCGCTGTAGCGCTCGAAGTTGCCGGCCGAGTCCAGGCGGCCAGAGGCATCGCGCGCGTTGTCGGCGACAAACAACAGGCGGCCTTGCCAGTCTTGGCCGGTCGGCGTCGCCGTCTCGTACGCCACGATCTTGGCGACCATGCGCGCGGCGCTGGCCAGGTCAGCCGCCGGCAGCCGCCCGACCGCCAGATCAGGCAGCCGGTCGTCCCCGCTGACGGCGACGAAGGCGTTGTCGCTGGCCACCTCGCACAGCCACGGATCGTAGCAGTCCAAGTAGGGTGGGATCAAACCGGCCTGCCGCGCCAGCCCGCCGGTCATGCGGTAGTCATAGTGGCCGTCGCCGAGCAGCAGCAGGTAAGCCGGCGCCGGCTCCTGCCAACGGTGGTAAGCGTAAGCGACAAACGCGGCTATAGCGTTGGGATCGATTGCGCCGCTGCCAAACTCATCGTAGATGTCTTGCACATCAACGACGGCCACAGTCATGCCGTCGCTGCGGCGGTGCTCGGCCAGCGCCTGAGCCGCTTCCAGCAGGCTGCCGTGCGTGACCAGCAGATAATCGGCCTGGTGGTCAGGCGAACGCCACTGCGAGCCTTGATCGGCTACAATGTGCAATGGCGCCAGCAGGCGCGCCTGCCGCGTGACCACGAACGACCGTGGACCCTCAAGATCGACGCCGAAGCGCAGGCTGAACACGCCGGGCGGCGTGTCAGCTTCCACGGTCGGCAGGAAGACACGGCGCGCAGCGGTGCTCACCGCGTGTTGCTCACCGCTCGTCCTTTTCGTCCGGTCGGCAGCAAGGGGTGTGACGGTCGGCACCGACTCCGCGTTGTCGGTGGTCCTTGCACCATCCATGACGGCAAAGCCTTGCAGCCGGCGCGGCTGGACCGGATCGGTCACGTCGTAGACCAGCACGTCGTCGCCGTGGAAGCCCTGCAAAAGAACGTCGTGCTGGCCAGCTCCGGCCAGACTGACCGTTGTGGCGTCGACCGGATGCTGGGCCGCCCGCCGGTAGCGCAGCTCTAGCCAGTCCAGATAGACGCGATCCTGGCTGACATTGGGCAACTCCATGGGCAGGCTGGCGGTAATCACGTTCTCGCCCGCCACCAACCACTCGGCCGGAAAGGTGAAGCTGGCGGTGAATGCGGCAGCGCCGTCCCAGACTGCGTCCCCCGCGACGTGGCCGTTCACCGCCCACCGCACCTGGTGGTCAGGGCTGGCGTTGAGATAGCTGACTCCCATCAAGCGCACATGCAGCTCAGCCGTTGCGCCGGTGGTCACGGCGTCGGGCAGAGTCAAAGGCAGGGCCAGGTTGGTGTTGGCCAGGTTGAAGAGCTCCTGCCAGTACCAACGGCTGGGGGCGGCTGAGCCTGTCTTGGGCAGATCTTGCCGGTAGATGCGGTCTTCCTCTAGCCGCACCCTGGCTGCAAAGCTGGTTTCGGGCGGCACATTGTGCGGGGCAGCGTTGACGGCAGCCGCCCGCAGGCCCGGCGCATCGTTAGCCGTCAGCCAGTACACTGTGTCCCGGCTGTAGAGGGTGGGGCGGGCGTCGGCGTAGAAAAGCAGCGCTTCATCGGCGTCGAACACGGCGTCATCGTTGCCGAGAAAGTCGGCTGCGACCGGCTGACCATTGCGCCAGACCTCCAGGAGCGCGGGATCGCCCTCGGCCAACTCGGTCAGCCCGGCAGCCGTTAGGTCGGCCCGCGTGATGCGATAGAGGCCGCTCTGTCGCACCACGAGCCTAGCCCACGTGCGGGAGAGGTCGCCGGGGCGCGGCGCGTCCGATTGGCTGGTTGCTGGTAGCACGTCGGCAGTTGACGCCATGGCCGACTGCCGCGGCAACCGCCACGCTCGGCTCTGTTCGCCGTTGAGCAACCAACGGTCCAGCAATGGGTCAAAGGCGTCGGGCGCAGCCAGGGTCGTGTTGCCCGGCGTGGTCGGAGGTGTGTCGAAAGTGACGGCAATGCGCAGGTAGCGATAGACGCGCAGCGCGCCGGTTGCCGGGTTGTACTGCACGGGCCGCACGGCGATGCGCGCCACCCGCTGTTGGCGGATGACCGCCGTCTCGGCCAGGGCCGCCACCGCAGCCGGCCGGAAGGCATCCACGGCATACGCAGCGGCGTCCCAGGCAAAGCGCGTCTGCACGCCGGCGCCGAGGTCGGGCCGGCCCGTCGCCGGATCCAGGACAACTGTCGTGTCAGGAGCGGGGTAAAGCAGGTAGACGCCGGGCAGTTGCTCCACCTGCTGCTCGAGCACACGTACCGTAACGCCGCCTGTGGGCGGCAGTCCGATGACGACGCCCGTTTCCAACAGCTCTGGCTGGCCAGGCAGCCCGATGGCGCTGTAGCCGGGCAAGCTCAGGCGTTGGAATGTGCGGCCGGCTACGGTCACTTGCTCGATCGCGGGCTGCGGGATGTTCAACTCGAACTCGAGAACGCCGTCAACGTTGGCTACCAACCGAGGAAAATCATGGGGTTGCGCAACGCCGGACGCTGCCGCATGGTCAGCCGGCAAGGAAGCGGCCAGCAACACACAGAGCGCGACAACGCGCCACAGACGAACCATCGACAAGTTCATACCTCCACGCAAAGGGGATCGATCACGCGCAGCGCAACAACACGCCAAGGACGTCTTCCCCAAGGAAGTTGTTCCGCGTAGCCTGCGACTAACTTGACCACCTGCTCGGGCGTCGGTTGCAGCCCGCGGGATCTCCCAAGCGTCGTTGACGACGCGCAACGCGCAAGGGCGACCCCGTGGGCCCGCCAGGAAGGCTAGCGACTGGTCTGGACCATGGGGAAGTACTGGCGCAGGTCTGCCGTGCTGATGCTGACATCGTAGGCAAATCCCAGCGGATCAGCCGTCCAGCCGGTGATCATGAAGTAATAGGTAGCGGAGACCGGCGCCACCCAATCCAGTCCTGACCACAACACGTCGCGCGTGTAGTTGTCGTTCTTGGCCACGAACGCGGCGTTGGCGTCGTACAGGGTGAGCACGGTGTCGGCGCCCGGCGACAGGTTCTCCACGAGGATGTGGTAGGTGCGTCCTTGCTGCGCAGTGAAGCGGAACCAGTCGCGGTCGTCGCGGCGGTGGATCGTGTGGCGCAGGGAACGGCTCGGCACGCTCAGCGGCGTGGCTTGTGTCAGCGTGTCGTCTGGCTCGTAGGCGTCGGCGGCGGCCAACACCCAGGTGAGAGACGCTACATCGTTAGACGAGTCGGCGTCGAGCCAGTGCGCCCGCCCGCGCCCGGTTAGCGTTAGCACACCGCCTGTTGCGTCCACGGCTACGTCGCCCAGCAGCAGCAGCGACCCGCTGGCGCCTGCTGCCAACGAGGGCAAGGTGACGGTGATGGCAGCCGCAGAGGGAGCCATGTCGGCTAACTGCATCCCGCCAATGCGCACATTGCGCAAGCCGGCCGGCACATCCACCACCACGCGGCCGCCGCCGGTCGGCGCTGACCCTTGATTGCGGAAATTCAGATGCGCCGTGATCGACGAGCCGGGCACGGCCAGGGTGTGGTTGCTTTGCCAGGAGATCGCCAGGTCAGCCGGCGTCGCGGCAACGGTTGCGGCAGTTGTGACGTTGTCGGTCAGGTTGCGGTCGCTCCAGGCGCCCAGCAGGCGCGCCTGGAAGCGCAGGGGGGTGTCGGAGGCCGCAGCGTCGCCGGCTAGCCGACCGGTGATGGTCAGCGTTCCGGCCGCGCCGGCCGCCAGCCGGCCCAGCGCCCAGTGGCTGTGGTCTCCCATGGCTGTGGCCATCAGGCCGACTAGTGACGTGTTCACCTCCTGCAAGGGTGGCAAGGTCAGCGCCAGCTCCGCGCCTTCGGCGTAGGCCGCATCCCCGCGGTTCTGGACGCGCACGGTGTAGGTGAGACGGTCGCCCGGCGCCAGCGGCCCAGCCGGCGGCTGGTGGGTAACGGCCAGGTCGGAGCCAAATGGCAGGCGCGTGGCAGGATCGCCTATCAGCACGAAGGTGTCGATGAGGTCGCGGTGGCTCTGCGAGGCGGCGTAGAGGTCGAGCTTGGCAATCGTGGTAACCAGCCCGAGACGGGTTACGCCCTGGCGGAAGATGGCGTCGTAGAAGCCCTGGTGCAGGTGATCGTGACCGGTCGCAACGCCGAAACCGGTAGCACCCCAGGAGGCCACGGTGCCGCCGGCAGCGGCCATCGCCATCTCGGCGTCCAACGAACGATAGGTCGGGTCGGCGAAGTTGCCGCTTAGACAGCCCATCGAGAGGCCGATGGCCAGGCGCGAGCCGTTGGTCATCAACGCCACATCGTTGCGGTCGCGCGAAGGCGCGACCAGCAGCCACTCGTGCGCCCAGATCGGCGTGCCGGCGTGTCCGACGTAGTTGACGATGAACTGCCCCTCGTTGATGGCGGCCAAGATGGCGTTGGTGGTTTTCGCCGGTGTGTCGTAGCGGAACGGCTCGCGGGCGTCGTCGGTCGGATAGGGGTCGTAATACACGCGCACCGGCGTGTAGCCGCCGGGCAGCATGGCGATCACCGCCTCGCTGAGCAACTCGAAGTTGCCGGCCGGATCGGGTTGGCCGGTGGCGCTGTGGGTGTTGTCGGAGACGAAGAGCACACGCTGGCGCCAATCACCGGCCGGCGGCGCCTGCTCGTAGCCCAAAATCTTGGCGACCGTGGTCGTCGCCTGGTCTACGGTGCGCACGGGCAAGCGGCCGATGGCCATGTCAGGCAACGGGTCGTCCCCGCTCACGGTCACGTAGCGGTTGTCCGACGCCACCTCGCACAACCAGGGGTCGAGGCAGCCCAGCCAGGGCGGCACAAACACCGGTCGGGGATCGGAGGGGTGCAAGAAGTTCTGAAAATCGTAGTGGCCGTTGCCCACCAGCAGGACAAAGGCCGGCGCCGGCCTCGGCCAGGTGGTGTACGCATGACTGAAGAAGGCGCGCAGAGCTGCCGCGTCCATCTGGCCATCGCTGTAGGCGTCGTAGATCTCCTGCACATCGATCAATGCCGTGCGCATGCCCTGCCCGCGGCGCCAATCGAGCAACGGCTGCATGGCTGCGCTGAAGTTGCTGTGGCTGATCACCAGGTAGTCGGCGCCGGTCTGCGCGGCTGACCAATCGCCGGGCTGATCGCGTTCGATGCGCGCCGGCTGGCGCAGCTGGTCGGGCGTGGCAACCAGGTGTCGTCGTGGCGCGTCTGTGGCGCGGCTGAAGCGTACCTGCCAGGCGGCGCCGTTGGGCTGCACCTCAGCGTTCGTCAACATCAACGGCGCCCAAGGGTCGGTTACGTCCAGCACGAACGCCTCGGCCTGTGCCAGCCCGGTGACGCGGTAGGTGCGAGGGCCGCTCCCCTCCTCCCAGGAGAGCTCTGTGGCCGGCATGACGAACTGGCGCGGATAGCGCAGCTCGACCCAGTCCAGGTGGCTCACGTCGCTGACCGCGCCGGTGTCACCGGGGGCGCGCAGCCGCACGGTGTTGGCGCCGGCTACCAGCAGCCCCGCAGGGACGCTGAACGTGCGCGTCACCGCCGTGTTGCCGTCCCACCAGATATCCCCTACGAGCTGGCTATTCACCCAGACGCGCACGTGGTGATCAGGATCCAGGCCAGCCTGGAAACTGACGCCCAGCAGGCGCACCGTGAGCTCGGCCGCGCTGCCGGCCAGCGCGCTGGCCGCGAGTTGGAAGCTGTACTCGCTGCCGGCGGTCAGCTTTTGACCATACCAGCGGTCGGCCACCTCGGCGTGCGGTGAATCCTGGACGTAGGTCTTGTTCTCCTCGAAGCGCGCCGTGTGCATGTAGCTAGGGACGAGCGCTGCCTGGGTCGGTTGCGCGCTGGTCTGGCCGGCGCGCAGGCCAGACTGATTGCCTACGGTGAGCCAATAAATGTTCTCGGTGGTGTAACGCGTGGTCGAGCGCCGTCCCAGCCAAAGCAGCTTGTCACTGCCGTCGAAAGCGCCATCCCCCTCGTTGCCGACGTAGATCAAGCGCACTTGACGCCCTTCATCCCATAGTTGCAAGCGGCGTGGATCGACGGTGGTCAAGTCGAGCCCGGCGGCCGCGAGGTCGGTCGGGGTGAGCGCGTAGAGGCCATCTGCGGTGACGCCGAGCTTCCACCACGGCTGACCGGGGGTGGGCGTCCAGGTCGGCCCGGTGTCGGCCGCCTGCACGGCGGCGGGCGATTGACGCCAGGCCTGCGCCGTCTCAAAGTTGAGCACGGCCCCGCGCAGCACATCCTCGAACCAGGGATCTGGGGATACGGAGGCTGAGGCCGCAGCAGGCCGGCTGCCCCCGTTTGAGCTATCGTGGAACGTGACGCGCAGGTGCAAGGTGCGGGCGACCTGGAGCTGGCCGGTGGCCGGCTGCCAGCGCACCGGGCGGATGTGCAGGGGCGCCACGCGCAGATCGCGCAGCCAGGCCACCTCGCCCAGCACGGCCGGCTCAGGCGGCCAGGCTGGCCCGTCCGCCGCATAGGCGGTGACAGCAGGCACAACCTCGGCCACTGTGCCGTCGTCGCGCACCAAGCGACCATCGGACTGGCGGGCGGCCAGGTGCAAGGCGGCGGGTAAGGGGCGAACCGGCTCCGGCAAGGTCTCCCAATCGGCCGTCACGACCGTCACCGCCGGCTGAGCGCCAGGCGGCAGGCCCAACAGCACGCTGTGTTGAGGTAGGGCCGGATAGCCGGCGCTGTCGCTGGCTGCAAAGCCCGGCAAAGTCACAACGGTAAAAGCCCCGGCAGCAGTCGAAGCCGGCGTCAGCAGCGGCCGCGGTACGCGCACAACCAGGTCCACGCCGATCGCATCAGACGTGAGCAGGCTGAGGTCAACCGCGGGCGGATGGACGGGCGCAGCAGGTTCAGGCCCCACAGTCTGAGCTTGCAGCGCAGCAGGACTGAGCCATGTCAGCATAAGCACTAGCGCCAGGTACGTTGTGAACCTAGCGCGCCGTTCGGGTTTCAGGGCATGGAACATGGTCAACTCTCTTCGGAGTTACGCAGTTGGCCGGACAACCAGGGCCGTTAGGCTTCGATGCACCAGAGTTGCCATGCGAGAAGCCTCGCTTGATCGGCTACGCAACCCATCGGCCGGTTCGAGACCGCGACTGCATAATTCCTCTCTTGTAACTACTCAGCCATTGGTGTCGGGCATTTGGATTCTAACCTGAAAATCGCTCGGGCCGGTCTCCGACCGTGCCCGCCGCGCTTTCATTGACGGTTGTGCGCCCGGCGCATGGGCATCTGGTTTGCAAACGTGTCTGCGAAGCCAACCTAGGTCGCAAATCGCCTACAAATGCCCGGCTCCTGAGCAGTTACCGCACCCTAAGAGACTGTTTGAAAAGTCTGAAAAGCCCCGAACCGGTGGTTGGAAACCCACCGGCTGACAGCACGAAGGCCCCTCAGGGCCTGGAAACCAGCGGC
>DAOUBX010000054.1:0-2967 GCA_034432445.1 Anaerolineales bacterium
GGTCTCCGACCGTGCCCGCCGCGCTTTCATTGATGGTTGTGCGCCCAGCGCATGGGCATCTGGTTTGCAAACGTGTCTGCGAAGCCAACCTAGGTCGCAAATCGCCTACAAATGCCCGGCACCTGAATAGTTACCAGCCAAGAATGTTCTGCTGTATCTGTCCCCCCCACCCCGGAGCTTGCGGCACGGCAACCTGCGCATCGGCAAAGCCAATTGGCCTCCCGCCGAACATTGCTTTATAATTGAGTAACCATTCAGGTGCCGGGCACTTGCGACCGGTTTGCAGCTTGAGCCGGCTCTGCAGACGCCCTGGCCAGCGCAGCCTTAAGTGCCCGGCACCCAGGGCTGAATAGTTGCTATACTAATTCTCAAGCAACACAATCCATCACAACGCAGTGAGACTACGAGGAGGCGCGACCATGCTCGTCAGCGACTTTATGACACATGATCCTGTGACCATTCGCCCTGATACGTCGCACCATGAAGCCGTCAAGATCATGCGCGACAAGGGATTTCGACGGCTGCCGGTGTTGGATGCCAACAACCAGCTGGTCGGTATCGTCGTCGAAAAAGATCTGCTCTCCACCCAGCCATCGCCGGCGACTTCGCTAAGCATTTGGGAGGTGCACAACCTGCTGAGCAAGCTGAAGGTGGCCGACTTCATGTCGCACCCGGTTTACACCGTGCGCGCCGAGTGTCCGGTCGAGGATGCTGCGCGAATCATGGTTCAGCACAAGATCGGCTGTTTGCCGGTCATGCGCAACGACGAGCTGGTCGGCATCATCACAGAGACCGACATCTTTCGTGGGCTAACCAAGATGATGGCCGGCGGCGAGCCGGGGGTGCGCGTTGCCGTGCGACTGCTGCGTAACCGAGGCGCTGTATTGGAGCTGGTCAAAGAAGTATACGGCCTAGGCGGCCGCCTCGTCAGTGTTGCAACGCTCAACGAACCCGATGGTCTGCACAAGCTGGTGGCAGTCAAGGTGATCGACGCCGACCCGGGCGCGCTGGAGAAGGCAATCCGGGCGCACGACGACTGGCAGATCGAAGACATTCGGGAAAGCACGGACTGTCACCTGCCGCGACTCTTCGGTTCACGCTAACGGTTGCTTGTTTTCGTCCCACGCCTTGGTAGGGATGCCTGCCAGGGTGTCCTCGGCCCGGCGCATCAGGTTAGGCATGGCTTGCGCATGCTCCAGCCGTTGGCGCCGGGCGCTCACTCTCATGTGACGAGCTGGATAAGTAGACTCAATGCCCAAAAGGCGCACAGCCTCCTCGGCGCGACGCAAGAGCGCCGCGCGTGAAAGCAAAGCGCGGCAGCGCAGATTTGTTGAGCGTTTGAAGCGCCTGGTGTTCATTGGGGTGTCCTTGTTGATGGCCGGCACCGTGTTGGTGGCTTGGCTAGGGGGAGAGGATGGCCTGGCGGCCCGGTGGCGGGATGAGTGGGTGAATCGTCCACGGCTCCTCCAGGCTGTGATCGGTCGGCGTGTGGCGATCATTGCCGGCCACAAGGGCTATGACTCGGGCGCGATCTGCCCGGACGGCCTGACCGAACAGGAGATCGTGGAGCAAATCGCGGCGTTGACGGCCGAGCGGCTGCGGCGGTCGGGCGCCGACGTGCTGGTGCTCGCCGAATACGATGAGCGGTTGCAAGGGCTGGTTGCCGACGCGTTGGTCTCGGTCCACGCTGACTCGTGCATCGATCGCAGCGGCTTCAAGGTGGCCCGTTCATCGGTTAGCCTGATTCCGGCGGACGAGGATCGTCTGGTTGGCTGTCTAAACCAGGCCTATCAGTCTGTGACCGGGCTGAACTTCGACAGCAACAGCATCACACCCGATATGACCGGCTACCACGCCTTCAAGCGCATTGCACCGCAAACGCCAGGTGCCATCATCGAAATCGGGTTTCTGGGCGGCGATCGCGACCTGTTGACGCAGCATCCGGAGCTGGCAGCGCGCGGCATTGCCGATGGCGTTCTGTGCTTCTTGCAGCCTTCTGTAAAACAGTGACTTGGGTCATCTATCGTAACTTTAGCCCTGTTGCATCGTCTTTGTCAATAGGTTACGCAGATGAAAGGAGGATGCTGAAGATGCCGAAAGTCCGTTCGTTCGACCGTTCGTGGAGCATCGCGGTCGTGGCGGCTGTGCTGCTAGTGGCCATTCTGGCTACCGCCGCGCAAGCCAGCTCCGGCGACAGCTCGGGCTATTGGTATACCGTGCAGCCCGGCGACACGTGGTACAGCATATCTGCCGCTACCGGCGTGCCGGTAGCCACTCTGCAGGCTTGGAATCCCGCCTCAGTGCGTTTTCCGCACTATTGGCTCATTGTGGGTGAGATGCTCTGGATTCCAACAGCACCTCCCCCGCCGCCGCCACCGCCCCCTCCGCCCCCCTCTTGCGGCTATTGGTATACGGTTCACCCCGGCGACACCTGGACCGGCCTAGCGCGGCGCACCGGGTTGTCGGTCGGAACTTTGCAGGCCGCCAATCCGGCGCACATCCACCCCAACCAGTGGCTGTTTGTGGGGCATGTCCTGTGGATTCCGTGCGGAGGCCATCCGGCGCCCGGCGGTTACTGGTACCGGGTGGTGCCAGGTGACAGTTGGTATCGCATCTCGGCAAGGACGGGAGTGTCGGTTGCGGCCTTGCAAGCCGCCAACCCCAGCAAGGTGCGTCCACCGCGCTACTGGCTCTATGCCGGGGAAATGCTGTGGATTCCGGATCCGTGATCCTCAGGTCTAATCCGACTTGAGAAGTTACTCCCCGCACAGCGCCAGGTCGCTCAGAGAAAGCCGACCTGGCGCTGTTCTTTTGGGCAGGCCATGCCCGTGCGCCGGCCTTTGCCATTCGTTCCCTGATCGCAACTATTCAGCCCCAGGTGCCGGGCACTTAAGGTTGCGCTGGCCAGGGCGTCTGCAGAGCCGGCTCAAGCTGTAAACCGGTCGCAAGTGCCCGGCACCTGAATAG
>DAOUBX010000055.1:0-23328 GCA_034432445.1 Anaerolineales bacterium
TCAGGTGCCGGGCACTTGCGACCGGTTCCCAGCTTGAGCCGGCTCTGCAGACGCCCTGGCCAGCGCAGCCTTAAGTGCCCGGCACCTAGGGCGTTAACCACCGAGACTAGTTGTTGTAACAAGGAGATATCTGCGATGAAACGCATCGTCGTCTTCGGCGCCGGCATGGTGGCCGGCGCGCATGTCGATTATCTGTTGAACGTGCCCGACTTTCACGTCACCGTAGCCAGCCGCACGTTGAGCAAGGCCCAGGCGCTGGTGGGCGATCACCCGCGCGGCCGCGCCGTGCAGGTCAACTCCGACGACGAGGCCGCGCTGGAGGCGTTGATCGCCGAGGCCGACCTGGCCGTCAGCCTGCTGCCCTACGCCTACCATCCCACGGTGGCGCGGCTGTGCATCAAGCACGGCGTGCACATGGTCACCACTTCCTACGTCAAGGAGCCTATGGCCGCGCTGGACGGCGCGGCGCGCGCGGCCGGCGTGATCCTGCTCAACGAGATCGGCGTCGATCCCGGCATCGACCACATGACCGCCATGCGCATCATCCACGACGTGCAGAGCCGCGGCGGCCGGGTCACCAAGTTCATCTCCTGGTGTGGCGGCCTGCCCGCGCCCGAGGCCAACGACAATCCCTTCGGTTACAAGTTCTCCTGGAGCCCCAAGGGCGTGCTGCTGGCCGGCAAGAACTCTGCGCACTATCTTTGGGACGGCCAGGACGTGGTCATCCCCGGCGGCGAGCTGTTCGACCACTACTGGACCGTGCCGGTGGAGGTGGAGGGTAAGTTGATGGACTTCGACGGCTACCCCAACCGCGACAGCCTGCCCTACATGCAGACCTACGGCATCGAGAACCCGCAGACCTTCTTCCGCGGCACCCTGCGCTATCCCGGCTGGTGCCAGACCCTGCGCAAGATCGCCGAGCTGGGCCTGTTGGAGGAGACGCCGTTGGACGGGCTGGACGGCGCGACCTTTGCTCAGCTTACCGCGCGGTTAATCGGCAGCGAGGGCCATAACCTGCGCGCCGCGCTGGCGGCCTATCTCGACCTGTCGCTGGACTCGCCGGTGATCGACAACCTGGCCTGGCTGGGCTTCTTGAGCGATGAGCCGCTGCCGGCCGGCCAGCGCACGCCCATCGACATCCTGACGGCGCGCATGTTGGAAAAGATGCAATACGCGCCCGGCGAGCGTGACATGCTGATCCTGCAACACCAGTTCGAGGCCGCCATGCCCGACGGCCGCGAGCGCATTGTCTCCACCATGGTCGACTTCGGCACCGTTGCGGCCCACGGCTACACCAGCATGGCCCGCACCGTTGGCCTGCCCGCGGCCATCGCCGTCAAGCTGATCCTGCACGGCCAGATCGACCTGACCGGCGTGCAGATCCCGGTGGTGCCGGAGATCTACGAGCCGGTGCTTGCGGAACTGGAGGAACTGGGGATACGGTTTGTGGAGACGTGGGAGCAAATGAGCACGTAGCTTTGGTAGCTCAGCATGGAGTTTGGCACGATGAGGCAGATGGCATTGTCTGAAGTCAACAACCGTTCAGGCAGTGGACCGAGCAAGTGAGCATGGCTGATCCCCTTTCCTTCCTTGACCTCCTCCTTATCGCCCTGGCCGCGGTCGCCGCCGGCGCGGTCAACGCCATCGCCGGCGGCGGCACGCTGATCTCCTTTCCCGCGCTCATGGCCGTGGGCGTGCCGGCGGTGGCGGCCAATGTCACCAACACGGTGGCGCTGGTGCCGGGTTACCTGGGCGCAACCTTTGCCCAGGCCAAAGACCTCCAGGGGCAGGAGAGGCGTCTGCGTTTGCTGGTGCCGACGGCGGTGCTGGGCGGCCTGGCCGGCGGCTTGCTGTTGCTCAACACCAGCGAGCGGCTGTTCAGCCAGTTGGTGCCGTGGTTGATTCTGCTGGCCTGCGGGTTGCTGGCGATGCAGGACCGTGTGCGCCGCTGGGTGGCCAGCCGCAGCAGCCAGCAGGAGCGGCCGGCCAACGCTCGGGAAAGCGCCTGGGTGGTGCTGCCCGTGTTCGCTGCAGCGGTGTACGGCGGCTACTTCGGGGCCGGTTTGAGCGTGATCATCCTGGCCGTGCTGGCGCTGGTGTTCGACGACACGCTGACCCGCCTCAACGGCCTGAAGCAGGCGCTCGCCTTCAGCACCAACGTAGCCGCGGCGTTGTTCTTCGTCTTCTCCGGCCGCGTTGTATGGCAGGCGGCGGCGGTGATGGCGGTCGGCGCGCTGATCGGCGGCGCGCTGGGCGGCCGGCTGGCCAGCCGTGTCCGACCGGTCACGCTGCGCCGCGTCGTCGTCAGCATCGGTGTGGTCGTGGCGCTGATCTACCTGGTGCGCTGAGGTCGCCATGCACGCGCGCGAACGCGTGCGCGGCGCGCTTACTTGCCAGGTCCCCGACCGCATTCCCCTGTCGTTGGGCTTCTTCAGCCGTGACTATTCAGGTGCCGGGCACTTGCGACCGGTGTACAGCTTGAGCCGGCTCTGCAGACGCCCTGGCCAGAGCAGCCTTAAGTGCCCGGCACCTAGGGCTGAACAGTTGCCTTTTGACACGATTAACAGGGCCAGCCCGACCGCGTCGCCGGCCTGCATGGCCTTGGCGCCGGCCAGGGCGGCGCGGCGGTCCAGGGTGGCCTCGCTGGGGGGGTGGGCGCCCAGGCCGGCCGCCAGCCGCTCGGCCGCCACCTGGGTGGTGCGCAGCCGGTCCGGGTCGATGTCGTGCAGGCTGTCGCTCCTTGAAGACGAGGGCGTGGGGCGCGCGAAGCGTGACGCGTGCGTTTTGAGACGCGCGGGTGATAGCTGCGTTGCGGCTTCTTGTCAATCGAAGCGGGGCGCGCCTGCGGTTGGGATCGCCCGTGGGATCGATCCCCGGCCATCTGTGGAGAAAGCAGTCCGGGTGTCACAAGGGGTTGTAGGCAGCAGCCGCGGCGGCGGAGGCGATGTCTCCTGACGGCAAAGCATGTGGTATAATCGGCGTGCACGGCGTGCTTGTATCCATCCCTGTCGCCGCCCGGCAGCGAACGTGTCAAGCAGGCCCGGCCTCGGACCTTAACCCAACGTCACGGCCACGATCCATTCCCATAGCGCCAAAAACCCCGCCTCAAGGCGCGGTCTGGCCGATTTCCGCCAACCATCGTTCATCCTTCAGCATTTCCGCCCATGCCCCACTCCTACGCCGAAACCCTCACCCTGAACTGCGCCGCGTGCGGCCGCGACTTCGACGCCCAGTTTTGGCTCGTCGTGGACACCGCCGAGCGGCCCGACCTGTTGGAACGTATCCGCGCTGGCGACCTGCACGAGCTGGCCTGCCCCCATTGCGGCGACGCCGGCCACATGGACGCGCCGCTGCTGCTCTTCCAGCCCGATGGCGATCCGATCCTGCTCTTCTCGCCGGCCGAGGAGACCAGCGCCGAGGAGGACCGGGAGCAAGCCCGCCAGTTAGTCGAGCTACTGCAAGAAGCCTTGGGCAACGACTGGCAGGACGACTGGCTGGCCGAGGGACTGCGCAGCGTCCCGCGCGCCTTGCTTCCCATCCAACTCAGCGACGACCCCGAAGGCGCCATGGCCCAGATGGTCGAACGGGCTGCGGCCGAGCTGGCGCGGTTGCAGGAGGAAGACCCGCAACGGTTTGCCGAAATGCAAGCGGCCATGCGCAGCATGGCCAAAGAGGCCGCCCCGCTGCTGCCATTGATCGAGCAGTTCATCCAAGCTGAGACCTGGGACCAGACACGGCGCGTCGTCGAGCAACACCCCGAGCTGCTGAGCGACGAGGCCGACCGGTTGATGGCGACGCTGATCGAGGCCGCCCGCGTCCAGGGCGACGACCAGGCCGTGCAGATGTTCGACGAGCATCGCAACCTGTTGCGCCGCTGCCGAGAGGCTGGCGTGGCCCGCGCCTTCGCCGAGCAAATGCTGGAGCCGGACGTATTAGCCGAGATCGAAGCCGCCGGGTTGACGCCGGAGCAAGTGATCGAAGCACAACAAGCAGCGGCTGAAATGCCGCCGGAACTGAAAGCGATCTTGGCCGAACTGGCCGCCAGCGGCGTCGAGCTGCGTTCGCCGCAGGATCTGGAGGCGTTCCTGGCCAGCCGGCCCGACCTGGCTGCCCGGCTGGAGGCGGTGGCGCAGGCGATGGGCATGGGCGGCGGCCCAGGCGTCCCTCCCCAATTCCAGGCCGACCTGCAACAAGCCCAGCAAGCCGAACAACGCTACCTGCGCACCGGCGACCGATCCGCGCTGGACGCGGCCGCGGCCGCCTGGCTGCGTATCATCGACAACCCAGCTTTTGCGGATAGCCAGGATCCCTTCCAACTGGCGGCCATGAACAGTGCGGGCGGAGTCCTCCTGCGGCGCTATTGGTCCGCAGGCCGGCTGGCCGATCTGACCCGCGCCCTGGAGTTGTGGCAAAGCGCCGTCCAGCGCACGCCGCCCGACTCGCCCGACCTGCCTATGTACCTCAACAACCTGGGCAACGGCCTCAGCGACCGCTATGCCCGCACCGGCAGCCTGGCCGACCTGGAAGAAGCCATCCGCGTCTATCAAAGCGCCGTCCAGCGCACGCCGCCCGACTCGCCCGACCTGCCCTCCCGACTCAACAACCTGGGCAACGGCCTCAGCGCCCGCTATGCCCGCACCGGCAGCCTGGCCGACCTGGAAGAAGCGCGCGAACGGCACCGCGTTGCCTGCCGGCGCGGTTTGGAAGTGACTCCTGAGGAGGCGCTGCGCAGCGCGCGCAACTGGGGCAACTGGGCGCTAGAACGACGGGAATGGGCGGAAGCAACTGAGGCTTATGGCTACGGCCGGCGGGCCATCAATGGGCTCTTCACCACTCAAACCAGCCGCGCGGCCAAGGAGGCGTGGCTTAAGGAGGCGCAGGGCCTGCCCGCCAACGCCGCCTACGCCCTGGCCCGGCTCGGCAAGCTGGAGGAGGCCGTCGTCGCCCTGGAGGCCGGCCGCGCCCGCCTGCTGGCCGAGGCGCTGGAGCAGAACCGCCGCGACCTGGAGCAGCTCGACGTCGTGGGCCACGGCGACCTGTTGGCCCGCTACCGCGCCGCCGCTCAGCAAGTCACCGCCCTGCAACAGCAAGCCGCCCGACCAACTTCCCAATCTACCAATCTACCAACCTACCACTCCGACCACACCGCCTGGCGCCAGCAGCTCGAGCAAGCGCGCGCCGAGCTAGATGCCGCCATCGCCGCCATCCGCCAGGTCCCCGGCTACCAGGACTTCTTCCTGCCGCCCACCTTCGCCAAGATCCAGCAGGCCGCCACGCCCGACGCGCCGCTGGTCTACCTGGCCACGACGCCGGTGGGCAGCGTGGCGTTGGTGGTGCGCTCCGAGCAGACCCCTTCGGCTGCCTCAGGGCAAGCTCTGCGGATTTCGGCTAACCACGACTCGCCGGCAAGCGACGATTCGCCGCCTGACCACGATCAACCCCGCAGGGTCTCGGCAGTCTGGCTGGACGGTTTGACCGAAGCCGGCCTGCTCGCGGCCATCGTCGGCCCGGCCGACGATCCCGCGCTGGGCGGCTATCTGGGTGCATACGACGGCTGGCGGCGCAACCCCCGCAGCCCCGCAGCCCGCGACCGCTGGCACACCGCCCTCGATCAGACCACCCGCTGGCTGTGGGACAGCCTGATGGGCGACGTGGTGCGGGCGCTGACAGCCCAGGGCTATCAGCGGGCCGTGCTCGTCCCCACCGGCCTGCTGGGCCTGCTGCCGCTCCACGCGGCGTCGACCGAGGACGCGACCCGGCCCACAGGGCGGCGCTACGCCCTGGACGCGCTGGCGCTCTCCTATGCGCCCAATGTCGGCGCGTTGGCTGCGGGCCAGGAAACCGCCGCCCGCGTCCGGCCTGATGGTGTGCTGGCGGTGGACAACCCCGACGGCTCGCTGCTCTTCTCGGCCCACGAGGTGGAGGCGGTGCTGTCGTACTTCCCGTCCGGCCACGGCAAGGCGTTGCGGGGCAGTGCTGCCATCCGCGTAGCCGTGCTTGACCAACTTACCAATTTCCCGATCTACCACCTCTCCACCCACGGCTGGGCCGGCTGGGACGAGCCGCTGCAAGGCGGCTTGCTGCTGGCCGGCGGCCAACGGCTCACCCTGGCCGACATCCTCGACCTGCGGCTCGCCGGGGCGCGGCTGGCCGTCCTCTCGGCCTGCGAGACCGGCATCCCCGGCGTGAAAGTGCCCGACGAGGTGGTCAGCCTGCCCACCGGCCTGGTGCAGGCGGGCGTGGCCGGCGTGGTGGCCTCGCTGTGGGCCGTCAACGACCTGAGCACGGCCATGCTGATGGAGCGCTTCTACCGGCTATGGCGCGAGGATGGTCTCCCCCCGGCCGAGGCGTTGCGCCAGGCCCAGATCTGGCTGCGCGACAGCACCAACCGCGAGAAGGCGGAGTACTTCCGGCGCGATGTGCCCGCGCTGGCCGGCGTCCGTATGCCGGAGATGGTGGCGGCCGAGCTGTACGTGGAGCGCATGTTGCAGCCCGACGGCGACGCTCGCCAGTTCGCGCACCCCTTCCACTGGGCCGCGTTCAGCATGACGGGCGCGTAGCTGTCTGCCAGCCAGACGTGACGGCTCAGGCCGAAGGGGCCGAAGCATCCCCCTGCTGCGACGCCGTGATGCTTCGCCAAGCCTCAGCATGCCCCCCACGCGAACTTTGCACCGGCGGCGCAAGCGTAGGTGTCCCGTTCAGCGGGATGAGCTAGCATCGGAGACAGCCATGAACACCAACGAAGCGATGATCCAGGCCATCGAACAGCTTTGGCCCGACCTGCCGGCGCTGGTCGGCGACGACTGGCCCCAGTTTCTAGCCGCTCTTTTGCCCTGGCTGGAGCAGGCCAGGCTCGACCCGGCCAACGCAACGATCCTCTGCGCCCAGATCATGGCGCTTTTCGCCCGCTACGACGACGCCCACACCCGGCTCGTGCTGGCCATGCAGGACCTGATCAAAGCCGCCGAACAAGAGCATGTCAAGGGGGTGGTCTTCGGTCCGCAGGATGCCGCACAGCCCGTCACCCGCTACACCGACATCCAACTGCCCGCGCAGGTGCAGGTGAACCGGCGCTTTGCCGTCGTGGTCGGGCTGACCGTGCAGCCATCGCCCGACAGTGCGCAGGCGCAGCCGGTGACTGTGCCGGCCGGCCAGGTGGTGCGGGTGGTGCTGGCCCCCTCGGCCGGCCTCGAGGTGCTAGGCCAGCGGGTCAAGGCGCTGCGCATCGAGGCCGAGCGGGACAGCGACCCGGCCGTCTTCTTTCTGCGGGCCGTGGCCGAGGGGGTCCACGACCTAGGCGTCGAGTTTTGGATCGAAGGCCAGATCGTCGCCAGCAGCCGGCACAGCATCGCGGCCCTGGCCCAGCCCGTGGTCGAGATTCCTGCGCGGCCGGCCAGCCAGGCTATCGAGCCGGTTCTGGCCCGCGCACGCCATCCTGACCTGGTCGTGCGCATCACCACCAGGGACAACCAGTTGCGCTACGACCTGCACTTCGCCGACCTGCGCTTCCTCTCGGTGCCGGGCGAACGGCTGCGCAGCGACCCGGAGACCTTCCGCTACGAGCTGATCGGGCGCATGGAGGAGCTGGCCAGCCAGGCGCAGCGGCGCGGCGACCCGGCCCTGCTACAGCGCGCCCTGGAGCGGGAGGGCCGCAACCTGTACAAGGAGTTGTTCTCGGCCGACATGCGCCGCGAGTATCGTCGCTTCTGGCGCAACGTGCGCACCATGCAGATCATCTCCGACGAGCCCTGGCTGCCCTGGGAGCTGATCAAGCCCTACGACGACGACGGCGAGCTGCTGGATCACGACTTCTTGTGTATGCAGTTCGAGCTAGCCCGCTGGTTCGAGCCATCGCCGCCGCCGCGCGCCGTCATCTCGGTGCGTAGCCTGGCCGTCGTTGCGCCCACCGACAGCAGGCTGGACGCGGCCCAGCAGGAGCGCGAGCACCTGCGCCGTCTGGCCGAGGCCCGGGGCCTGGATGACCTCACGCCGCCGCTGCCTACCCGCCAGGCCGTGCTGGAAGGGCTGCTGGAGGGCAACACCCCCATCGACCTGTGGCACTTCGCCTGTCACGGCAACTTCGACGCCCAACAGCCGGCCCATGTCCCCCTGGAGCTACAAGGCAAAGAGCCCCTGACCCCGCGGGACATCAACGGCCCCGCCCAAACCCGCCTCAAGCGCGACCGGCCGCTGGTGTTCTTCAACGCCTGCCGCGCCGGCCAGAGCGGCCTGGCGCTGACGGGCATGGGCGGCTGGGCCAAGGTGCTGGTGCAGGACGCCGGGGTGGGCGCGTTTTTGGCTCCGCTGTGGAACGTAACCGACTCGCCGGCGCTCCGCTTTGCCCAGGAGTTCTACCGGGCGTCCGGGGATGATGGCCGCACGCTGGCCGCAGCCGTCGTCGCGGCGCGCAACGCCGTGCGCCTGCAAGCCCCGCACGATCCCACCTGGCTGGCCTATTCGCTGTACGCCCACCCCAACGCGCGGCTAAACTTCAGCTTGAGCTGACGAAAGGAACTGCTGTGACCTCACCCCTTGCCATCGAGCATATCCGCTCGCACTTCCCCGCCCTGGCTATGCAGGTGCACGGTCAGCCGGCCGTTTTCCTGGACAACCCCGGCGGCACCCAGGTGCCCCAAGCCGTGGTCGATGCCATGGCGAGCTACCTGTTGGCCAGCAACGCCAACCACGGCGGTGCGTTTGCTACCAGCCAGCGCAGCGATGCCATCCTGGACGAGGCGCACGCGGCCATGGCCGACTTGCTCAACGCGGCCTCGCCCGATGAGATCGTCTTCGGCCCCAACATGACCACGCTCACTTTCAGCGTGAGCCGCGCGCTGGGCCGCCTGATCGGGCCGGGCGACGAGATCGTGCTCACCCGCATGGACCACGACGCCAACATCACGCCCTGGGTCATGCTGGCGCAGGAGCGCGGCGCGACCGTGCGCTGGGTGGACTTCGACGTGGAGGACTACACGCTGGACATGGCGGGTCTGCGCGAGGCGCTGAGCGAGCGCACGAAGCTCGTAGCCGTAGGCTATGCCTCCAATGCGCTGGGCACCGTGCACGATGTAGCGACGATCACGCGCTGGGCGCATGCCGTGGGTGCGCTGGTGTACGTCGATGCCGTGCAGTACGTGCCGCATGGCCCCGTGGACGTGCAGGCTTTGGGTTGCGACTTTCTGGTGTGCAGCGCCTATAAGTTCTTTGGCCCCCATGTCGGCGTGCTGTATGGCCGCTACGACTTGCTGGATAGCCTGACCGCCTACAAGGTGCGGCCCGCACCCAACACGCCGCCGGGCAAGTTCGAGACCGGCACGCAGAACCACGAGGGCATGGCCGGTGTGCTGGCCGCCGTCGATTTTCTGGCTGTGCTCGGACAGCACTATGGCCAGCCCTATGTCGACCGTTTTGCTGGGTTGGCCGGCCGGCGTTTGCATTTGAAGACCGCCATGACGCTGCTGCGCGCCTATGACCGCGAGCTGAGTGCGGCGATCCTGGCGGAGCTGGCAACCGTGCCCGGTGTACGCATCCACGGCATCACCGACCCAGGCCGCTTCGATCAGCGCGTGCCGACGGTTTCCTTCACCTGGCCCGGCCACCATCCGCGCGCCATCGCAACTGCTCTGGGCGCACAAGGTATTTTCGTCTGGGACGGCAACTACTACGCCTTGGCGGTAACCGAGCGGCTGGGTTTGGAGGACAAGGGCGGCATGGTGCGCGTGGGCGCAGTGTGCTACAACACCGTGGACGAGATCCACCGGCTGGGAGACGCTCTGCGCGCGCTGGCAGTTGCCGGGTAGTCCTGTTCGCTTGCCGGGAACGTCCGTCCTGCGCCCTGGCGGCTTACGGTATGGGTCACATACTGGCCAGCGCAGCCTGAAGTGCCCGGCACCTAGTGCTGAATAGTTGCCATACTAGAACGAAACTTCAACATGCCTAGCCACGAACGACCGAAGCTTCGCCCTATCGACATTACACCCTTTGCCAGCAACGGCCAACCGGCGCTGCTGCTGCGCGACCCGATGCAACTGAGCGGCAACTACGTCGTGTTGCCGCAGTACCTGGGACCGGCGCTCATGCTGATGAACGGCGCCCTCGAGTTGCCCGGCCTACAGATGAACCTCCTACTGCGTTTCGGCCTACCTGTCGATCGCGACTTGCTCGAGCATCTGGTCGCCGTGCTCGACGAGAACTGCATGCTCGACAACGATCGCGCCCATCAAGCGCGCGCCCGAGCGCTGGCCACCTATCGCCAAGCGCCGTTTCGTCCCCCCGCCTTGGCCGGCCAATCCTATCCTGCCGAGCCCGGACGGCTGCGCCAGCTCTTCGACCGCTATCTGGCGCAGGCGCTAGCCGCCGACGGCGTCGATCCCGGCCTAGCCGCCGCGCGCGGGGTGATCAGCCCGCACATCGACTACCCGCGCGGCGGCCACGTCTACGCGGCTGTGTGGCATCAGGTTGCTCAGGCTGCGCGCGCCGCGGATTTGGTGGTCCTCTTGGGCACCGATCACTACAGCATGGGCGATCGCCTGACGTTGACGCGACAGCATTACGCCACCCCCTATGGCGTCCTGCCGACCCATCAAGGCATCGTGGACGCTTTGGCAGAGGTCATCGGTCCCGAGGCCGCGTTTGCCGGTGAGCTGCGCCACCGCGGAGAGCACTCGCTCGAGCTCGTGGCAACCTGGTTGCATCACATGCGCGGCGGGGAGCCGGTGGAGATGGTGCCGATTCTGACGGGATCTTTCAGCGATTTCATCCTGGGCAGCAGCGACCCGACGCGCGATGCCCTGCTGACACAGTTCCTGGCTGCGCTGCGAGAGCAGATTGCGCGCAGCGGTCGTCGGGTGCTGGTGGTGGCTTCCGGCGACCTTTCGCACGTCGGGCCGGCGTTTGGGGGAGCGCCCGTGACAGACGGCGTGGACGGCAGTGGGCGGGCGCAGATCGCCGACGCGGACGCCGAGCTTGTTCAGCAGCTCAGCGCCGGCGACGCGGCCGGTTTCTTTGCCGCCATTCAACGCGTGCAAGACCGCAACAACGTCTGCGGCGTTGCGCCCTTCTACTTGATGTTGCGCCTGCTCGGTGATGTCGAGGGCCACTTGTCGGCTTACGACCAGTGTGCGGCCGACCCCCAGAACACGTCGTTGGTGTCGATTTGTGGTATGGTGTTCGGCTGAAAAAAACAACGGGTGTGAACAGCCTCCCAGCCTGCGCTTGGGCGCTGTTCACACCCGCTCACACCCCGCTACCGGTCAACCTCGCCCAGCACGATGTCGATCGACCCGATAATGGCGATCAAGTCGGACAGCAGGTGCCCGCGCGCCATGGTGTTCGTGGCGAAGATGTTGACAAAGCTCGGCCCGCGCACGCGCAGGCGGTAGGGATGGGCGCTGCCGTCGGAGACGACGTAGAAGCCCAGCTCACCCTTGGGGTTCTCGTGGCCGAAATAGACCTCGCCCGGCGGCGGCTTGATGCCCTCGGTCACCAGCTTGAAGTGGTGGATCAGCGCTTCCATGCTGGTGTCCAGCTCGGCGCGCGGGGGTAGGGCCACCTTGCGGTCAGTCGTTTTGTACGGCTCGCCCTCGGTCCGCTTGACGTCCTCCAGCGCCTGCCGGATGATGCGGATGCTTTGCCGCATTTCCTGCATGCGCACCTCGTAACGGCCCCACGAGTCTCCCCGGTTGGACAGCGGCACGTCGAACTCATAGCGGTCGTAGCCGCTGTAGGGCGCCAGCTTGCGCAGGTCGTAGTAGACGCCGCTGCCGCGCAGCAGGGGACCGGTGACTCCCAGGCTCAGCGCGTCCTCCTGGCTGAGCACGCCGATGCCCTCTAGCCGCTTGCGCAGCACGACGCTGTTGCTCAACATCCGCTCATACTCGTCCAGACGCTTGGGGTAGAGCTCGCAGAACTCCTGCACCTTGGGGACAAAGGCGGGGGGAACGTCCTTCCACACGCCGCCGATGCGCACGTAGGAGGTCGTCATGCGCGCGCCGCAGATCATCTCGAAGATGTCCAGGATCATCTCGCGCTCGCGCAGCGCGTACATCAGCAGGGACATGCCGGTGCCGCTGGTATCGAGGATGTGCGTTGCCAGCCAGATCAGGTGTGCAGCGATGCGCTGCAGCTCCGCCACCACCACACGGATCGCCTGCGCGCGCGGGGGGATTTCCACGTTCAGCAGCTTTTCCACGGCCAGGCAATAGCCCAGGTTGTTGCACATGGCCGAGGTGTAGTCCATGCGGTCCGTGTAGGGCACGAAATCCTTGTAGCGCACGTGCTCGCCCTGTTTCTCGAAGCCGCTGTGCAAGTAGCCGGTGTCCGGGTGTGCGCTGACCACCCGCTCGCCGTCCAGCTCCACCGCAATGCGCAACACGCCGTGCGTGGCCGGATGGTGGGGGCCGAGGTTGATCACCATGTGTTGAGAGGGATCGACCCCTTTGGGCAGCGGCGCCTGCACCGGCGGCGGGTCCTTGATCTGCTTGCCCAGCGTGGCGAAGTCGGGATCGTTCCAGGTCATGCTGAAGGGCACTTCCTCACCCCCCAGCGGCTGGTCCTTGCGCAGAGGATGGCCGACCCAGTCCCAGGGCAGCATGATGCGCTTGAGGTCGGGATGGCCCTCGTAGTGGATGCCCACCAAGTCGTATGCCTCGCGCTCCAGACAGAAAGCCGCCTTCCACAGCGGGTACAAGCTGGGCACAGTGGGCTTGTCGTCCGGCCCTTCGGCGGGCACGGTCAGGCGGATGCGGCGCCGATGGGGGATCGAGTAGAGATGATAAATGCTGGCGAAGCGCTTCTCGCCCGGCTTGCGCTGTCGCGGCGGCAGCGCGCTGCGGTCCAGGCCGGTCAAGTCGGCCAGGTGCACGAACTCCAGCCCTGGCTCGTTGCGCAGAAAGCGCGCCACATCCAAAAGCGCATTGGCCTTGACCGTGAAGTCGATCTCGCCATGGGCGCGCTCGACATCCTGGATGGCGGTTGGAAAACGCGCTTGCAGTTGCGCTTCTACATCGCGAAAACTCTTGGTATCTACGGACTCTGCTACCGTCGCAGGAGCGACGTCTGCCATGATCGTTTCCTCGCTATAGCTCGCTGTCGTCGATTCCGGCTGTTTTTAGAAGATGCCGGAGCAGACCGACCTTGAGAGGGGTGTTTCCAGCAGGCAGCCCTCTACGGCCTCATACAGGTTCGTCAGTAGTTTCTCGAACGCGTCACCCTGCGTTGCACAACCAGGCATCGCAGGCACCTCGGCCCAGTAGCCGCCTTCTTCCGCCTCATGTACGACAACTCGGAGTTTCATTTGTAGCCTCAACCATGCTGACCAACTCAACTTACCAGTGCGGCATCTTTGCGAGCTTCCAAGTCAACAACTACCGCATCTCCCGGCTCTTCGCGGCTTCCATGAACTGTACGTCGTAATCGCTGAACTTCTCCCCTTGGATCTTCTTCTGCAACAGCATCAGGCCTTGCAGCAGCGCCTCGGGCCGCGGCGGACAACCGGGTACGTACACGTCCACGGGGATGATCTTGTCCACGCCCTGAACGATGGCGTAGTTGTTGAAGGGGCCGCCGGCGCTGGCGCAGATGCCCATGGCGATCACCCACTTCGGCTCCGGCATCTGGTCGTAAAGCCGCTTGATCACCGGCGCCATCTTGTTGCTCACGCGGCCGGAGACGATCATCAAGTCGGCCTGCCGCGGCGAGGCGCGGAAGAGCTCCGAGCCGAAGCGGGCGATGTCGTGCCGCGGGGTGCCGCTGGCGATCATTTCAATGGCGCAGCACGCCAGGCCGAACAGCAGCGGCCAAACGGAGTTCTTGCGGCTCCAGTTGACCATTGACTCTAGCGTGGTTACGACAAAACCATCGTTGCCGAGTTTGTTCTCAAGTCCCATACTACCACTCCAACGCGCCCTTTTTCCACACGAACAAGTAGCCAATCAGCAAGATGCCTAGGAATACCGCCATCTCGATCAAGCCGAACAGCTTGAGCTGACGCAGCACCACGGCCCAGGGGTAGAGGAAGATCACCTCGATGTCAAAGAGGATGAACAGAACTGCAATCACATAGTATTGCACGGGGAAGCGACGGCGGGCGTCTGTGTACGGCAACATGCCCGACTCGTAGGGTTCCATCTTGGCCTTGGTTTTGCGCCGTGGCCCTAAGACGGCCGGCAACGCCATGGCAATCAAGGCGAAGATCGTCGCCAAGACGATTAGGATCAATAGGGGTAAGTAATCAGCAGGCACCGGAGCCTCCAAATTGTGATGAGGAAAAGCAACGGAACGATGTGGACGGCTGGTCGAGAGCTTAGCCGAGCAGCGCTGCTAACTCCTTCGCGTCCGAGGCGAGACGCGCCCGGCCACAAGGCTCGCGAATTCTATCACACGGGCATTCAAATGTCAAAACACCCCCGTTTGTGCGCTATCCGAGGCCGCGTCGATCGGCGCCGCAGGTACAAAGCCGGTGAGGGAACACACGGCCAGAGCGCGTCGTCAATTGCCCAGGGCGCCTGACCAAGCTCGTAAACTCTCTCTACGGGACCGGTCCTTTGCAGGCGGTTTCCCATCCATTGATCGTCCTTACGTGCACCAGCCGGCAGCTGCACATCGGTGGCTAGCATCCGGCCGGTGGCCGTTGTTTTCACCCCAGGTCGTGCTATGCGTCGTACATCGTTGATGGTCCTGGCATTGTCCGCTTTCTTTGCTTGCGCGGGGTTCATGGCTGCGTCCCGCGCCTCAGAGGCATCTGCTCACCCCCAGACGGTGCCTCCGCCGGCGCCTGCGGCCTTTGCGCCCGCTGCCACCTGCCCCGCCTGGACTCCGCCCCCTGCAACCACCTACCGCGCGTTTCGCGATCCCGGGCTCTACACCTTCCTGGACTGGCCTCACGTGGACCCCGGCCCCAACCCCTGGCTCACCGGCGGCCATCAGGTGTTCCCCTGGAAGTACGTCGAGGACGGCGCGCCTGGCGAGTACTACTGGGAAGAGATCGACCAGTGGCTGGCGGCCGAGGACGCGTTGGGCAAGAAGGCGGCGCTGGCCTTCAACACCTACGACGGCACGTGCTGCGGCGGTGACCGTCTCCCTGCCTGGTTCAAGCAGACCTACGGCGCGTGGCCGGCCGGCAACGGCTACGTCACCTGCTCCTGGACCGACCACACGGGCAGCCACACCGAAGACATCCCCATGTACTGGGCGCAGCCCTACTTGAGCCACTTCGAGGCCTTCATCGCCGCGGCGGCCGAGCGCTACCGCGACGACCCGCGCGTGGCCTGGGTCGAGGTCAGCACCGGCATCTACGGTGAGACCATGCCGGCCGAGGCTTATGCGCAGGGGGTGCGCGACTGCCTGCAGAACGCCGGGCTGACCAGCGCGCTGTGGGTGGAGACCATGAACCGCATCGTGGACATCTACCAGCGCCACTGGCACGACACGCCGTTGGTCACCCAATATGCGCCCTGGTACCTCGAGCGCACCGAGCGCCGCAACCACACCGACTATGCCGGCAGCGTGGGCGTGGGCATGAAGCACAACCGCATCCAGGTCGATCACGACGACCAGGTGGTGCGCAGCGACACCACCGACCTCAGCGCCTACATCTGCCGCACCGGGCAATACGACCCCATGCTGCAGTTCGCCGGTCAAACACCGATGGCCTGGGAAGGGGAGGACATCTACTTCCCCACCAGCAGCGACCTGCTGTGGGGCTTGCTCAACGCGCTGGACAAACACCCCACCTACATGCTGCTGGGCAAGAAGAAGCTGCAAACCACCGACCCCTTTGAGCAGTGGATCATGCGCTTCGCCGACCGCTACACGGGTGTCACCATCGCCGACACCCCCGGCGTGTGGACGGCCCTGCGCGAGCCAACGCCGACCAACCCCGACGGCTCCAACCGCTGGTATCCGCAGCGCGGCAACTTCCAGTTCTGGTTGCGCCAGGACGACGCTGCGCCTGGCGGCCGCACCGTGCCGGAGTGGAACGTCACCGGCCACCCGTGGGGTCGTTACACCCGGCGCACCAGCCAGGCTACCGGCAACCCCCTCATGGCCTTCGCCGTTGACGACGCCTATCTCTTCGACAACGCGACGGTTCCCGTGACCATTACCGTCGTCTACCTTGACTACGGCGGCGACACATGGGAGTTGCAGTACGACGCCGTGGGCAGCGACAACCTGAGGAGCGCCGGCGTCGTGCGCAAGGGCACGAGCAGCACCTGGAAACAGGCGGTCTTCGTGCTGCCGGACGCCCAGTTCGCCAACCAGCAAGGCGGCTACGACTTCCGCATCCACAGCCGCGGGGATGGGGACGAGTATGTGAGCTTGGTGGAGGTGGTGAAGGGTGGGGGAGGAGGGAAAGAAGGGAAAGAAGGGAAAGGAGGGAAAGGAGGGAAAGGTGGGGAGTTGGAGGGACTCTTGCCGCCTTCGCTTCCTTCATTTCCCTCGTTTCCCTCCTCTCCTTCAGCGCCCCCGCCCGCCAACGACGACTTCGACAGCGCGGCGGCGATCGGCAGCTTTCCCTTCACCGCCAGCCTGGAGGTGAGCGGGGCCACGGCAGCAGTGGACGACCCGACGATCGGCTGCGGGGTGGGGCAGGGCAAACACACGGTGTGGTATCGCTTCGTCGGGCCGGGGACGGGGTTCGTGGCGCTGAACACCGTCGGCGCCGACTACGACACGGTGATCTCGGCCTGGCAGGGTAGCCGCGGCAGCCTGACCGGCCAGGCCTGCAACGACAACATCGGCTGGTGGACGACGACCTCCCATCTCAACGTGCCGGTGCGCGCAGGACAGACCTACTATGTGCAGGTGGCCAGCGCCGAGCCGCTGACAGCCGCGGCGCAGCTCAAGCTGCGCGCCACCTACCACGGGTGCACCTATCCCACCGACGAGCCGGTCGCGCGCAGCATCTTCCAGGGCTTTGGGCTGCCCGCGTTCGACGAGTACGTGGAGATCGTCCCGATTGCCGGCGGCGGCCGTTGCGCCATCACGGCTATCGACCTGCCGGGCTTTCAACTGAGCGGCGCCGTGCCTGCAGCCCTCGGCGACCTGCCCAACCTGCAGCGCATCGTCATGCAGGACAACGGCTTGACCGGCTCGCTGCCCACCAGCCTGGCCAATCTGCGCCATCTGCTGGTGCTCGACCTGGGACGCAACCAGCTCAGCGGCCCGTTGCCGGAGGTCCTGGGCAGCCTGCCCGCCCTGCAGCGGCTCGACCTGGCCGGCAACCAGTTCAGCGGCCCGTTGCCGGCCAGCCTGGGCAACCTGGCCAACCTGCAGCGGCTCTACCTGTCGAACAACCGGCTTAGCGGGCCGCTGCCCGGCGCGCTGGCCAACCTGAGCAACTTAGAGGAGCTGTGGCTGGGCTACAACCAGCTCAGCGGCCCGCTGCCGGGCTGGCTGGACGGGCTGACGCGGCTGCGGGCGCTCTCTCTGGCCCACAACCAACTCGGCGGCCCGTTGCCTGAGAGCCTGGGCCGGCTGAGCCGTCTGCAGGCGCTGTACCTCTCGCACAATCAGTTGGAGGGGCCCTTGCCGGTAAGCTGGAGCGGTAGCCTGGCCGGGCTGCGCGAGCTGTTTCTGGATCACAACCGCCTCAGCGGCCTGCTGCCGTCCAACTTGGGGAGCCTGCGCGGCCTACGCGTTCTGCGCCTGGATAACAATCAGCTCAGCGGCCCCCTGCCCGACAGCCTGGGCGGACTTACCGCGCTGGGTGGGCTGCACCTGGATCACAACCTGTTCACCGGCGCGCTGCCCGCAGGCGTGGCGAACTTGACCGGCCTGCGCGGCCTCTACGCCAACGACAACCAGCTGGGCGGGCCGCTGCCGGTGGGGTTGGGCGGGCTGAGCAGCCTGCGGCGGTTGGCGCTGGATCATAACCTGTTCAACGGCCCTCTGCCGGCCAACTTGACGGCGCTGGACCTGTGGCTGGGCCACGTGAGCGCCACCGACGTGTGCGAGCCGGCCAACGCGGCGTTCCAGGCCTGGCTGGCCGATGTGCCCGACTGGGAGGGGACGGGACGGCTTTGCCAGCTGGCCTTGAGCAAGTGGGCTGAGCCGCCGGAGGCCACGGGCGGCGAGCTGACCTACCGGCTGGAGCTGCGCAACCTGGCCGGCAGCGCGCTGAGCAGCGTCAGCCTGGAGGACGTCCTGCCCGGCGGCGCGACCGTGCTCAGCACGAACCCGCCCGCCAGCAGCGTGGTCGGCAACGTGGTGACATGGAACATCGGCAGCCTGCCGCTCAACGCGGTCTTCCAGGCCGCCGTGCAGGCGCAGTTGCCGGCTACCTCGGGCAACCTCGTGAACCAAGCGCAGGTCGCAGCGCAGGCCGGCAGCCTGATGCTGCGCAGCCAGGCCCGCTTTGCCGTTGGTGTGCAGCCTCCGACCGAGGTCACGCCGACAGCCACCCCAACCGCAACTATGCCTCCCACGCCGACCGCAACCGCTACGGCATCGTCAACGCCGACCGCCACTGCCACTGCGTCGCCCACACCAACGCCAACCGCGAGCGCCACGGCGTCGCGCACGCCGACGCCAACCGCAACCGCCACGGCGACGCCAACTAGCACTCCTACTCCCACGGCCACAGCCACCCCCACTGCCACGCCCACGCCCATCGCGACGGCCGTGCCCTACGTGCGCTTCCTGCCGCTCATTATGCGCCGCTAACAACGGAGGCGCAGTCCGGCGGATTGCGTTCGAACGATCCGGCGCGCCTTTCACTCCGATCGCGGCGGCGGCTGGGCCATCTACGCGATGCGCGCCGACGGCTCCGCTGTGCGCAAGATCTTCGATGCGCAGGTGTTGCCGGTGTGGTGCTTCGAGAAGCACACCGACCGCGCCGCCGGCTTTCGACGGTGTGCCCGTCTCGCATTGGTTTTGCGCAGAGCAAGTTAGCGCGGGGCACCGGTGGCTGATCGGGAATTTTCAGCCAGAGAACCGCGGATGAGCAGAAGGCGTTGATCGGACACACCTCCGATCCGCGCCTTTTGTTGATCCGCGGTAACTATTCAGGTGCCGGGCACTTGCGACCGGTTCCCAGCTTGAGCCGGCTCTGCAGACGCCCTGGCCAGCGCAGCCTTAAGGGCCCGGCACCTAGGGCTGAATAGTTGCGTCCGCGGTTTTCTGTCGCCCAGCTTACTTGACGGCTCAGTCCATCCTGTGCTATGCTCTGTCTACCCCACCCCCCAGGGGAGGGGTAGACCGTCGAAGGAAACACATCGACTATGGACGCCGATCAGAAACGCCAAGTGCTCAACCGCCTGAAAAGCATCGAAGGCCACGTGCGCGGCATCCAGCGCATGGTGGAGGACGACACGTACTGCATCGACGTCATCCGCCAGGTCCACGCCGTGCAAAAGGCGTTGGAGGGCGTCAGCAGCCTGGTGCTGGAAAACCACCTCAACACCTGCGTCACCACCGCCATTCGCGGCCACGACGCCGATGAGCGCCAGCGCATGATCAGCGAGATCGTCAGCGTGTTTCAGGAGACGGGGAAGCTGTGACCGGTGACCGGTGAACGGTAATCGGTGAACGGTTCCCGCTTTCCCTCGTTTCCTTTTTTTTCTTGTCTACTTGTTAACTTGTCTACTTACCACCAGGAGACCCCCCATGACCACCAAAACTTACTCCGTCCCCGCCATTAGCTGCGGCCACTGCGTGATGACCATCGAGCGCGAGCTGAAGTACGTCGATGGCTTGCAGTCGGTCAAGGCCGACCAGCAGAGCAAGCTCGTGCGCGTCGAGGTCGAGAGCGACGCCGTGCTGCCGGCCGTCGAAGCCATGCTAGCGGAGATCGGCTATCCAGCGGCGTGAGATGTCCACCAAACGTCTCACCATCCCCGTCACCGGGATGACCTGCACCAACTGCTCCAACACTGTGGCGCGCAGCCTGAAGCGCGTGAACGGTGTGCTGGAGGCCAACGTCAACTTTGCCAACGAGCGCGCCGAGGTGATCTACGATCCGGCTGTGGTTCAGCCGCTGCAGCTCATGCAGACCATCGAGAGCGTAGGCTACGGCGTGGCCGAGGCGACGATCGACCTGCCGATTGCGGGGATGACCTGCACCAACTGCGCGGCGACCATCGAGCGCAACCTGCGGCGACTGGACGGCGTGCTGGAAGCCAACGTCAACTTTGCCAGCGAGTCGGCCCACGTGCGCTACCTGCCGACGGCCGTTAGCCGCAGCGACATGAAGCGGCTGATCAGCGACATCGGTTACAAGGTCATCGAGGCCGACGCCGTCGCCGGCGAGACGGTCGAGGATGCCGAGCTTAAGGCGCGTGCGGCAGAGCTGAACGACCGCAAGCGGCGGCTGCTGGTCGGGATTGCACTGACGATCCCCATCGTGATCCTCAGCATGGGCCACGACTTCGGGCTGATCCCGCACTTCGCCGCGCGCGGCTGGGTCTTGCTGCTGCTGACCATCCCGGTGCAGTTCTGGGTGGGCGGGCTGTTCCTGCGCAGCGCGTGGAAGGCCCTGCTCAACCGCACGGCCAACATGGACACGTTGGTAGCTATGGGGTCGTTGGCGGCCTTCTTCTACAGCGTCGTAGTGCTGGTCCTCGGCTTGGACGCCCACCTCTACTTCGAGTCGGCGGCGGTGATCATCACGCTGATCATGGTGGGTAAGTACCTGGAGAGCCGGGCCAAGGGACAGGCCGGCGCGGCCATCCGCAAGCTGCTCAGCCTGCAGGCCAAGACCGCCCGCGTCGTGCGCCAAGGTGAGGAAGTCGAAGTGCCGGTCGACGAGGTGGAGGTCAACGACATTGTGGTCGTGCGGCCCGGCGAGAAGATCCCCGTCGACGGCCTCGTGCTCAGCGGCCAGTCGGCCGTCGACGAGAGCATGATCACAGGCGAAAGCCTGCCCGTGGAGAAGGAGCCGGGCGATGAGGTGATCGGCGGTACCATCAACAAGTCGGGCAGCTTCCGCTTCCGCGCCACCAAAGTGGGGCGCGCAACAGCCCTAGCTCAGATTGCCCGCATGGTGCAAGAGGCGCAAGGCTCCAAGGCCCCCATCCAGCGCTTGGCCGACCGTGTGGCGGCGGTCTTTGTGCCGGCAGTGATCACTTTGGCCGTGCTGGTGTTTTTGGCCTGGTATTTCATTGGCGGCGTCGGCTTCACCGGTGCGTTGCTTTTTGCCGTCTCCGTGCTGCTGATTTCCTGCCCTTGCGCGCTGGGCTTGGCCACCCCCACGGCCGTCATGGCCGGCACCGGCGTGGGCGCGGAAAACGGCATCCTGGTCAAGAACGCCGAGGTCCTGGAGACGGCTGCGCGTCTCACCACCGTGGTGTTGGACAAGACGGGGACGATCACCGAAGGCCGGCCGCGCGTGACGGATGTAGTCATCGGTGACCGATTAACGGTGAACGGTGAACGGTTGACGGTGAATGGTGGCCAAACATCCGTTACCGATCACCGATCACCGATTACCGATTACCTTCTCCGCCTGGCTGCCTCGGCCGAGAGCGCGTCGGAGCATCCGCTTGGGCAGGCTATTGTGGAGGCCGCCAAAGCGCAGGGGCTGACGCTGAGCGAGCCGCAGGACTTCCAGGCAGTGGCCGGCGGCGGCATCGTAGCCATGATCGACGGCCATCAAGTGGTCGTCGGCACCGGCAGACTGCTCGACGAGCGCCAGGTGCATTTGAACGGCCTGGTCGAACAGGTCACGCGCTTGCAGGATGAGGCTAAGACCGCCATGATGGTGGCAGTGGACGGCGAGGCCATCGGTGTGATTGCCGTGGCCGACACGGTCAAGCCCACCTCGAAAGAAGCCATCGACCAGCTTCACGCCTTAGGGATCGAGGTGGTCATGCTTACCGGCGACAACGCGCAGACCGCCCAGGCCATCGCCCGCCAAGTTGGCGTCGACCGCGTCCTGGCCGAGGTGCTGCCGGGCGAGAAGGCCGCCGAGGTGAAGAGGTTGCAGGGTGCAGGCAGCAATTCTCAAGTGGTAGGCGGTGCGTCGCAAATGGCAGGTTCCGAGGCCGGTCACCGATTACCGATCACCGGTCACCGATCACCGATCACCAATCACCCTCTGGTTGCCATGGTCGGCGACGGCATCAACGACGCACCCGCGCTGGCGCAAGCTGACATCGGCATGGCCATCGGCACCGGCACGGACGTGGCCATCGAAGCAGCCGACATCGTGCTAATGCGCGGCGATCTGCGTAGCGTGCCCCAGGCGATCAAGCTCAGCAAGGCCACCATGCGCGGGATCAAGCAGAACCTGTTTTGGGCCTTCTTCTACAACGTGCTGGCCATCCCCATCGCGGCCGGCATCCTGGTACCCTTCCTGGGGCCGCAGTACCAGCTCAACCCGATGATCGCGGCCGGCGCTATGGCCTTCAGCTCCGTGTTTGTAGTCACTAACTCGCTGCGTTTGCGCAGGATGAAGCTGCAATGACTGAGCACACCGTTGGGTAGTGACCGAATTGACCACCGGTGAGGCGTGCCCGGCCCAATTTGCGCGCAGCACTGACCTCGCCGGGGCATCCATTCGCGTCCAAGGGGCGCCAACCAGTCACGCAGCGCAAAAGCAAACGACCCGGCCTGAGAACTTCAGGTCGGGTCGTTTTTACAGATCGTGCTGTGGACTCGGCTAGGCCGCAGTTTGCTTGCGACGCCAGACGAAGACGCCGCCAGCCAGCGCGCTTACACTTACCAGGCCCAGCGCCAAAGGCAGGGCCGAGGGGGACGACGTAGCTTCCATGCTGCGCAGGTTGATGGCGTTGGGGCCTGTGCCCGTGTCGATGGGGCCACAATCCCAGGGCTGCGGCAGATAGCTGCTGTTGCGCGGTACCTGGCACACAGCATCAGCCGGATCGCCGTTGGGGCCGGGGTTGAAATCAACAACGCAGGTGACGGCCGGGCCGTTGCCGATAAAGACGCTGAAGCAGCCATTGGCATCCAGCGATCCCGAGCCTACAACGATCGGGGTAAACGGCGGCTGCAGCGAAAAGGCCGAGTAGCAGGTCACGGTGCCGCCCCATGTCCAGGGGTTGCCATAAGCATCAACTGTACACCCTTCCGCGCGATCATAAGCAAAGGCTGCCGGCGCCATCGCCGCTGCAAGAACCAGCACCAAAAGCGATATGACTAGGAATTTCCGCATGTTGCACTCTCCTTGCTGCTGAGAACATCCAAAGGGTCGACGGCTTGCCTAAGAGGCTGTTTGAAAAGTCTGAAAAGCCCCGAACCGGTGGTTGGAAACCCACCGGCTGACAGCACGAAAGCCCCTCAGGGCCTGGAAACCAGCGGCTGAGGCCGCTTCGTACTTTCAGCCAGATGGTTTCAACCTCTGATCCCGGCGATGCCGGGCTTTTCAAACAG
>DAOUBX010000056.1:0-3367 GCA_034432445.1 Anaerolineales bacterium
CTGGGAACACGCTCCGCCAGGCCCTGAGGGGCCTTCGTACTGTCAGCCAGGGATTTCCAATCCTGGGTTAGGGGCACGCCTGAGCAGTTACCTTTCGGGTTTCTGTGTGTTTACGACGAGTCGTGATCGACACTGCGACTGCGTTTGTGGCGGTGTGTGATCGACCACGGAAACCCGAAAGGTCTGGCGCTCAACCAGATTCAAAGACACCCACATGAATTCGACGGTCGATACGACGACAGTGCGCTGAAGCACCCTGTGAACCGCGAGGCGAGAGGGTCTCGCGCGTTGGCGCCAATTCTACCCAGAATCGGCTATTTTGCCAGCCGGAGCAACGCAGAAACCAGCGGCCAACCGCCGATGCCGATTGTTGTTTGGAGACAAGCGGGGTAGAATGCGGCCGGAGAACCTGTCATGAGCGAGACCCCGCGCGCCATTGTGCATCTCGACCTGGACGCCTTCTTCGCCGCCGTGGAGATCCTGGAGAACCCGGCGCTGGCCGGCAAGCCGGTGCTGGTCGGCGGCCGGCCGGAGCAGCGCGGGGTGGTGGCGACGGCCTCCTACGCCGCGCGGGCCTACGGCGTGCACTCGGCCATGCCCATGGCGCGGGCGCTGCGCTTGTGCCCGGAGGCGGTCGTCCTGCCCCCGCGCCACAGCCTGTATGCCGAATATTCCCGCCGGGTGATGGCCATCCTGCGCGCCGCCACGCCGCTGGTGGAGCAGGTCAGCATCGACGAGGCCTTCCTTGACCTCACGGCGCGCGTCGCTGTTTGGGATGAAGCCGTGGACATTGCGCGGCAGTTGCAGGCGCAGGTCCGGGACGAGGTCAAGCTGTCGGCGTCGCTGGGGGTGGCCAGCAACAAGCTGGTGGCCAAGGTGGCGTCGGATCAGCGCAAGCCGGGCGGGCTGACCGTGGTGCGGCCGGGCGAGGAGGCGGCGTTCCTGGCGCCGCTGCCCGTGCGCGTGCTGTGGGGCGTGGGGCCGGTGACCGCGGCGCGGCTGGCGGAGCTGGGCGTGAGCACGGTGGGCGAGCTGGCAGCTCTGCCGCAGGAGACGCTGCGCGCCGCCTTTGGCCGCCACGGGCCGGACATGGCGCGCCGCGCCCAGGGCGTCGACGACCGTCCGGTGGTGACCGAGTATGAGCGCAAGTCCTACAGCCAGGAGACCACCTTCAGTCGCGATCTGAACCAGCTCGACGACCTGCGGCGGCAGCTTTGGCGGCTCAGCCAGGGCGTGGCGCAGGACCTGCAGCGAGCCGGACTGGCCGGCGGCGTAATCGCCATCAAGCTGCGCTACAGCGACTTCACCACCATCACGCGGCAGACCACCCTCGCCGTGCCCACGGATGACGCGCGCGAGATCTACCGCGCTGCGCTGACCCTGCTCAAGCGCGCCTGGCAGCCTGGCCGGCCCGTGCGCCTGCTCGGCGTCGGTGCGCACCAGCTCGGCCGGCCCAGCGGGCAGTTGTCGCTGTTCGACAACGCTGGGGGTGCCGCACCTGACAAGCCCTTTGACCGCAGTGAGCCATGATGGTACAACGCTAGCGTCGGCTAGTGAGCGACAAGCGAGGACGAGCGGATCAACGATCGTGCGTTATGCTATTGAGTACTCCCCAGAAACCGAAGATCATCTGATCGCCCTGTCCACACACCAGCGAGTGACTGTGCTCGATGAAGTTGATCGGCAGTTGACGTTTGAACCGACTACTGAAACCCGAAACCGGAAACCGATGCGTCCAAATCCTATCGCTCCGTGGGAACTGCGGATCGGCGATTTGCGGGTTTTCTATGATGTGCTAGAAACGCCTGAGCCGATCATTCATGCGGTTGGTATCAAGAGCCATAACCGCCTGTTTATCGGCGGTGACGAGGTTCAGCTATGACGACGACACGCACGATTGAACTTGTGGATGCAACACAATCTCTGGCGGACTATGCCCAACAGGTTGACGGTGGCTCGATTGTCGTAACCAAAAATGGACAACCTATTGCCGCCATCGTAGCCTTGCCAAACACTGACACAGAAACCGCTATACTGAGCCAGAACCCGCAGTTCCTGGCTATCATCGAACGATCACGCACTCGCTATCGCCAGGAAGGTGGAATACCGAGTGCTGAGATGCGGCGACGCCTGGGTGTGGCGCCATTCCAAGAAGAAGTGTCCTCATCGACGCCTTGATGTCTCGTGGGAGCCGGGAAGCGCCGTACTGAAGATGAAAGCGCAGCGGGGGAAATGGTGAGGTCAGCGTCACTGTAGCTGACCCTACGGCCTTTTGCGCCTCGATCATGTACCATGTTGCACAAGGATTGAGTTTGACGAAAGACAATAGCTTGTGCCTCAAGGAGTGTGCAACATGTCGAGCTTACCGATGAACAACGAAGGCCGCGCCGCGGCCTGGCGTGAGCGCTTCGACCGCATCGATCGGCGCCTGACCCGCTGGATGGCGCGCTATGGCATCGTGCTGTTGCGCATCAGCCTGGGCGTGGTGTTTCTGTGGTTCGGCTTCTTGAAGTTCTTCCCCGGCCTGAGCCCGGCCGAGGACCTGGCAGCCACGACGGTCAACCGCCTGAGCCTGGGCCTGGTGCCGCCGCAGACCGCCATCCTGCTGATCGCCGCGCTGGAGACGGTGATCGGCCTGGGCTTGATCACCGGCGTGGCCATGCGCGTCACCCTGCTGCTGCTGGCCTTTCAAATGGTCGGCACGGCCACGCCGATCGTGCTGTTTCCCGATCAGGTTTTCCAGATCGCACCCTTCGTGCCCACGTTGGAGGGGCAGTACATCATCAAGAACCTGGTGCTGATCAGCGCAGGGCTGGTGATCGGCGCGACGGTGCGCGGGGGGCGATTGGTGGCAGA
This sequence comes from Anaerolineales bacterium, assembly GCA_034432445.1. Lineage (GTDB taxonomy): Bacteria > Chloroflexota > Anaerolineae > JAAEKA01 > JAAEKA01 > JANWYQ01. The sequence continues at coordinate 2,857 of DAOUBX010000056.1, forward strand.
GCCGATGGGAGGGGCTGTCGACGAATGAGGGCCGTCCACGAATGAGGGGCCACGAATGCACGAATGAGGCCGTCCACGAATGGGGGCCACGAATGCACGAATGAGGCCGTCCACGAATGAGGGCCACGAATGCACGAATGGCGCGGCCCGAGGGCATGCGCTTCAGAGCGTGAGGGCACTGCATGCTGCAACACCCACGTGAGGTCGTCCTCCATACCAGGAATAACCCAGCGCGAGCAGACGCTATTCGTGCATTCGTGATCGCGCAGCCATTCGTGGATGGCCGGTGGGTGGCCGTCCACGAATGGGGGCCACGAATGCACGAATGGCGCGGCTCGAGGACATGCGCTTCAGAGCGTGAGGGCACTTCGTGCTGCAACACCCACGTGAAGTCGTCCTCCATGCCGAGAACAGCCCACTGCGAGCAGACACTATTCGTGCATTCGTGATCGCGCAGCCATTCGTGGATGGCCGCTTCCCTTGCGATTGACTCCCTCCCCCCGCTACGCTA
>DAOUBX010000057.1:0-36347 GCA_034432445.1 Anaerolineales bacterium
GTTTGAAAAGCCCAACATCACCGCAATCAGAGGTTGAAACCATCTGGCTGAAAGTACGAAGCGGCCTCAGCCGCTGGAATCCAGGCCCTGAAGGGCCTTTGTGCTGTCAGCCGGTGGGTTTCCAACCACCGGTCCGGGGCTTCTCAAACAGCCTCTTAGCGATTGCGGCCATACCGCTCGTGGCTGGACACCCAGTCCGACGACGAAATAGCCGAGGCCAGCGAGATCTCGCCGGCCAGCGCCACTGCAGCGATGATCTCGGCCAGCTTGTTCACTTTGCCCTTGCCGTAGCAGCCCAGCAGCTCCAGCGACTCGCGTTGCGTGGCCAGGCCGGTGCCGCCGCCGTAGGTTGCCACAATCAATGACGGGATGGTGAGCGCCATGTACAGGTCGTTGTTGGCCGTCAACTCGGTGTAGAGGATGCCGGCCGAGGACTCGGAAACATTGGCGACGTCCTGGCCGGTAGCGATGAACATGGCCGTGATGCCGTTGGCAGAGTGCAAGCCGTTGTTGTTAGCGCCGGAAAGGATTGCGCCGATGTTGGCCACGTTGTAATGGTAGAAGAGCGCCTCCGGCTCGACACGCATGTGCTGGACCAGCACGTCTTTCTTGACGGTAGCTTCGGCGACAACGCGCTTGCCGCGCGTGTGCATGATGTTGACCTGGGAGGCCTTCTTGTCGGTGGCCAGGTTCGACTCGAGATAGAAGTGACGGATGCCCTGGTAGTTGTCCAAAACCCAGCTGCACGCGGCGAACGTAGCCCGCCCCACCATATTCTGCCCGGCAGCATCGCCAGTGGTGAAGTTGAAGCGCAGAAAGGCGAACTTGCCCGCCAAGTAGGGGTCGATGTATTGCAGCTTGGCCACACTCGATGTCGCCTCCGCCTCTTCGGCGATCTTGGGGGTGTTCTCGCGCACCCAACCGACAAAATCGCGCGCTGCCCGCGCGTCGTCGAAGACAAACACCGGCGCGCGCTGCATGGAGTCGCCGATGACGCTGGTCTTCACGCCACCCGACAGGTTGAGGATCTTCATGCCGCGGTTGTAGGAAGCTACCAGAGTGCCTTCGGCTGTGGCCATGGGCACGACAAAGTCCCCCTGCGCGTGCTCGCCGTGGATGGTGATGGGGCCGGCAAAACCCAACGGCACCTGGGCGACGCCGGTGAAGTTCTCGATGTTGCCGGCGGTGATATGCGGATCGAACGAATAGTGTGTGATGTGCTCCAGCTTTTTGCCCGTGAACTGTTCTACGAACTGCTGGCGTTGGCGGATGATTTCGGGCGAGTAGTTGTCGTCCTTGTCACGCGGGATGACCACGCGGCGCTCCATCGCCGCTGTGATGCCGCCTTCCACCTTCAACGTCAGCACGCCAAAGGGTGTTGCTTCGAACTTGACTTCGATCAGATGCTTGCCTTCGGCCAGCGGGGCGATTTGGGCGACGATGTCCAGGGTGCGGCGCAGGGGAAAATCGATCGGTTGTTGCTTCAGGTCGTCTGGTTTCAGCGTTGTACCATCGGACAAAATCAGCTTGATCGCATGGCGTGGCACTTCTTGTCCATCGAACTTGACATGGTGCAACGCGGTCACAGTAGCGTCGCTCAACCGATTCTTGAGCGAGAAGCGCACGCCCTCGGCCGTGTTTTTCAGACTGTCGAACGTGTAGAGCTGTTTGAGCAGCAGGCTGGGAACGGCAAACGCCATGGCAGGATCCTCCTTCGTGGTCGGCCCGAAAAGTTGTGCGATTCATACCAGTAGTCAAAGCGATTGTCAAATCGTTGGTTGACGAATGTACCGGTCTTGGCTATAATTTGCCCACGTTTCCCTCGAACTATAGGCCCTGATTCTGCGCTGGCGTCGTGCGCCGGCCCAAACCCACCGTGCACGGAGGCTCAACCCATCATGAGCAACGACATTCATGCTGACCTGACCAAGGCGCGCGAGGCGGAAATTCTAGCCGCCGAGCACGAGGTGTATTATCCCCGCCCAGAGGTCGTAGCTGCCGCCCACATCAAAGACTACCAAACGTTGTACGACCGGGCCGCCGCCGACCTGGAGGCCTTCTGGGCCGAGCAAGCCCAAGCGTTGGAGTGGTTCGAGCCCTGGGAGAAGGTGCTCGATGAGAGCAACGCGCCGTTTTACAAGTGGTTTGTCGGCGCCAAGACCAACATCGCCTACAACGCGCTCGACCGTCACGTAAAGACCTGGCGGCGCAACAAGCTCGCTCTGATCTGGGAGGGGGAAAACGGCGAGCACCGCACGTTCTCCTACTATGCTCTGACGCGCGAGGTGAACAAGTTCGCCAACGTCCTGAAGTCGATGGGCGTGCGCAAGGGCGACCGTGTGACCATCTACATGGGCCGCATCCCCGAGCTGATCATCGCCATGCTGGCCACCGCCAAGATCGGCGCGATGCACAGCGTGGTCTACGGCGGCTTCTCCACCGAGGCGCTGGCCGACCGCATCGAGGATGCCCGTAGCAAGGTGTTGGTGACCGCAGATGGCAGCTGGCTGCGCGGCAAAACGGTCAACCTGAAGGACATTGCGGACGAGGCTGTGCGGCGCTCCGGCTACGTCGAGCACGTGATCGTCGTCAAGCGCACGGGCCAGGAAGTCAACATGCAAACCGGCCGCGATTACTGGCTGCATGACCTGATGGCCTTGCCTATCGCCAGCCCCAAGTGTGAGACCGAAGTCATGGACGCTGAGGATCCCCTGTTCATCCTCTACACCTCTGGCACCACCGGCCGGCCCAAAGGCGTGCTACACACCCACGGCGGCTATCAGGTATACGTCTCCACCACGCTCAAGTGGGTGTTCGACCTGAAGGATGAAGACCGCTATTGGTGCGCAGCCGACCCCGGCTGGATCACCGGCCATTCTTACATCGTCTACGGCCCGCTGATTTTGGGCGCCACCAGCTTCCTTTACGAGGGTGGCCCTGACTATCCCTTCCCCAACCGCTGGTGGCAGATGATCGAGAAGTACGGCATCACCATCCTCTATACTGCGCCAACGGCCATCCGCGGCCTGATGCGCTTTGGCGAGTCGTGGCCTGGACGCTACGACCTGAGCAGCCTGCGCCTGCTGGGCAGCGTCGGCGAGCCGATTAACCCGGAGGCCTGGCGCTGGTACCACCAAGTCATCGGCAAGGAGCGCTGCCCGATCATGGACACCTGGTGGCAGACGGAGACCGGGGGTTTCATGATCACGCCGCTGCCGATTACACCGCTGAAGCCCGGCTCGGCCACCCGTCCCTTCCCCGGCATCTTGGTTGATGTCGTGGACGAAGAGGGTAACTCCTGCAAGGCAAACGAAGACGGTTACCTGGTGATCAAGCGCCCCTGGCCAGGCATGTTGCGCACGGTGTACGGCGACCCAGATCGCTATGTGGAGCAATACTGGTCACGCTATCGCGAGCAAGGCTGGTACCTGGCCGGCGACAGCGCGCGACGCGATGAGGACGGCTACATCTGGGTGATCGGCCGCATCGACGACGTGATCAAAGTGGCGGGCTACCGGCTGGGCACAGCTGAGATCGAGAGCGCGCTGGTCAGTCACCCCGCGGTCGCCGAGGCCGCGGTGATCGGTGTGCCGGACGAGCTCAAAGGCCATGCCATCCACGCGTTCTGCATCTTGCGCGCTGGGGTCACGGTGCCCACCGAGGATGATCTCAAACAGCATGTGCGCAAGGAGATGGGACCGATTGCCGTGCCGGCGCGCATCGAGTTCGTCTCGGCGCTGCCCAAGACCCGTTCCGGCAAGATCATGCGCCGCGTGCTGCGCGCTCGCGCCCTTGGCCAACCGGAGGGCGACCTGTCAACGCTGGAAGCGTAAGCCCGGCGCGTTGCGGGCAACGCGCCCGTTCTCTGAACTTCCTTTGCACGCCCTCGCCCGGCTGCTGGCCGGGCGAGGGCGTCGTCTTCTCCCGCAACTCTACGCCTCCTCCTGCGTCATCAATAGATAGAAACAGCACCCGCCGCCGGCCTAGCGGCTGACCGAGGGGTTCGCTTGCCCTGGTGCGAATCCGGCTAGCAGGGATGCCCATTCCCCTCGGCCCAGCCGTTCAACGCTGACCAAACCGGCAGGTCGCTGTTTTGGCGCGTCGCTCCGTTGAGCCGCTGCCCCTGTTTGGCCTCTGCACGCGCGCAGCGTTGCGGCTGCGCAGGAGGTTCTGCCGTGAAACCCCGCACTGTGTTGATCGCCGCATGTGTCTTAGTGGCGCTGCTGGCGTTCGCGCTTGTCGTCTTTGCCTCGCCGCAGCCCGCCGCTCCGGTTGCCGCCGTCTGGCAGGCGCTGCCTGCGCCCGGCGGCCAACCCATCCAGGCCCTGGCCGCTTCACCGGCCTTCGCCACCGATCAAACGCTCTTTGCCGGCACGCCGGTCGGTCTCTACCGCAGCGACGACGCCGGTCTGCACTGGACGCCGCTGGACAACCCGCCTGGTGGCGTCATCAGCGGCACGCTCAAAATCGTGCCCTCCCCCGCCTATCCCACCGATCACACCCTGTTCGTGCTGACCCGCACAGCCGGGCTGCCGGGCCGCCGCGTGCTGCGCTCCACAGACGCCGGCGTCACCTGGCAGGCCATCTGGGAGAGCGGCGACGTGCAAGACCTAGTCGTCTCGCCCAACTACGCCGCCGACGGCACGCTCTTCCTGGGCGGCGCTCAGTTCGACCAACCGCAGGTCTATCGCTCCACCGACCGCGGGGACACGTGGCTGCCCACGGCCGGCCAGCCCGCCAACCTCGATGTCTATCTGCTGGCCATTTCGCCCCACTTCGCCGCCGACCACACGCTCTATGCGGCCGGCTACGGTCCCATGCACCGCTCGACGGACGGCGGCGCCTCCTGGCAGCAGCTCAGCGCGGCCGGCCCCAACTACAGCCTGGCCATCTCCCCGCGCTTCGCCGCCGATCACACCCTGTGGGCCATGTACCGCGAGATCGAAGGCTCGGCGCTGCAGCCGGAGGCGGGCATCATCCGCTCCATCGACGGCGGCAACACATGGAGCAACGTCACCGCCGGGCTGGACGGCAACTACAATCAGAACTACCGCAGCCTGGCGCCCGACCCGGCCGGCGAGGCGATCTACCTGGCGCTGACCGGGCCGCAGTGGAATGAGCGCTTCCCTCCGCGCGTCTATCGCTCCGACAATGGCGGGTTGCGCTGGGCGCCGCAGGAGCTGCTGCCCGGCGGCGCCGCGCCGCAGCAGGTGCTGCCGCTTGGCTCGCTGCCCGACCTGTTCGTCCTGGCGGAGGGCGTGGCCTACCGCTACACGTCGCCCTGCTATGAAGCGCTAGCCGACGGCGGCTTCGAGACCGACCCTGACCTGATCGGCTACACCGGCATCGCGTCGGCGTGGGAGATCCCGGCCACTGCGCACCGGGCCGCCTATACCACCGACCGTAAGCTGGCCGGCGCCTGGGGCATGCGCAGCGGCATCCTGGACGGCGACCCCAATGTGTTCAGCTACTCTGATTTCCGCCAGCGTATTTCCATCCCGGCGGATGCGACCGGCGCCATGCTGCGCTTCCACCGCAGCACATTCTTCGGCGATGCGTCACTGGCGGACGCTCGCCTGCCTGCGCCTGATCTCTTAACGACGAGCCCAGACGTGGCTGATTACCAATACGTCCTGGCTAAATTCGACGACAACACGTATCAAATGCTGCAGAGCTGGCGCGATGATCATCATCCTTGGGAAGAGACGATGATCGACCTCAATCGGCCGGAGCTGAAGGGCCGCAGCTTTCGTCTGCAGTTTGGGGTCTACAACAACGGCGCCGGCGGCGTCAGCGCTATGATTGTCGATGAGGCCAGCGTGCAGATTTGCCGGCCGCAGCCAGCAGGGCCAGGAGAGCACGCGCTCTATCTGCCTTTGATCCTGCGCCAGCACGTCCAACCGCCCACGGCCACGCCCACGCGCACGCCCACCGCCACACCCACACCCACGCGACCCGCCACCGCTACACCCACGCCCACGCGACCCGCCGCCGCTACACCGACCGCCACGCCGACGGCCACCGGTTTCCCCGCCTACGTGCGCGAGCTGGTTGTAGCGCCCGGCGAGCCAGGGCCACTCTACGCGCTCACCAACAGCCAGCTTCTGCTGGTCAGCTACGACCGCGGGGAGAGCTGGCAGCCGGCGCCGCAAGGCGTGCCGCCGGCTGTGGGCCGCGCCGGCCTGGGCATGGATTACGCTAATCCCAGCACGCTCTACCTGGGCACGCAAGCCGGCCTGTTCCGCACCGACGCCAGCGGCCAGTGGCAGTTCCTGCACACCGTGCGCACCCACGCCCTTTCGGTGGAATACGGCCGGCCGACCACGCTGTGGGCCGCGCCGAACACAGGCCACGACTTCGGCAGCGGCGTCATGATTATCAAGAGCGACGACGATGGTCAGACCTGGCGCGCGGCCAGCGGCGACCTCAGCGGCTGGGCAGCAGCCAACCCGATCATCATCGACCCGGACGACCCCAACACGCTTTTCGTGACGACCAGTCTCAAGTACGGCGGCGGCAACCTCTACCGCGGCACCAACGCCGGCAACTGGCGCTGGCTGCCCGGGCCGACGCTCGTCTACTACGTCAATACTGGCCTGGCTTTCGACAACGGCGCCAACGCGCTCTATATAGGCAGCCGCAGCCCCGGCCGGCTGTGGCGCAGCACGAACGCCAACACACCCAACCCTAATGACGTGACCTGGCAACTGGTGCACGACTTCGGCGCGGACACGTCGGTTGTACCGTTGGCCGTTGGCTGGGGACCACAGGGCGCGGCGCTCTACATCAACCTGAGCGACACCCGCGACTGGAGCACACGGCTGCTGCGCAGCGACGACGGCGGCCAAACCTGGCGCACGCTTAGCCTGCCCCCCGGCCCACCGCCGCCGCCCAGCAACCAATACCAGCTCGTGGTCAACGGCTATCCGGCCACGCGCCTGATCGCCGACTTCCGCACGCCCGACCGCTACGCCACCAGCTTCGCCGGCCTGCATCGCAAGATCGGCTACAACGACTGGGTGCTGGTCAACAACGCTGCGCCGCGACCCGAGTTCGTCTACAGCCCGGTCAATTCCAGCCTGATCTGGGCCGGCCTCGTTCCCATGTGCCTGGCCGGTGGGCCGGACGAGCCGATGTACAAGAGCAGCGACGGCGGGCGAACTTGGACGGAGCTGCCGGCAGGGCGCAACCTGCAGCCGGTGGTCGCCCATCCCACCGACCCGTTCAAGGTGTATGCCTTCGGCTGCGACGGCGTCTACCTGACCCGCGACGGCGGCGCCACGTGGGAGCACCAGGACTCCGACCTGTGGGGGCTGTACTTCGTGTCCGACATCGCGGCGGTTGATCCCAACTGGACGACGGTCTTCGCCAGCGGTGTCAGCGAGGGCGGCGGCGGTATGGTGGCGCGCAGCACGAACGGCGGTCAGACCTGGCAACAGGTGACCCCGCTGTCCGAGGACATCTGGTGGATCACCGACGTGTGGGTCGACCCCACCAATCCCAGCCGCGTCTACTTCGTCGAGCCCAAGGGCGTGTGGCGCAGCCTGGACGGCGGCAACAGCTGGCAGCGCTTCACGGCCGGACTGGAAGACGTGCTGTATCAGGACGGCCGCGAGGACTACGGCCTGTTGGAGATCCAGAGCCGGCTGGACGATCCAAGCCATCTGTACTTGGGCACGGCGGCCGGGCTGTACGAGAGCCTGGACTACGGTGCGCACTGGCAAAAGCTCAGCGGCTACTCCTGGGACCACCAGCCGGTGGACGGGTTGCTGGCCGAGGGCTTTGGCGTCTGGCTGAACAGCCCCGACGGCGCTTTCTATCTCTTCCAGGGCTACCCGACCGTCACACCTGCGGCGACGGCGACCCCCACCCGCACGCCAACCGCCACCCCCGGCGACGGCTGTTGGGAGGGGATCACCAACGGCGGCTTTGAGACCAACGCCGGGTGGATCATCAAGTCCAACCCCGTGCTGGCGGCCTACGTGACCTCGCCCGTGCACAGCGGCAGCCGCAGCATGCGCACCGGCATTGCAGCGGGCGGCGCCAACGTCGAGAGCTATTCGCCCATCGAGCAAGCGCCGCCCATGCCGACCGGCATGACATCCACGCTGCGCTTCTGGCGCTACAACGTCTGGGGCGATGGCACGAGCCAGAGCGCGGCCGCGCCGCCGCTCGACGTCAGCAAGCTACCCCAAACCCTGGACGAGCTCTACAGCACACCGCTGGCCACCGATTACTTCTACGTCATCGCCATCAGGCCGGACAATTCCATCGTTTGGCTGATGACCGAACGCACGAATAGCCCGAGCTGGCGCCAGGCCACCCTCGACCTGACCAGCTTGAGCGGCAGCTCGATCCGCCTGCAGTTCGGCACCTACAACAACGGCACCGGCGGCATCAGCCGCACCTTCGTGGACGACGTGTCGCTGAGCCACTGCCCGCCCACACCCACGCCGACCTACACGGCCTCGCCGACCCTCACGGCCACGACCACCCGCTCGGCCACGCCTACACCCACGCCGACGAGCGCCGGACATACGGCGACTCCGTCTCCGACTGCCTCGCCCACGGCCACGCGCACGCCCATCCCCACCGCCACGCCCGGCTTCGTGCCCACGCCCTACTGGTCGGGCCAGCTCAACTTGCCGGCCGGCAGCCGACCGCACGGCGTGGCGGTCAGCGAGGACGGCCGCCGCGTCTACATCGCCTTCCACGGCGTAGATCACACCGGCCGCACGCTGGGCGTGGTCAACGAGTACCTCTCGTTGCAGGCGCAGATCGACCTGGGGCCGGCCGCGCAAGGGCCGAACGGCGTGGCGTTGATTCCCGGCACCGACCGCGTGGTCACGGCCAACCGCCAGACCGCCAACGCTACCGTGGTCGACGTGGCGACCGGCGCCGTCGTGCAGAACATCGCCGCCAACCTACTGCCGGACGGCGTGATCGTCCACGGCGGCTACGGCTACATCGCCAACTACGGCAACGACACGGTGACCGTCTTCGACCCGGCCACGCTGGCCGTCATCCGCACCTTGCACGGCGTCGGCCGCGAGCCGGCGTTGTTCGCCGCCGACCCCATGTCGAACGACGTCTACCTGTCGGCCCACGGCTCCAACCAGGTGTTCGTGCTGCGCGATGGTCAGGTGGCCTGGCATTGGGACAACATCCCGGAGCCCTACGGGTTGTCCTACGACCCGATCAGCCGGCGGCTGTACGTGGCCAACCGCGGCGCGCATCACACGGTGACCGTGATCGACATCTACCACGACCGGGTCATTGGGACCATCGAGCTGCTGAAGGAGCCGTTCGTGCTGCTGGTCAACCCGGCCAGCGGGCACCTGTTCGTCACCCTGGGCGACTATGTGTGGGTTTACGACACGCTGGACTGGAGCCAGGTGACCAGCATCCCGGTGCCGCCGGGCGCAGAGGAGGGCATCGCCTTCGACCAGCGGCTGAGCAAGGTCTTCGTGACCAGCCGCGACAGCGATGCCTTGACCGTGATCCAGGACCAGGGGCCGGCGCAGGTGGTGTTCGCCAGCGACCGCGACGGCAACAGCGAGATCTACCGCATGTTGCCGGACGGCCGCAATCAGGTGCGGCTGACTTTCACCACCATGGCCAGCGAGACCACGCCTGCGGGCTCGCCGGACGGCCGCTGGATCGCCTATGAGCGCGCCGATCACGGCTCCCCCACCTATCGTCAAATCTGGTTGATGAGCCGCGATGGTCGCGGGGCCTTCATGGCAACAGATGGACCGTTCAACAATACCAGTCCGAGCTGGTCAGCAGACAGCACAAAGATTGCCATCACCTCGGACCGCGACGGCGACTGGGAGATCTACGCGCTCGACCTGGCCACGATGGGCCTGATCAAGCTCACCAACAACACCTGGGACGACTTTGACCCCGACTGGTCGAAGATCAGCGGGCGCATCGCCTTCAGCTCTTGTCGGACGCCGTCCAACTGCGAGCTCTTCAGCATGGCCGCAGACGGCTCGGACGTGCGCCAGCTCACCGCCGGCTTCAACGACAGCGGCCCCACCTGGTCGCCGCTCGCCGACCGCATCGCCTTCTACGGTAGCCGGCCGGAAGGCCAGGCGTTGTACACGATGGGGGCCGACGGCGCCGACATCACCATGCTTGTGCCGCAAAGCCTGCGGCCGGGCTCCCCCGCCTGGGGCAATGTCGGCGACACGATTGTCTTCAGCGGGTACCGACCTGGCAGCGGCTACAGCGAGATCATGAGCATCCAGGCCAACGGCGGCGGTCTGGTGCTGCTGACCAACAACGAAGTGAACTTCGACTACGCGCCCGGCTGGCTGGCAGGGTGGTAAAATAGACTGGCCCAGTCTGCGAGACTGGGCCAGTCTGGCGACACACAACAACGCATCGAGCGTTTCCGCCTCAGCCGGCGTCCCTAGCCCACCACCATGCGCGCGTCCACGGCCAGCACGCCCTGCCCGGCCGGGTAGGCGATCAGGGGATTGATGTCGATCTCTTGGATCTGAGGATAGTCCAGGGCCAGTTGCGCGACGCTCTCGATGACGGCGGCCACGGCATCGAGGTCAGCCGCCGGTTGGCCGCGCAGGCCCTTGAGCAGCCGGCCGGCGTGGGTCTCGTCGATCAAGCGCAATGTCTCGACCCGGCCGAAGGGGGCCACACGAAAAGCGACATCGTGCAACAGTTCGACGTAGATGCCGCCCAGGCCGAACATGACCAGGGGCCCGAACTGCGCATCGCGGCGCATGCCGACGATCAGCTCGTGGCCGGGCGGCGCCATTTGCGCCACGAGCGCGCCGTCGATGGCTGCCGTGGGCCGGTGCTGACGCACGCGGGCCAGCAAGGCGTCGAACGCCTCGACGACGGCGCGCTCGTCGGCTAGGCCCACCATAACTCCTCCCACCTCCGACTTGTGGAAGATAGCGGGGGAGACAATTTTCAGCGCCACAGGGAAGCCGATCTGCGCGGCCAGCCGGCCGGCCTCAGCCGCGCTGCGCGCCAGCTCTGCGCGCGGCTGAGGGATGTCATAGGCCGCCAGGAGCGGCCGGCAGTCTTGCTCGCCGAGGTGGGCGCGGTCGGCGGGGAGGGTGAGCGGGGAGCGGTGAACGGTGAACGGTAACCGGTGATCCGATGCACCGACCAATCTACCAATTTCCCCATCTACCACCCTACTCCTCACCTGCACGTACTGCCAGAGCGCGCCCAGGGCGCGCGCGGCTTGCTCTGGGAAGAGGTAGGCGGCGATGCGATGTTCGTGCAAGACGTTGATCGGTTGGCGCACGATCTCATCGCCCATGAAGCAGGCGATGACGGGTTTGCCGTAGTCGCCGGCACGGTCAGGAGACCGGCCGGAGCCGGAGGAGGGGACGTTCGCTTCATGGCGCGCCTGCGCAGCACGGCCGATGGCCTGGGCTACAGCCACCGGATCGACCAGCGCCTGCGGCACCAGGATCGGCAGCACGGCGTCGACAGCGTCGTCGGCCAGCAGCGCAGCCACTGCCTGCTCATAGTGCGGCGGCTCGGCCCCACCGAGCATGTCCACCGGATTGGCGAGCTGCGCCTCGGGGTGGGTGAAGGCGGCCAGCCGGCCGCGGGTCGGTTCGGATGTTGGCGGCATGACCAGGCCCACCTGTTCGATCGCGTCGGCAGCTAGGCTGGCCGGCCCGCCGGCGTTGGTGACCACCGCCACACGCCGACCGCGCGGCAAGGGCCCGTAGGCCAAGGCCAGCGCGTTGTTGAACAGCTCCTCGACCGAGTCGACGCGGATGACGCCGGCCTGGCCGAAGGCGGCGTCGTAGGCTGCCATGCTGCCGGCCAGGCTGCCCGTGTGCGAGGAGACGGCGCGCGTGCCGGCGTCCGTGCGACCGGCCTTGATCACCAGAATCGGCTTGTGCGGCGTCACCTGCCGCGCCACGTCGATGAAGCGCCGGCCGTCGCGAATGGCCTCGATGTAGGCAACAATGACCTTGGTGTTGGGGTCGTTCGCCAGGTCGAGGATCAGGTCGGTCTCGGTGAGGTCGGCGGCATTGCCCAGGGTGGCAAAACGGCTGAAGCCGATGCCCTTGCCGGCGGTCCACTCGAGGATGCCGCCGCAGATGGCGCCGGACTGGCTGACGAAGGCGATGGGGCCGGGCCGCGGCATGGTGCGGATGAACGTGGTGTTCAACCCCGTGTGGGCGTCCAGCGTGCCGACGCAGTTGGGGCCGATCAGCCGCATGTCGTGCTGGCGGGCCGTGGCCAGCAGCGCTGCTTCCAGCGCTGCGCCGGCCGGCCCCACCTCGCGGAAGCCGCCGGAGATGACGATGGCGGCGCGGATGCCCCGCCGGCCACAGGCGTCGAGCACGCCCGGGCACATGGCGGCCGGTAGCACGAGCACGGCCAGCTCGACCGGATCGGGCACGGCGCTGATGTCGGGGTAGCAGGGCAAGTCCAGGATGCGCTCGGCGCGCGGGTTGACTGGATGGACTGCGCCGCGGTAGCCGTGGCTGATCGCGTTGCGCAGGATGCCGTAGCTCAGCTTGTGCGGGTCTGCCGACGCGCCGATGATGGCCACGCCGGCCGGGTTGAAGAAAGGCGTGAGCGAGGACGGAGCAGATAGGGAGTCAGGCATGGGTGTCTCCTATGCCGGAAACAGGATCGGGACAAGAGCATACGCCAGCAGCGTCACCACGGTCGCCAGGGTAAGGCTGTTGACCACGTAGTTGACCTCGTTTGCGCCGGCGCCGGGCATGAAGAGCGGGATGACGAACGGCGGCGGCAGCAGCGCCATCGTCATCACCGCGGCCTGAAAGACGGGGTCAAGGCCCAACAGCCGGCCCACGACCAGTGTGCTGAACAACAGCCCGGCCGGCGCCCAGATCAACAGGCGAGTGGCAATCGTGCGCATAGGCCAGCCGAGCTCACCTGGTCGCAGCTGTAGTTCGTAGCCGATCACCAGGGCCACCAACGGCGTTGTCATGCTGCCCACCAGCCGCACTGCCTCCAACACACTGCCCGTCAGCGGCGAAGCAGCGAAGAGCGCGGCCAGCCCCACGGCTTTGAAGAGCAAACCGCCCAGGATGGCCAGGATGACAGGAGTTTTCAGGAAGCTCAGCAGCGTGGCGCGAAAGGGTCTGGCGCCGGTCGAGAGGCGCTCCAGGCCGGGCACGAGGACGAAAAAGACGAACAGCACTTGCCCCAGGTCAATGATGCCGAACTTGAAGATGTTTTGCTGGCCATAGACGGCGCCGAAGATGGCGTAGCCCATCATGCCAGCCTCGAAGCCGGTGAGCAAGGCAGGGAAATAGGGGGACTGGACGCGCACGGCAGGCCCCAGCCGGCGGCCCAGCAGCCAGACCACCAGGCAGGCCGTGAACACGACGACCACGATCAGCAAGTACTGCGCCTCGATTGTCACCTGGGCAAAGGCCAGAAAGAGGGCTGCCGGCAGGGTGACATTGACGATCAGCCGCCTGAGGTCGCCGACGGTCTCTGGACGCACGAAGCGCAGGCGGCGCAAGAGGACGCCCAACAGGATCAGTAGAAAGATGGGCAGGACTTTGGAGAGGGCGGTGAGAAAAACCATAGCAAACCCGTGCTCAAGCTGGTCACCGGGGCGGGTGGGTGTACACTCGGCCGCGGTCTGCATTCACGCTGCGCGGTTTGGGCATGGGCCGGTTGTGGTGTGAAACCCGGCTGAAGCCTGTACTTCTGCTGTCGGCGGATGCCAGTTGCCGCGCGGCTGAGTTTTGCCCACTCTACCACGAACTACGGCGCTGCGCTATGACTGGCGTCATATCTGGTCGATGGGGCTGCCGCGATGGCTCGGGCTCCGGGCGCATGCGACCGATTTGCGGCCTGAGTCGACAGTGCAGGCATCGATCCAGGCGTCCGGCATTCGCGGCTGCGCAGTTACGGGCTACGTTGGACCCCCGTGCGGGCTGCAGAGGTCATGGGCGGGGCTTCGGCGGCCCTACTCAAGCCCCAGGTCGCAGGGTGCACAGCGTCCCGGCGACCGTAGACCTAAACCAAAAGCCCCGACGTGGCGACGCCGGGGCTGATGGAGCAACAAGGAAACGGCCAGACGCATCGGCAACGGCCCAGGGCTGTTGCGCGAGGTATCTACCGCTGAGGGACGTAAGGCTGCCGCGCGGGCGCCTGGCGCCAGCGTCGCGGCTCATTCTGAGGGCGTGATGGCGCTGTGTTTTGCCCTGCGGCGGTTGGACGCGCGCTGCGGCCGGACGGGTCGGCGCGGCGGGACGCGGTCGGCGTCGGCCGCCGCGGTTGGGTGTGACCGGCCGGCCGCGGCTGCGCCGGGGTTTCGACCGGAAAGCTGCCGTAGTCGAACGCTGCCAGGCGTCGCCGCTCGATGCGCTGGCCCAGCACGCGCTCGATGTCGCGCACCATGAGCTCGTCGTCTGGAGCGACAAAGGTAAACGCCTCGCCGGTCAATTGGGCGCGGCCGGTGCGGCCGATGCGGTGCGTGTAAGCGTCCACCGTGTCCGGCATGTCGTAGTTGATCACGTGGGAGATCTCGGCCACGTCGATGCCGCGGGCCGCGATGTCGGTGGCGACCAGGATGTCGTACTTGCCGCTGCGGAAGCCGTCGATGGCCTCCTGCCGTCGGTTCTGCGTCATGTTGCCTTGCAGCGCGGCCACGCGGTAGCCAGATTCGGCCAGGTCAGCAGCCAGGAAGCGGGCGCGGCGCTTGGTGCGCGTGAAGATCAACACGCGTCCGGTGGGCGTGTGGTCCAGCATGGTCAGCAGGAAGCGCGTCTTCTGCTTCTCCGGCACCGGGTACAGCGCGTGCGAGACGGTCTTGGCCGGCGCAATCACGTCGACCTGCACGGTGACCGGCTGACGCAGAATGCTGTCCGCCAGCCCGCGAATGTCGTCGGGCATGGTAGCCGAGAAGAAGAGGGTTTGCCGCTGAGCCGGCACGTGGTTCAGGATGCGCCGGATGTCGGGCAGAAAGCCCATGTCACACATGCGGTCGGCCTCGTCCAACACGAGCACTTCCACGTGGGACAAGTCGATGCTGCGCTCATCCAGGTGATCGAGCAGGCGGCCGGGCGTGGCCACGACGATCTCGGCCCCGCGCAGCAGCGCAGCGATCTGCGGCCCTTTGCTGACGCCGCCATAGATGGTGGCGCTGCGCAGGCGGGTGTGCTTGCCCAGGTCCAGTGTGGATTGGTGGATCTGCTCGGCCAGCTCGCGCGTGGGCGCGATGACGAGGGCGCGCACGCGGCGCGGCCCAGGCTGGGTGGACAGACGGTGCAGGATGGGCAGCATGAACGCGGCCGTCTTGCCGGTACCGGTCTGCGCCAGGCCCAGAACGTCTTGGCCGGCCAGGACCACAGGGATGGCTTGTTGCTGAATAGGGGTGGGTGTGGTGTAGCCCGCGGCCTGAACCCCGGCCAGGACGCGCGCGTCTAGGGATAGTTGATCGAAATTCATTTGGGAGTACTCCTTGACTCCATTGAGCCAAGTCGCACTCTCAGCCCGATGTCATATTTTTGGGAATTGTTGTGTGGTGCTCCTCCAAAGGGGGCAACGAGGGAGCATTATAGCGGCAATGCGACAGACGCGCCAATTTGGACGTGACGCGCAACGGGCTTCTCCACCAGCGGCACAAACAGGCAATGGGCAGCAGCTCTCGCCAGCAGGAAGTGCACGCTGTTGTCTTGGTTGCCCAGCAGACGCGTGGTTTGCTCGGTTGCGACGGCGGTCGACGCTGCGGTCGCGGTGATCGTGTAAGGCCCAGGGGGCAACGTGGCGGTGACGACGCCCTTGGGGGCCCCGAGGGTGGTCGTCACACCGCTGACGGCATGCACAAAGGTAAGCCGAGCGTCGGCCAGCGGCGTCACAGAGCCGCAAACAACCTGGTCTACCCGCGCCTCCACGCGCGCCGGCTCACGCACTGCGGCCACTGCCGCCAGTGCATCGACGTAGCCCCAACCGTAGCTGTTGTTGGGCCAGCCCTCCGGCCCCGCAGCGCCGCAAGCGTTGGCCGGCACATGCCGCGCGGTGCGGGTGAGGATGTCCTCGGTGGCGTCGATCTGGCCGACCAGCGAGGGATCGGCTGACCAGAGTAGCGCCGCCACGCCGGCCACGTGCGGCGCGGCCATGGAGGTGCCCGACATTAGCCCAAAACGGCCGCCCGGCAAGGCCGACCGCACGTTCACGCCCGGTGCGACGATGTCCGGCTTGAGGCGATTGCTGCCGTCGAACGTCACCGGGCCGCGGCTGCTAAAAATCGCCAGCGCGCCGTTGTTGTCCACCGCCCCCACGCTGAAGCTGGCGTCATACGTGCCGATGGGATAGAGCACGCTGCCGCAGGCAGAGCCGTTGTTGCCGGTCGAGGCCACCACGAACACGCCGGCCGCGCGCATCCGCTCCACCACCTCCTGCAAGGTGAAATGGTCACAACCCTCTTGCGGCGGGCAGCCCCACGAGTTGCTGATGATGTGCGCGCCCAGCTCGGGCCGGCCGTCGTTCAGCGGATCGCCGCCTGCCGGATAGGGCGCCAGCAGGAACTCGAAGCACTCGATATACGTCTCCGGCCGCCCGTCGCCGCGGTCGTCCATGTTGCGACAGCCGATCCAGCGGCTGCCCGGCGCCACGCCGATCTGGTTGCCCTGACCGTCGTCGCCTAGCGCCGTGCCTAGGGTGTGGGTGCCGTGAGAGTGGGGATCGCAGGGGGTCGTCGGGTCGGGGCAACCTGGGGTTGCGCCGATTGCGTCGTGCCAGTTGTAGTTGTGCACTGCGGCGGCGCCGTCCCAGCCGCGGTATTTGGGCTGAAGCGCAGGGTGGGTCCAGGCGATGCCGGTGTCCTGGTTGCCGATCACCACCCCTGCGCCGGTAACGCCGTAGCTAAGCCACACCTCCGGCGCACGAACGAAGCGCACGCCCCATTCCGTCGCCAGCGGGTCGGACACGGCAAGCGCAGCAGGTGCAGCCGCAATGGGATCGACGCCGGCCACGTTGGGGTTGGCAACCAGCCGGGCTACGTCGGGTCGCGCGGCCAGCGCCAGCAGCAGCGCACGGTCTCCTTCCAACGCCAGCAGGTTGACCAGGTAGTGGCTGCGGAAAGGAACGCCGCGGGCCGCCAGCCAGGCGCGCAGCGGCCCCTGGGTGCGCAGTGCGGTCGTCCGCAGAGTGTCGTAGACGAACCGGCTCTTGGCCGCCTTGGTCGACAGCTGCTGCGCCGCGTGCAGGTCGGCCTGCTCCGTCAGCACCACCAGCACGCTCGCCGGCTGGCCGTTGGCCGTCGCTTGCCACAGCACAGGGACGATCTTGTCATAGCCCGGCAGCGGCGTCGACGGCTCGGGGCCGACTTGCAGCGCCGGCGCGGCCGCCGCCGGCGGACCTCCGGTGACGGCCATGCACCAGAGCGCTGCCGCCAGCGCGGCCAGCGTCGCCAGTCTTTGTCTTGACATGCGTTTGACCTCGTCCGCCCTTCCTTGCTATTCCACCTTTTGCAGCTTGGCGAAGCTTGCCATCAGCTTCTTGACACCCTTGCCGGCAAACGCCACGCTGACATACTCGTCATCGTCCGCGAGCTCCGTCTTGATCACCACACCCTCGCCGAAGATACCGTGGGTGACGCGCTGGCCGGGCTGGAACTGCGGTCTGCCGTCGGGCGATCCTCCAGGATCGCGCGCGGCGGTGTTGGGGCTGAGGCGCGGGGGCGTTTGCCACGTTGTCGCACGCTGATAGGCCGGCGACTGGGGTGAGAGCTGAGACTGCGAGGAGACGGACTTCAGGCTGCTGCGCGCCTGCTCTTGCCGGGTGCGCATACCGAGGCCGTCGATCAAGTGCTTGGGGATGTCCTTCAAGAACTGGCTGGGCGGGTACATCTCGGCCGTGCCGTAGAGGGTGCGCCGGAACGCATGCACCAGGTACAGGTGTTGTTTGGCGCGCGTGATGCCGACGTAGGCCAGGCGGCGTTCCTCCTGCAACCGCTCTGGGTCCTCCAGGCTGCGGCTATGCGGAAAGATGCCCTCTTCCATGCCGACCATGAAGACCACGGCGAACTCCAGCCCCTTGGCCGTGTGCAGAGTCATCAGCGTGGGCACGGACTGCGCTTCCGGCAGCTCATCCTGGTCGCTCACCAGGGCCAGCTCTTCCAGCATGGCGGCCAGCCCTGCGCCCGGCGGCATGTCGGCGTAGTTAGCGGCCACCGTGCGCAGCTCTTGCAGGTTCTCCCAGCGCCCCTCGCCTTCTTCCGTGCCGTCGCGGATGTAGCTGGCGTAGCCTGATTCTTCCAGGATGCGATCCAGCAGTTGGCCGACAGTCAGCTCAGCCTTAGCCTCGATCCAACCGTTGAGCAGCCGCCAGAAGGACAGCAACGCCGCTTTAGCCGCAGCGCTGAACGGCGCGTTGTCCAGCAGCGGCGAGCCCTTGGCTTTGAGGGCCAGCTCCCCGCGCTCGCCGGCCAACACCCGCAGCGCCTCGGTGGGCGAGAGGCCGAGCTGCGCCGCCCACTGGCTTAACTGCGTCTCGCTCGCCTTGCCGATGCGCCGCGCGGGCACGTTGATGATGCGGCTCAGGCTCAGGCTGTCGTTGGGGTTGTGCACCAGGCGCAGATAAGCGATGGCATCCTTGATCTCCATGCGCTCGTAGAACCGGGTCGCGCCCACCAGGCGGTAAGGCAGATTGCGCCGCACGAACGCATCTTCTAGAGCGCGCGACTGGGCGTTGGTGCGGTAGAGCACGGCGCAGTCGCCCGGCTCGGCCAGACCTGTCAGCGCCAGCCGCGCGATCTCATCGACGACAAAGTCGGCCTCCTCGACCTCGTCGTAGGCCTGAAACACCGTGACGCGCGGCCCGCCCGGCGTTTCTGTGTAGAGCCGCTTGGGCGTGCGCTGCCGGTTGTGCTTGATCACCTCGTTGGCGGCATCTAGGATCGTCTGCGTCGAGCGGTAGTTGCGCTCCAGCAGGATCTGGCGCATGTCGGGGAAATCTTCGCGCAGGCGGGCGATGTTGCGCGGGTCTGCGCCGCGCCACCCGTAGATCGACTGGTCTTCGTCAGCTACGCAGTACAGGTTGCGCGCCGGGCCCACCAACAGCTTCACCAGCTCGTACTGCGCCAGGTTGGTGTCCTGGAACTCGTCCACCAACAGGTGCAGGTAGCGCTCGCGATAGCGTCGGCTGACGTCCGCATGCTCGCGAAAGAGCAAGACCGACCGCATGAGCAGGTCATCGAAGTCCAGCGCGCTGTTGCTGCGCAACAGCTCTTGATAGGCAGCGTAGATGCGGCCGATCACCTCGTCGCGATAGGTGCGGGTCTCGAAGCGATCGGGGGTCACCAGGTTGTTCTTGGCGCGGCTGATCTCGGCGCGCACGGCAGCGGGCCGGTACATCTTGTCGTTGAGGTTGAGGTCTTTGATGACTTTTTTGACGACCCGCTCCTGGTCGTCTGTGTCGAAGATGACGTAGCTCGCGTCAAGACCGGCATGGGCGTGCTCCCGGCGCAGGATCTGCGCGCAGATGGCATGAAAGGTGCCGATGGTCAGGCCACGCAGCTCGCCCCCCAGCAGAGCTTCCGTGCGCCCGCGCATTTCACGCGCCGCCTTGTTGGTGAAGGTCACCGCCATCATGCGATATGGGGGCACGCGTCGCTCCTGCGCCAGGAAGGCGATGCGGTGCGTCAGCACGCGCGTCTTGCCGGAGCCGGGCCCGGCCAGCACCAACAACGGGCCATCGGGCGCCGTGACGGCAGCGATCTGCTGTTCGTTCAGTCCTGCGAGGATGTCGGTCATGAGAATGGTTGCAGGTCAACGGTTGATGATTAATGATGGATGACAAGCGGCGGCAGCAGAGTTCTGATGTTCAGCTGCGACCCCCGACCTCAGACGGTTCTCAAGGAATGAGCAGCACCTTGCCCGCGGTCTGCCGTCCTTGTAGCAGCCGGTGCGCCTGCGCGGCCTGGCTCAGCGGCAGGGTGCGATCGATGCGCACCTGGAGCTCGCCTGAGGCCGCCCAGGTCAGCACATCGCCGGCGCGGCTCATCAGCTCGGTGCGGTCGAGAATGTAGTGCCCCAGCGAGGGGCGGGTGACAAAGATCGACCCTTTGGCGTTGAGGATTTGCAGGTCGATCGGCGGCACCGGCCCGCTGGACTGACCGAAGAGACACATCAGGCCGCGCGGGCGCAGGCAGTTGAGGCTCTTGTCGAAGGTGGCCACACCCACCGAGTCGTAGACCACGTGCACCCCGCGACCGCCGGTGAGTTCCTTCACCTCGTGCTCGAAGTCCACGTCGTTGTACAGAATGACGGCGTCGGCGCCGGCCTGGCGGGCCAGCTCAGCCTTCTCCTCGCTGCCCACCGTGCCGATGACCACGGCGCCGGCGCGCTTAGCGATCTGCACCAGCAGCAGGCCAACGCCGCCGGCTGCGGCGTGCACCAGCGCCATGTCGCCCGGCTTCAGCGGGTAGGTGCTGTGCGCCAGGTAGTGGGCCGTCATGCCTTGCAGCATGATCGCTGCGCCCAGCTCGAAGCTGAGCTGAGGAGGCAACGGCACCAGCTTGTCGGCCGCCACCAGGGCGTATTCGGCGTAAGCGCCCAAGGTCATACAATAGGCTACGCGGTCGCCCGGCTTGACCAGGGTCACATCAGGCGCCACGGCATCGACCACGCCAGCCGCCTCCATACCCGGGGTGAACGGCAGCGCCACGGGGTACAGGCCGGTGCGGTGGTAGGTATCGATGTAGTTGAGGCCGATCGCTGCGATCTTGACGCGCGCCTGGCCGGGGCCGGGCTGAGGGAGAGCCACCTCCTCGTAGCGCAACACCTCAGGCCCACCGAACTCGTAGATGCGGATGGCTTTCATGGCAGGTCTCCGTATTGTGGGAAGGCGGATGAATTGTGTAAAGAACATTGTACCGCAAAGCGAGTCGGCGGCCAAACCGCAGCCGGCGAGCAGGCGTGTCAAATTCGCCTGACTTTCGCGCATCCATCGCGACTTCGTTGTGTTATACTTGTCGCCCGGCTGCGGCCGCTTCAGCCGACAGCCGCCAGCAATTCTCTGCGGAGGTAAGCATGTTGAACGATCAGCAGCGAGTCGTAGTCACCGGCATGGGAGCCATTACCCCTCTCGGCAACGACGTAGCCACGCTGTGGGCAGCCCTGGTGGCGGGCCGCAGCGGCGGCGGGCCCATCACCAGCTTCGATGCCCGCAACTGCAAATGCCAGATCGCTGCCGAGGTCAAGGACTTCGATCCGGCGGCCTACATGAGCCGCAAAGATGCCCGTCACGCCGATCGCTACACCCAATTCGCCTTTGCCGCAGCCTTACAAGCTGTGGAGGATGCCGGGCTGCGCCTGGCCGATGAAGCCCCCGGCCGCGTGGGTGTGATGATCGGCTCGGGCATCGGCGGCATTCTCACCCTCTTAGAGCAACACGAGGTGCTGCGCACGCGCGGGCCGCGGCGTATCAGCCCCTTCTTCATCCCCAGCATCCTGGCCAACACCGCCACCGGCCACGTGGCCATCCACCTGGGTGTGCGCGGCCCCAACTTGGCCGTTGTCTCGGCCTGTGCCAGCGGCGCGGACGCCATCGGCACGGCTTTCGAGGTCATTCGCCGCGGCGCGGCCGATGTGATGCTGGCCGGCGGCTCGGAAGCGCCGATCTGTGAGCTGACGATTGCCGGCTTCGAAAACATGGGCGCGCTCACCGCCCGCAACGACGATCCTCTGCACGCCTCGCGCCCCTTCGATCTGGAGCGCGACGGCTTTCTGATCGGCGAGGGCAGCGCAGTGGTCGTCTTGGAAAGCCTGGCGCATGCGCAACGCCGCGGCGCGCGCATCTACGGCGAGGTGTTGGGCTACGGCAACACGGAGGATGCCTATCACATCACGGCCCCGCACGAGGAGGGCCTGGGCGCGTGCGAGGCCATGGGGCTGGCCCTGCAACAGGCCGGCCTGGCGCCGGAGGCCGTCGACTACATCAACGCCCACGGCACCAGCACCACCCTCAACGACGCCGGCGAGACGCGCGCCATCAAATGCTTTTTTGGCGAATACGCCTACCATGTGCCCATCAGCTCGACCAAATCGATGACAGGCCATTTGCTGGGCGCAGCAGGCGCCGTGGAAGCTCTCATCTGCCTGAAGGTGCTCAACGAGAACGTCATCCCCCCCACCATCAACTACACAACGCCGGATCCCGAGTGTGACCTGGACTACGTGCCGAATGTCGCGCGCTGCGCCGACGTGCGGGTGGCCCTGTCCAACTCCTTTGGCTTCGGCGGCCACAATGCGGTCCTGGCCTTCGGCAAATACAGCGAATCGTGAACGGTGAGCGCTATGATTTCACCCAATGGCTGGTTCTCTCGCAACGGCGTGAGCGCCTATGGCTCAGCTCGCCTGCCGCGCTACGCTCAGATTGTTGGCTGGGGCATGGCCGTTCCCAGTCGCGTGCTGACCAACCATGACCTGGCGCAGATGGTCGATACCACCGACGAGTGGGTGCGCAGCCGCACGGGCATTGCGGAACGCCGCATCGCCTCTGGCCCGAAAGAGACGACATCCGCCCTGGCCGTGCGCGCGGCGCGCGAGGCCTTGGCTGTGGCCAATGTGCCGGTGAGCGAGCTTGATCTGATCATCTGCGCCACGTCCACGCCGGACTACATCATGCCCGCCACGGCGTGCCTGATCCAGGACGCCCTGGGCGCGGCCAACGCTGGCGCTTACGACCTCAACGCGGCGTGCTCCGGCTTCATCTACGCCGTAGCCATGGCGCGCGGGGCGATCCTGGCCGGCGACGCCGACTACGTGCTGGTGATCGGCGCAGAAACCATCTCGCGCATGATCGACTGGACCGACCGCCAGACCTGCATTCTGTTCGGCGACGGCGCCGGCGCGCTGCTGCTGGCGGCCAGCGCCGAGCCGGGGGGTGTGCTGGCCTGCACGCTGGGCAGCGACGGCTCAGGCGGCGATCTGCTGACCGTGCCGGCCGGCGGCAGCGTCCACCCGGCCAGCGCCGAAACCCTAGCCGCGGGCATGCACAACCTCAAGATGGACGGCAAGGCAGTCTTTCGCTTCGCCACGCGGGTGATGGCCGAGGCCACCCGTCAGGTGACGGCCAAGGCCGGCTGGAGTCTGGAAGACATCGACCTGGTGGTGCCGCATCAGGCTAACCAGCGTATCTTGCAGTCCGCGGTGGTGAACCACCTCAAGATCCCGGAGAGCAAGGTCGTCTCCAACCTGGAGCGCTATGGCAACACCTCGGCGGCGTCGATTCCCATCGCCTTGTGCGAGGCCATTGTGCAGGGACGGGTGCATCCCCAGCAGAACGTGGTGTTCGTCGGCTTCGGCGGCGGGCTGACGTGGGGCGCGCTTGCGGTGCGCTGGTGTGCGCCCGTCACGCGCCAGCCCACGCCGTGGTGGCAAACGGCGCGCCGCGAGGCCGGCTATCAGGCTGCATCCTTGCGCTCCTGGTGGCGGCGCTCGATGCGCCGCGTCTACGGCGCCACCCTGGGGCCGCCGGATGCCAGCACCCCGCGCGGCCGGCTACGCGCCAACATCGACGCCTGGCGCATCCGTCGCAAACTGTGAGAACAGTGCCCTTGGCAGTGGCACTTAAGACGCTGCGATGCCGGCGCGCGGCGGGCCTTGCTGGATGCGCGCCAACGCCTGATCCAGGTTCGGTTCGGTCCAGCGCGCCTCGATCCACCACGTAGCGCCGGCATCTTCGTAAGGCTGCACCTGCGCCAGCGCAGCCGACAGGTTGTCGCCCGGCGTCTCCCCCTCCACAACGATATCAAAACGGTCTGCGGCCGCCGGCCGTTGGCGCGCGACGTATGCTGCCATGGCGCGGATTTCGTCAGGCGTGGGGGGTGACATGCGCACCCGTCCATCCTCCCCCAGCACGTTGGGCAGCAAGCCGTCATAGCGCAGAGCGCGGCGCATAGACTTCTCGCTGGGCCAGGCGCCGACAACCCAAATGGGGATGCGCGGCTGCTGGATCGGCGCAGGGGCCGGCGGCATGGGGAAGGTCGTCTCGTTGAGATCGACGCGATAGTGTCTGCCCTCGAAGCGGAACGGCCGGCCCTGCCACAAGCGCGTCAACACCTCCAGCCCTTCGTCCAGCAGCTCAGCGCGCGTCCTGCGCTCGACAACCTCGCCAAACGCGGCGAAGCCGGTGTCAACTGCGCCCAGGCCGACCGCCAGGATGACGCGTCCGCCCGAGAGGTGGTCGAGCGTAGCCGTTTCGCTGGCCAGCTTCCACGGACGCCTGCGCGACAGCGGCGTGAGCATGGTGCCCAGGCGAATCCGCTCTGTGCGCATGGCCGCGGCGGTCAACGCCACCCAGGCATCCACGCCCCACACCGGCTCCCACACGAAGAAGCCATCCCAGCCGGCAGCCTCGGCCGCCTGGGCAAGCTCAGCGGCAACGCGCGCGTCGCCACGCGGCAAAACAAAACCGTACTTCATGCTTGCTCGCCATCACAACTCGCTCGACCGCGTCCGAATCCGCTCCAACGTCGTAACGATGAACTCAGTGACAGGCAGGTCGTTCTGCCGGCTGCCGTCGCGGCGGCGCAGCGAGACCGTGTGGTTAGCCATCTCCTGGTCGCCCACCACCAGCATGTAGGGCACCTTCATGAGCTGTGCGCTGCGAATCTTGGCGTTCATGCGCTCCGGGCCCAGGTCGGCCGCCGCGCGGATGCCGGCCTGCTTGATCTGCGCGGCCACCTGCGACGCGTACTCCACGTGCGCGTCGGTGATGGGGATCACCCGCACCTGTTCCGGCGCCAGCCAGACCGGGAACGCGCCCGCGTAGTGCTCGATCAGGAAGCCGATCATGCGCTCGTGGGTGCTGAGGGGCGCGCGGTGGATGCAGAGCGGCGTCTCCTCGTGCCCCTCGGCGTTGGTGAAGACCAGGTTGAAGCGCTCCGGCACGGCGAAATCCACTTGGTTCGTGGCCAGCGTGAACTCGCGGCCGATCGCGCTCCAGATCTGCACGTCGATCTTGGGCCCGTAGAAGGCCGCCTCGTCCGGCACCTCCACAAAAGGCACGCCGCCGTGGGTCATGGCGTTGCGCACCATCTCCTCGGTCTTGAGCCACAGTCGCTCGTTGTCCACGTACTTCTTGCCCAATCCCTTCTTACCGTGCGTGCTCAACCGCATCACGTAGCGGTCGATGCCGAACAAGTCGAAATAAGCCTGGTACATGGCAACCACAGCCATAAACTCCTGCTCGAACTGCGCCTCGGAGCAGTAGATGTGGGCATCGTTCATCTGCATGGAGCGCACGCGCAGCAAGCCGAACAGCTCGCCGCTCTTTTCGTAGCGGTAGCAGGTACCGTACTCGGCCAGGCGAATGGGCAAATCGCGGTAGCTGCGCGGCTTAGCGGCGAAGATCTTGTGGTGGAAAGGGCAGTTCATCGGCTTCATGTAATAGCGCACCCCTTCCAGCTCCATGGGCGGATACATGGACTCGGCGTAGTAGGGCAGGTGGCCGCTGCGCAAGAAGAGCGCCTCTTTGGTTAGATGCGGCGTGCGCACGCGCTGATAGCCCGCCTTCTCCTCCATCTCCTTGGCCAGCTTCTCCAGCTCCTCGATCAGGATGCCGCCGTTGGGCAGCCACAGGGGCAGGCCAGGACCCACCTCGTCGTCGAAGATGAAGATCTCCAGCTCCTTGCCCAGCTTGCGATGATCGCGCTTCTTGGCTTCCTCCAGCATCTGGAGATAGGCCTGCAACTCCTTCTTGTTGGGCCAGGCTGTGCCGTAGATGCGCTGCAGCATGGGGTTGGCTTCGTCCCCGCGCCAGTAGGCGCCCGCCACGGTCATCAGCTTGAAGGCGTCGGCCGGGATCTGCCCCGTGTGCTCCAGGTGCGGCCCGCGGCACAGGTCCTCGAACGTGTCGTGGCGGTAGGTGCTGATCACCGGCGGCTCCGTGGTCTCGTTGCCATACTCGTCGATGCCGCCCTGCGCCAGGCCCTCGATCAGCTCCAGTTTGTAGGGCTGATCGGCGAAGAGCTGGCGCGCCTCATCGGCGCTCACCTGGCGATAGACGAAGGGATGTTTGCCCGCAATCACCTGGCGCATGCGCTTCTCGATGGCCTCGAGGTCTTCGGGCGTGAACGTACGCGGCTTACCGTCCTCCGTCTTGCCCAGGTCGAAGTCGTAGTAGAAGCCGTTTTCGATGGGCGGGCCGATGGCGATCTTGGCCTCCGGATAGAGTTCCAAAACCGCCTGCGCCATCACGTGCGCCGCGCTGTGGCGCAGCTTGTAGAGGTCGTCTTTTGCCAAATCGCTGGATTTTGCCATGGTGTTTTCTCCCGTGGTGGATTTACCAGACCAATGATCGCACGTCACCGTGAATCAACAACCCTCCTCACCTGTTGGGGCGAGGAGGGTCGATCGCGGTTCCACCCAACTTACGGCGCCGGCTCGTAGCCAAGCGTCATCTCATTGCAGCCTATAACGGGGCCAGCCGGGCCAGCTTACTCGGCGATCGGTGCGCGGTGATCGGTGCTGCTGATGTGTACCGATTACCGTCTACGGTGTACCGATTGCCTTTCTGCCGGCCGCTCCCAGGGGGTTTTCGACGCTGCTCTGCGGCGGAGGCTCTCAGCCTTGGCGCTCCGCTCTCTGGCGCTTGCGCAGCGTTTACTCGTCCTGGTCAACGCGTTTGTCTTTGGTACGACTGCAGTCGATTATAGGACGCCTGTTGGATCTTGTCAAAGAACCGGGGCTGTGGAAGATGACCCCACAATGGTCAGTTGACAAAAGGCGGCCTGCGGGCTACAATGACTGCCGTTGCGCCAATTGGTAGTTGAGACTCCTAGAGGTGATAGCAGGGTGAAGGTTCTGACCTACAACATCCACACGTGGGAAGGCCAGGATGGCCGCATGGACATCGCAAGGCTGGCTGGCATCATCGCTGACAGCGGAGCCAGCATCGTGTCCTTGAACGAGGTCTTGCATCCTGTTTATACACGCTATGGCCAGCGTGAACCACTAGCGGAGTTGGCTGCTGAGCTCGGCATGCATTGGGCGTTTGGGGAGAGCGATCGACTGGTGCAGCGGCCGGCTTGGTGGGGACCGGTGGGCAACGCCGTGTTGAGCCGGTTCCCGATCGTGGCCAACGACAACCATTACCTGCCGCGGTTGCCCTTGACACAAGAGCGCAATCTGCTGGTGGCGCGCCTGAGAACCGGCCACGGACGGCATTTCACCATCTACTCGACCCATTTGGATCACGCCTTCGAAGGCACTCGGCTGTGGCAATTGCGCGGCGTCATGGACAAGCTGCGCCGCAACGGCGATGACCCGCATCTGCTCATGGGCGATTTCAACACGCACTCTCCAAGCCGCGCCGATGGCCACGTGTTGACGCCGCCCGTGGTACGCTGGTTGCGCAGCATGGGTTACGTCGATGCCTTTGCTCACGCCGGCCAAGGGTCGCCCGTTACCTTCAAGTTCGGCCTGCCGCTGTTTCGCATCGATTACATCTTCGTACCAAGCACTTTGTCGTCGCGCTTGCGCTCCTGTTACACGTTGCGCAGCCAGGAAACCCTCGTTGCGTCGGACCATCTGCCCTTGTTGGCGGAGTTCGATTGGCGCAGCTGAGCTTGGCCTGTCGAGGTGGCGGCGACCGTGGCGTCCTTGCGCTTGCTGACCTACAACATCCATGGGTGGAAGGGGACCGATGGCCGCATCGACGTCGCACGCCTGGCCGACGTCATCGCCGACAGCAAGGCTGACATCATCGGCCTGAACGAGGTTTTTCATCCATTCATGCCGACTGGCGAGAGCCGAGCGGCGCTTGATACGCTGGCGAACGCCCTGGGCATGGCGTATGCCTTCGGCGTGGCGTTCACACCGCAGTTTGCGTTTGCCCCTCTGGCAGCCTATGGCAACGCCTTGCTCACTCGCCTGCCCCTCCTGGCCCACGCGGGACACCATCTAACGCCGGTTCCAGGCCATGAGCAACGGGGGCTTCTGGAGGCCCGCATCCTATTACCCGATGGCCGCCGCACCCTCTCCGTCTACGTCACCCATCTGGATCACCGCAGCGAGACGGCGCGATTGACGCAGTGGGCCGCCGTTGCGCAGTGGACGGTTAGAGATCGCGCGCAGCCGCACGTGGTCATGGGCGACTTCAACGCCCTAGCGCCAACGGATTACGCCAACCGACCGGAGGCGATGTCGGCACTGGAGCGCCTTGATTGGGCCCAGTACTTAGTAGCAGATGGTCTCCAGCTTATCCCTCGGGTGCTCAAGGCCCGTTACGTCGATGCCTGCGCAGCTCTGCATCCGCATGGAGCCGCTCCCACGTTTCCCGCCGGCGAACCTTTAGTGCGCATCGACTACGTTTTCGTGTCGCAGCCGTTGGCTCCGGCAGTGCGTTGGTGTTGTCCTTGGACCACCGATCAAACGGCGGTTGCGTCCGACCATCTCCCGCTCGCGGTCGAAATCGACCTCGACCTGCTGAATGCCGCCCCAGGAACCACTTATGCCTTTTGAAAACCCCCTCAAGCGCGTCGAGCGTTTGAAGAAGGTCACCCGTCGGCCCGAGGGCAACCTCGGGGGCCGCGTGCCGCCCGGACAATTCGTCACCGAACGCTTTCCGGTGCTGCACTACGGATCGGTACCCGAGGTCGATTTGACGACCTGGGACCTCCGTGTGTTCGGCGAGGTCAAACGTCCTTTGCGGCTCTCGTGGGACGCGGTGCGTGCCTTGCCGGAGACCACCCTGACAACCGACATCCACTGCGTCACACGCTGGAGCAAGCTAGACACGACGTGGAGCGGCGTCTTGTGGCGCGATTTTCTGCGCGCGCTCGCCATCGAGCCGCTGCCCACCGCCACGCACGTCATGGCGCACTGCGAACACGGCTTCACGACCAACATCGGCCTGGACGTGCTGGATGATGACGAGTCGATGTTAGCCTGGGCCTATGATGGACGGCCGCTGGAGCCGGAGCATGGGTGGCCCCTGCGCCTGTTAGTACCCAAGCGCTACTTTTGGAAAAGCGCCAAGTGGCTGCGTGGCATCGAGTTCATGGCCGGCGACCGGCCAGGCTTCTGGGAGCGCAACGGCTACCACATGGAAGGCGACTACTGGCGCGAAGAACGCTTCGGGTGGTAGCGCCTGCCGGGGCAAAGGAAGGCCTAGTATGCCCAAAAAAACTGCGACCAAAGGCAAGAAGGACAACGCTTACCACCTCGGCGTTGACCTGGGCGGCACCAAGATCCTGGCCGCTGTGGTCAATGCCCAAGGCAAAATCCTCGGCGAGGCGAAACGGGCCACGCACGCCGAGGACGGCCAAGAGGCGGTGATCGAACGCATTGTGACCACCGCCAAAGAGGCGGCAGCAGCCGCGAAGTTGAAGGTGGATGCTGTGGCAGCCGTCGGTATTGGCGCGCCGGGGCCGGTTGATGTTGCGACCGGCGTTGTCTACAATCCCCCCAATTTGCCCGGTTGGGACCGGGTGCCACTCGGTCCCCTGCTGCAGTCGGCGCTGGACGTTCCGGTCTTCGTGGACAACGACGTGAATGTCGGCAGCCTGGGCGAGTACGTGCTGGGCGCCGGCCGCAACGCGCGGGACATGGTGGCGCTCTTCGTGGGCACAGGTGTGGGCGGTGGTGTGGTGGTCGACGGCAGGCTGCACCGCGGCTTTCGCGGCTCGGCCGGCGAGATCGGACACATGATCGTCGATCCTGCCGGCCCAGTGTGCGGCTGTGGGCGGAAAGGGTGCCTGGAGGCCTTTGCCAGCCGCACTGCCATCGAGCGCGACGTGCGCGGCGGCCTAGCCGCGGGCCGGTCATCGATCGTGAGCGATTTGCTGGCCTCAACTAAGCGCAACCGACTGACCAGCGGCATCATCGCCAAGGCCCTGGCGCAGCAGGACGCGCTGATGACCGAGGTCGTGGCGCGCGCGCAGTTCTATTTAGCTCTGGCCGTGGCCAATATCGTCAACATCCTTGACCCTCAAGCCGTCGTGTTCGGCGGCGGCGTAGTCGAGGCGCTGGGCGAGAGCTTTTTGGAGCCCATTCGCCAACAGGCGCGGCCGAATTTCCTGCAGCAGAAAGACGCCGAGCAGGTGCGCATTGTGGCCGCCAGCCTGGGCGATCACGCCGGCGTATTAGGCGCGGCGCTCATGGCAGCGCAAGAAGCCGGACAACAGGCCCGCTCGTGATGACTGAAACACCGGTGACCTCCTCGTGCGAAGACTTATTGCACCCCATTGCATGCAGTCGCGGCGCGGTGCAGGTGCGCTTTCTTGAACGCAGCGATGGCGACCTGCTGCTAGACCTGGTGCAGCGTCTCTCGCCTGAAAGCCGTTACCACCGCTTTCATGTGCCCATGAACTTTGTGAGCGAGGAGGAGCTGCGCGGCCAGCTGCCGCCCTATCTGGACATCGATCGCACCGATCACGTGGCTTTGATCGCCTTAGCAGAAGAAGAGGGCAAAGACGTGGCCATTGCGGTCGTGCGCTTCAAACGCGAGCCTCAGGCAGACGAAGCGGAACTGGCCGTGGTGGTGCGCGATGACTGGCAGCACCAAGGGATCGGCGTACAACTTGTGGCTCAAGCGGTGGCTGTTGCTCGTTGCCTAGGCATTAAACGCCTTATCGCCTGGGTGCAGGGAACCAATCGCGCGGCGCAGCGACTGGTGGCGCGGTTGCCCTATCGCATCGAGCACCACCCGCAGCGCGGTGAGGATTACATCATACTCCATATCGATTGACGCGCAGCCAACTGCTATTTGACTCCCCTTTCGAGGGAGACTAGAATGCTCATGCTTACTGGCCGTGAGGCAACTGCATAGCAGGTTGCTTCGCCATAGAAGCCAGGCGTTGGCAGATTGACCAGCCTGGGCCGGGTGTGCCGGCCCAGGCTCCTATTTGTTTGAAGGAGAACCATCGTTTCATGACTGTCAGAACTTCCACCCTTATTGCCCCTTACGGCGACCGTCTGGTAGATTTGCTCGTACCTGCCGAGGAGCGGGAGGAGCTCAAGAGCTATGCCAGCCGCCTGCCGTCGCTGCAGGTTTCAGAACGCGTCGTCTGCGACCTGGAACTGTTGGCCACAGGCGGCTTCTCGCCGTTGGATCGCTTCATGGGTCAACAGGATTACCAGCGCGTGTTAGACGAGATGCGCCTGGCATCAGGTCATATCTTTCCCATTCCCGTCACCTTGCCGGTCGACAGCAGCCCAGAGATCAAATTGGATGTGGACATTGCGCTGCGCAACGCCAAGAACGAGCTGTTGGCCGTGATGACGATCGAAGAAATCTACCCGTGGGACCTGGCCGAGATCGCGCAGAAGGTCTTCGGCAGCCAGGACTTGCGCCATCCCCTCGTGGCCGAGATGCACCGTTGGGGCAAGCTGAACATCTCCGGCCGTCTGCAAGTGCTGGAGCTGCCACGCCACCACGACTTTCAAAGCCTGCGCTTGACTCCTGCTCAAACACGCGCCCGTTTGGCCCAGATGGGCCATGCCAACGTCGTGGCCTTTCAAACCCGCAACCCGCTTCATCGCGTGCACGAAGAGCTCACTAAGCGCGCTGCGCAAGAGGTGGACGGCGTGCTCTTGCTGCATCCGGTTGTGGGCATGACCAAACCCGGCGACGTCGATCACTTCACGCGCGTGCGCACCTACCGCGCGCTGGCCGAACGCTATTATGCGCCTGACCGCATTCTGCTGGCGCTGTTGCCGTTAGCCATGCGGCTGGCCGGCCCGCGCGAGGCGCTCTGGCATGCCGTCATCCGCCGCAACTACGGCGCTAACCATCTCATCGTTGGTCGCGACCATGCCGGCCCCGGCAAGGACTCGACCGGCAAGCCCTTCTATGGCCCCTATGACGCCCAGGAACTCGTGGCACGCTACAGCGACGAGCTCGGGGTCAAGATGATTCCTTTCCGGCAGCTGGTCTACCTGCCCGATGAAGACCGCTACGAGGAGGAGTCGAAAGTACCGCCACATGTCCGCACGGCCGACATCTCCGGCACCGAGGTGCGCGAGCAATACCTGAACAACGGCCGCTTGCTGCCAGGCTGGTTCACACGACCGGAGGTCGCAGCTATCCTATCCGAGAGCTATCCCCCGCGGCATAAGCAAGGCGTGTGCATCTGGTTCACCGGCCTCAGCGGCGCCGGCAAGTCCACGACCGCCGAGATTCTGACCCAACTGCTCCTGGAACACGGGCGGCAAGTCACCGTACTGGACGGCGACGTGGTACGCACCCATCTGTCCAAAGGCTTGGGCTTCAGCAAAGAGGATCGCGACATCAACATCCGCCGCATTGGTTTTGTGGCTGCGGAGATCGTGCGTCACGGCGGCACCGTCGTTTGCGCCGCGGTCAGCCCTTACCGCGCAACGCGCAACGATGTGCGCAACATGGTGGGCAAGGACCATTTCGTCGAGGTCTTCGTCGACACACCCCTGGCTGTGTGCGAGCAACGCGACTACAAAGGGATGTACGCCAAAGCTCGACGCGGCGAGATCAAAGGCTTCACCGGTATCGATGATCCCTACGAGCCGCCGGAGAACCCTGAAATCGTCCTGGACACAGTGCGCCACACCCCGGAAGAAAACGCACACATCATCCTCAACTACCTGATCGACCAGGGACTGGTGCGCGTGGCCGAGCGCTCGCTGCCGGTCGAGGCTTAGGCGACAGGGCTGGTCTTGCGCCGCGCTGGCCCCAAGCGCTCCCTTCACCGCTCTGGCGCTGATTCGTCAACGCCAGAGCGGTTGCCTTTGCAGGAGGGGCTTATCTAGATGCTGGGCGCTTCACCCGGCGCGTGCAAGGTCGTTCCGCAATACTGTTGCCTTCTGTTGGCAGCTGTGGTATCATGCCGCACCGTTCAGACCGGAGCAGTGTCCATTCGAGTGCGTGATCAGAATACCTAGCGCAACTACTCACCATCACTTTTGGAGGAAACGTGCGATGCAGGCTGTAGTCATGGCTGGAGGTGAAGGTTCCCGGCTGCGCCCGTTGACAATTGGCCGGCCGAAGCCGATGTTGCCGGTGGCAAACAAGACCGTGTTGGCGCATACCTTGGACCTTTTGCGGCGTTCAGGTTTCAAGGATGTGATTATCACGCTCCAGTACATGGCCAGCGCAATCGAAGATTACTTCGGCGACGGCAGCGCCTATGGTCTGCGCATCCGCTATGTCGTCGAGGAGACGCCCTTGGGCACAGCCGGCGGCGTGCGCAACGCGCGCCGTTACCTTGATCAGCCGTTCCTGGTGATCAGCGGCGATGCGATGACCAACTTCAACCTGCGCCGGCTCGTGGAGTTTCACAAAGAGCGACAGGCTCTGGCCACGATCGTGCTGCATCACGTCACCGAACCGCTGGACTACGGCGTGGTCGTAACCGACGATGAGGGACGCATCGTGCGCTTCCAAGAGAAGCCCACCTGGGGTGAGCTGGCCTCAGACACGGTCAACACGGGCATCTACCTGTTTGAACCTGAGGTCTTGGACGAAATTCCGCCCGACCAACCGTATGACTGGGGTACACAGGTGTTTCCTGCTTTGCTGAACAAGGGGGCTGCCCTGTACGGCTACATCGCTTCCGGCTATTGGTGCGATGTGGGCAATTTCTCGGAATACCGCCGCGCCACGGCCGACGTGCTTAGCGGCCGAGTCATCGCCACCGAGACCTTGGGCCGCCACATAGGAGGGGAGATTTGGGTAGATGAGGGGGTAGAGATTGCTCCCGACGCCCAACTGCTGGGGCCGATCTATCTGGGACGCGAGGTCAAGATCAAAGGCGGCGTGGTCATCCGCGGGCCCAGCGTGGTGCGCGATTATACCATCGTCGACAACCGTGCCCAGATCGAGCGTAGCATCATCTGGCGCAATTGCTACATCGGCGAGGGCGCGCGGCTGCACGGCGCCATTGTCAGCCGGCAATGCAGCATCAAGAGCAAGGCAGCGCTGTACGAGGGCTGTGTCATCGGCGAGGGAAGCGTGATCGGCGAAGGGGCGGTGATTCACTCCGATGTGAAGATCTGGCCCGGCAAGGAAGTCGACCGCGGTGCGCTCATCAAGACCAGCATCATCTGGGGCGCGCAGGGCCGTCGTGTGTTGTTCGGGCGCTATGGCGTGACCGGTGTCGTCAACGTGGACCTAACGCCTGAGTTTGCGGCGCGGCTGGGGGCGGCTTTTGGCGCGACCCTGCCCCGCGGCGCCGAAGTCACCATCAACCGTGACACACACCCTGGCTCGCGCATGCTCAAACGCGCTGTGATCTCCGGTCTGCCCTCGGCGGGAATCCACGTCAACGACCTGCAAAGCGTGCCCATTCCCGTGGCCCGCTTCTACACGCGCAAGACCAAAGCCGCCGGCGGCGTCCACGTGCGAATCTCACCCTTCGATCCCCGCGTGGTGGACATCCGTTTTTTCGGCGCCGATGGCATGAACCTGAGCAAAGCCGAAGAACGCAACATCGAGCGTGTGTTCTTCCGCGAGGATTTCCGGCGCGCTTATCTGGATGACATCGGCCGCATCGATTACGCTGGCGACGCAGTCTCAACGTATACCAAACACTTTTTAGATGTCGTTGACGCGGCCGCAATTCGCAAAGCCGGCTTCAATATCGTTGTCGATTACGCCTTCGCCGGCACTTCACAGGTCTTGCCGGATATCTTGCAGGAGTTGGGGGTCAATACCATCCCTCTTGGCGCACGCGTCGATCCCAACTACATCTCGCTACAGCCGGAGGCGTTTGCCAGGGAACGTCGCCAACTGGCGGTCATCGTCAAAGCCTTGTCCAGCGATCTAGGGGTGCGTCTGGACGTGGGCGGCGAAAAGCTCTTCCTGGCCGACGACTGCGGCGAGGTGGTGCCGGAAACCCTGGTCTGCGCCGCAATGGCCGACTTGATTCTGCGCGATCGGCCGGGCAGCACCGTCGCCGTGCCGGTCAATCTGTCAGGGGTGTTCGAGCGCATTGCTAGGCGGCATGGCGGCAGCATTTTGCGCACACAAGTAGACCTAGCGTCACTGATGCAGGCGGCAAACGTCGCCGGTGTGGTCATGGCAGCGGATGGCACCGGCGTGTTCATCTTTCCCGGCTTTCACCCGGTGGCCGACGGCATGATGGCGACAGTGCGCTTGCTGGAATTGCTGGCGCACCACAACACCCGCTTGTCCCATGTGATTGCTGGACTACCAACTTTCCATACGGCGTCGGCGACGATCGAGTGTCCGTGGGAGCGCAAAGGCGGTGTGATGCGCCAACTGCACCACCACTTCGACGACATGCAAACACAGGTGATCGACGGTGTGAAAGCTTTTCTGACCGAGACCGAGTGGGTGCTAATACGGCCTGATCCTGATCGCCCTCTGTTTCACGTCACTGCCGAGGCCGAAGTGCCAGAACAAGCACAAGCCACGCTCGAAACCCATGTGGCTCTAGTCGAGAAACTGCGCGATACCGTGTCAGGCGAGCGGAGGACGCGCTGATCTCGCTTCTTATCCCCTTCTCGCCGGGTGGGCATGTATCCCATTCTATTTTCCGCTAACAATGGGCGCGTCGTTTACAGCTACTCTGTCGTCTTCTTAAGCAGTGTAGTAGTTGCCTTGGCGTGGCTGGCGTACACCGGGCGCCGATCGCATGACCGGCGGTTCGATGCTGCACTGGTAGCGCTGACCGTTGGTGTGCTGGGTGCCCGCCTGACTCATGTGTTGGTCAACTGGGAGTACTTCAGCGAACACAGTTGGACGGCGATCTTCCTGCCGCAAGCTGGCCTTTCCTGGCATGGCGGGCTGCTGGCCGGCCTGATCGGCTTAACCATCTGGACTTGGCGCACGCGACAACCCGGCGAGACCACCCTCAATGCGTTGCACACCAAGCTGGCCACATTGGCGCCGGCCTTGCTCATAGGCATGGCGGGTGGTTGGCTGGGCTGTCTGCTGGCCGGTTGCGCCTATGGCCGGGCCTTCCCACCGCCGCAGCGCTTCTACACGGTCGACTGGCCTGACTTGTACGGCGTGTCCGCTTTTCGCTTCCCCACCCAGCTTTTCGGGCTCACGCTGGTCGCGCTATTGTTGGCCACTCGCAGGTTTTGGCAGCGCCGGCCGGGCCTGCTGCTGGCGGCTTACGGCTTGGGCGACCTCTTGCTCGCGTTCACGCGCGGCGACTTCACGGCAACTTGGGGCCCCCTGTGGCCAGCGCAGTGGGCCGACTTGACGCTCATCGTCATTGGACTAGCAATCGATGTGTTAGGCAGGCGCGCGCCTCCTGTCTCGGCCGACTCCGCAAGCGCCTGAAGCCACAAAGCCCTGTAGGCTTCTCTAGAAGACGAAGTAACTATTCAGGTGCCGGGCACTTGCGACCGGTTTCCAGCTTGAGCCGGCTCTGCAGACGCCCTGGCCAGCGCAGCCTTAAGTGCCCG
>DAOUBX010000058.1:0-3645 GCA_034432445.1 Anaerolineales bacterium
GTTCGCACGCCAACAGTATACCCGCTGGCGTGTAACAGGCAAGTCGCACCGATCCGTCCGCCAGCGCACTCCTCTCTTCTGTTAACGGGCTATCTAGCTTGTGTCTAAGGTTTGTGCAACTAGTGATTCGCGGGAATGCTCTCCGCCTAATCCACCCATGATCTATTCCGCTTTGTGTCCCGCTGCGGGGTGTTATGAGGAAATTTCGCCGCATAATACGCCCTCGCCGGATTTATGCGGAAAAACAGGTGTGGTAAAATGCGGATTGCGTACAACTTAGCAACGAGAGATCGGTTGCTACTGGCGCCATTCTATCACTCTCCTGATCGCCCGTCAAGCGCCAAAAATGGCCACCGAACCGCGCCTCAAGAAGCTGGTGCTCTTCAGGCGCCAGGCACTTGCAACTGGTTGGCAGCGTAAGCCGGCTCCGTGCAGACACAACTGCAAACACCGACTCAAGTGCCCGGCACCTATGGCTGAAATTCGCCGCCCGCGCTGCGGCCCCGCGCATCTGCTCTAGCGGGGCCGGGTGAACAGGGCCAGGCTCTCCACGTGATAGGTCTGGGGGAACAGGTCCACCGGCTGCACCTGCTCCAGCGTGTAGCCGGCCGCCAGCAGCAGCTTGGCGTCGCGGGCCAACGTGGCCGGGTCGCAGGCGACATACAGTAGCTTGGGCACGCGCAGGCGCTGCAATTGCCGGACGACCTCTGGTCCGGCGCCGCTGCGCGGGGGATCGAGGATCGCTGCGTCGATCGTTGGGGGCGCATCGAAGGTGGCCAGCACGTCGGCCACCGGCCCCTCGTGCAAGACGATGTTGTCCAGATCGCGCGCGTTCCAGGCGAAGTCCTCGCAGGCCGATTCAGATTCCTCGATGCCGATCACCTGGCGCGCCTGCTCCGCCAGGCTCAGGCCGAACAGGCCGACCCCGCAATAGGCATCGAGCAATGTCTCCTGGCCGGTGAGCGCCAGCAGCTCGCCGGCCAGCGCCACCATCACCTCCGCACCCACTGTGTTGACTTGGAAAAAGCTGTTGGCCGAGACACGAAAGGTACGACCGGCCACCATTTCTTCGATCCAGGGATCGCCGATCAGCGGCTGGACGGGGCCCCAGCGCGGGCGCAACACGCAGCGCAACGGCACATCCTGCACTGTCAAGCTCGGCGGTCGATCGTTGTCAGTCTCCAGGATCAGGAGCTGTTGCCCGGTATTGACGCCAGCGCGCAAGCCAATGCGTCGGGTGATGACGGGTTCGCTCAGCTCTGTTTCGCCTTCCCCATCCGCACTGCCTAGCTCAGCGCCCAGTCCAGCGTCGTCGGCTAGCAAGCCGGCCAGCAGCGCCGCATGCAGATCGGCCACGACGGGATGCAGCAACAGGCACTCATCCACCGGTATGAGATCGGTCGTGCGTTGAGCGCTGGTGCTGGGCAAGGGGGGCGCTTCCTTATCCTCAACACCAACGCGGCCTACCCCCTCGCGCACAAAAGCCGGGTGCCCCTGGGGGTCCACCATGAACTGAACGTGGTTGCGGTAGCCGAAAGCCAGCAGCCCGTCGTCGTCGGCCAGGGCGATGGGATCGAGCATCGGCGGCTCGGCGATGCGGCCCAAGCGGCGTAGCTGATCGGCGACCACCTCGGCCTTCAGGGCCAATTGACGTTCGTAGTCGATGTGTTGCCACTGACAACCGCCGCATTGGCCAGGGCCAAAGTAAGGGCAAGGGGGCAGCACACGATCGGGCGAGGGCTTGACCACGCGCACGAGCTGGGCCCGCGCCCAGCGCTGCTTCTCGGCGACGATCTCGACCTGCACCGTTTCGCCGGGAATCGCGTAGGGCACGAAGACAACTTTGCCGGCATGGCGACCAATCGCCTCGCCGCCATGGGCGATGCCGGTGAGGGTGAGGGTAATGGTTTGCGACACGGTTTTAGTCTGTGCTTTCTGCGCCTCTGGCGGACCGATCAAATTTTGACGACGGTTGATGCTCTGCTACCAGCAACTCTATACCTTGCGTTTGCTGCTTTGTCAAGCTGGATCAAAGCCAGAACAGGGCTTCTCAAAAGTCAGATTGGCGACATGA
The DNA here is from genome assembly GCA_034432445.1 of Anaerolineales bacterium. Lineage (GTDB taxonomy): Bacteria > Chloroflexota > Anaerolineae > JAAEKA01 > JAAEKA01 > JANWYQ01. The sequence continues at coordinate 2,075 of DAOUBX010000058.1, forward strand.
TGAGGGTTAAGGCTTGGGCAGGATGAGCTGCGAAGGTGTGGATGGTCTCGTCAGCATGGCGACTTCCGGTGTGGTCGGCCAGGAAAAGGACGAGGTTGTCGAGAGCGGCAAGGATAGCGGCGTTTGGCCATGGCTGACCTGACAGGCATCTTCACACAGCGTGACGTCGCGTCGCCGGTGCAGGACGTTCTCAATCTGCCAGTGGGAACGGATCGTATCGAGCACTTGGTGCGGTGTAGCGTGGCGCGCCGTCGGGCTGGTGGAGCCATAGGCACACTCGCAACTGGATTTATCACCTCGGGTGACCCGGCGTTCGACCTGGGAAACCTGAGCAACGTCTGGCCAGCCGGGTTTGAGGAAAGCGGTCAGCGCAGAACTGATGCGCAAGGTGCGGACTTCGAGACGACCGCGCTTCTTGTCGACTGTCTGGGCCCGCTGCTCCGGCAAATCCGGGAACGGGCCGACTTCAGGCAGCAAGGAGATGTCTTCGTAGAGTTCTGACGCCATTTGCGCAGCGTTCCGGCTGATTTGGCCGCTCGCAGGCGAGCCCACTGCGCCATGCTGCTCATCTTCGTTTCACCTGCCAGCTTCGCCAACACCGGTAAAGTCAGTACCACGGCCGTTTCGTCGCCTGGTATCGCGCCCGCCCCGCCGACATCGGTCGCCACACGCGACTTGTGCTCAAGCGCAGCGCGCGCGGCGAACCGTGGGAAGCGGCCGCGGCCGCCGTGCAGGCCGAGAACCCTTGGTCGGCCGGCAACGGCTCGGTGATGCGCTGCTGGCCCGTCGCCATCGTCTACTGGGACGAGCTGGACGCGCTGCTGGACGCCAGCCGCCTGCAGAGCCAGGTGACGCATCCGCACGAGGAATGCGTGGCCGGCTGCGCGTTTGTCAATGCGGCCATCTACTACCTGCTTCATGGCGCTGCGCCGGCGGAAGCGGTGGCCCAGGCGCTGCAAGCGGCCGCTGCGCCGGAGGAATTGCGCCAGGCCATCACGGCTGCGCCGTCCAAGCGCCGGGAGGAGCAGCCCAACAGCGGCTGGGTGCGCCACACGCTGGAGAGCGCGGTTTGGGCGCTGTTGACCACGGCCTCTTTCGAGGAGGCGGTCGTCCAGGCCGTCAACCTGGGGAACGACGCCGATTCGGTCGGCGCGGTGACCGGCGCGCTGGCCGGCGCAGCCTATGGGCTGGACGTCATCCCCGCCGCCTGGCGGGCCGCAGTGCACGGCGAGTGGCCGTTGCGCAGCGGCGATCGCTGGGACGCCGCGCGGCTGGTCGCCTTGGCCGACCGGCTGGCGGCTACGTAGCGCTGTTCAACCCCCAATCGTACGGCCGGTAGATCAGCTTGACGTAGGGGCCTTGCTGGCACAGCCAGGCGCGCGCTTCGCCGTCGGGCAGCCGCTCCCGCAGAAACGCGATCACTCCTGCCCTGCCCCCGAAGTCCCCGGCGTACCACTTGAAGATCGAAGACAGGCGTACGACGCCGGCACGGGTGTCGATCTCCACCTCGTTGGCCAGGAAGCTGGCTGCGGCCAGGTCGAGCTGCGCATCGATGCGTTCGGCGTCGTACA
>DAOUBX010000059.1:0-14260 GCA_034432445.1 Anaerolineales bacterium
CCACATCTTGGCGAATGGTGGTCAGCGGTGGGCAGAAAAAGGCAGCCTCGGGCCGATCATCGAAGCCGACGATGGCCAGGTCTTCTGGCACGCGCAGCCCCAGGCTGCGCGTCGCCTTGAGCGCGCCGAGCGCCATTTGGTCGTTGCTGGCGAACAGCGCATCGATGTCGGGGCTTTGGGCGAGCAGGGTGTGCATGGCTTGTTCGCCGCTGGCCGCGCTCCAGTCGCCCTCGGCCACCAGGGCCGGCTCAGCCGTCAAGCCGGCTTCGGTCAAGGCATCGCGCCAGCCGAGCTGGCGCTCGCGCGCTTCCCACCACAGGGAGGGCCCAGAGATCAGCCCGATGCGGCGATAGCCGCGCTCGATCAGATGCTGGGTAGCCATGTGGCCGCCGCTGCGGTTGTCCATGGCGACCACGGTCAGCCCGGCCGCCGGTCGCGCGCTGAGGAAGACGATCGGGATGTTGAGCTTGGGCACGATGCGCTGCACCCACTCGTGGTTCTGGCCGATTTCCGGCACGGCCCAAACAATGCCATCGACGAGGTAAGCCAGCATCTGGCGCAACACCTGCTCACCGCTGTCCGTCTCTGGGTGCGGCGTGAGCCCCAGCAACACGGTGTAGCCGAGCTCGGCGGCCTGGCGCTCGATGCCCACCAGGGTGCGCGAGGGCCCGAAATACTCGATGCCGCTGCCCACCACGCCGATAGTCGAGCTGCGCCCCTGAATCAGTGTGCGCGCGATGCTGCTGGGATGATAGCCGAGCTGTTGCACGACCTGCAGCACGCGCTCGCGGGTGTCAGGCGCCACATCGGGTCGTTCGTTGATCACCCGAGAAACGGTTTGGGCAGACACGCCGGCTTGTTGGGCAACTTGTTTGATCGTTATGCGTTTGTTGGGCGCCATGGGCATGGGTGAAGTGAAGAGCAGCTGGGTGGCGGGAATGTCCCGTTAACGTTCACGACAACTATATCAGATTTCACCACGACTGTCAAGACCCAATCGCTTCCCATGTGGTGCGCCAACAGCTAGCGCGTTGCATTGGGTGTGGTTTTGCGCAGTTTGGCCGCTGCAAAGCTGGTGTTTCGAGGCTTTGACGGCTTGTTACACGGCGCGGTCGGCGTAATTGGGCTCGATACAGCGCTGTAGATGTTTGCTGGTGTTTGCTCGGCAGCTAATTTGCTGGAAACCTTCACGGGAAAATGATTACTTCACCCCTTGTCAACGGGTCGGTTCTCTGCTATAATGGGAACGTCTTCTTGGACAGGCGCCCGTCCCCGTGTTCGTTGCGAGCCTAGGAGCGCTTCCTGGTGTCCGGCGAAGGCATACCCACCCGTTCCGGCAGCATCGGTCCCATCGCTGAACATCGCTGAACATTGTGCTTACCACATTTGACTTGTCGCAGCGAACCAACGCGTCCTTCTGCATTCACTCAAATGTCTGGCTGGGCAATGCGCCTGGCATAGACACAGCCCATCTCCTCTACCTAACTGTTTCTCATTTCAGGAGGCATTTGCTATGACGGCAATCACTTTGGGCCTCATTGTCGGCAACAGGGGCTTCTTTCCCAGCCACTTATGTGAGTCGGGCCGGCAGACGGTGCTGCGGGTGCTGGCCGAAGAAGGCTTCGACGTGGTGGCCCTTTCGCCGGAGGACACCCTCTATGGCAGCGTTGAGAGCTTGAACGACGCCCAGCGTTGCGCCGACCTCTTCCGCCAGAACCGCGATCGCATCGACGGCGTGCTGGTGACGCTGCCCAACTTCGGCGACGAGCGGGCCATCGCCAACACCCTGCGCTGGGCCGCACTTGACGTGCCCGTCTTGGTACACGCCTTCAACGACGACATGACCAAGATGGACCTGCACTGGCGCCGCGACTCCTTCTGCGGCAAGATGTCGGCCTGCAACAACCTACACCAGTACGGCATCAAGTACAGCTTGACCGCGCTGCATACGGTGGATCCGCAAAGCGCGTCGTTCCGCGCCGACCTGCGGCGCTTCGCCGCCGTCTGCCGCATTGTGCGCGGGCTGCGCGGGCTGCGCATCGGCTTCTTGGGGGCCCGGCCACCGGCCTTCAACACCGTCCGCTTCAGCGAGAAGTTGTTAGAGCGCGCCGGCATCTCCGTGGAAACGCTCGACCTCTCCGACGTCTACGGCCGCGTCGAACGGCTGAGTGCCGATGACCTTCGCGTCAAGGCCAAGCTGGAGCTCATCCAGGCCTACGTCAACGCCGCCAGGACGCCGGCTCTTTCCCTGGACCGCATGGCGCGCTTCGGGGTGGTGGTGGACGAGTGGATGGCTGAGAACCGCCTGCAGGCCTCGGCCATCCAGTGTTGGACCTCTATGGAGGAGTATTTCGGCGTTGTCCCGTGCACCTTGATGAGCATCATGAGCAACAACCTGATGCCCTCGGCCTGCGAGACCGACGTGGCCGGCGCGCTGGCGATGCAGGTGCTGGCCCTGGCTTCCGGCAAGCCCAGCGCGCTGGTGGACTGGAACAACAACTACGGCGACGATCCCGACAAGGGCGTCATCTTCCACTGTTCCAACCTGCCTAAGGACGTGTTCAAGGCGGAGTCGGCCATCCCTGAGGATGTGCCGGTGATGAAAGACCACGACATCCTGTCCAGCACGGTGCCGCGTGCGCAGACTTGGGGCACCATCCACGGCCGCGTGCGCGCCGAGCCCTTCACCTACTTGCGGCTCTCCACCGACGACTACCACGGCCAGATCATGGGCTACGTGGGCGAGGGCGAGCTGACCGACGATCCGCTGATGACCTTCGGCGGCTACGGTGTCGTGCGCGTGCCCAACTATCAGAAGCTGCTGGCCTACATCTGCGCCAACGGCTACGAGCACCACGTCTCCATCAACCTGTCGCGCACGGCGTCAGCGGTCGACGAGGCGCTGGGCAAGTATCTGGGCTGGCAGATGTACGTGCACGCGTAGAGCCGGTCCCCAGACCCTGGGAGCCCCAGCTGGTTACAGCGCAAGGAGGTGGTGCCTGCTCCAGGATGCGCTGGCCGTTTCGGTGGGCAACGTGCACACCCTCACCGACGGCAAGGCCCGCATCGACTGGGAGCGGCTGGCAGCCATCCGCGACGCGGTTGCTGTGCCGTTGGTAATCCACGGCGGCACGGGCTTCGCCGATGAGGATGTGGCGCAGGCGATTCGGCTGGGCGTCGCCAAGTTCAACTACGGCACGGCCCTCAAGCGCGCTTTTCTGGAGGGCGTGGCCAAGGCCATCCCCGACGCACCGGCCCAGATTGGCTATCACCAGCTTGTCGGCTCGCGCAAGGAGGCCGACATTCTCCAGCAGGGCAAGCTGCTCGTGCGCGCCGAAGTCAGCCGGCGCCTTCGCTTGCTACGTCCAGAATTTCAGGAGTAAGCCCTATGAAGCGATCTGAGATCAACGCCATCATGCGGGACGCCGATGCCTTCATGAAAGCCCACGGCTTCCTGCTGCCGCCCTTTGCCTACTGGTCGCCGGAGGACTGGGCCGCCAAGGGCGACGAAGTGCAAGAGATCGTCGACCGCCAGCTTGGCTGGGACATCACCGATTTTGGCTCCGGTGATTACAAGCGACGGGGCCTGTTCATTTTTACCATCCGCAACGGCAATCCGGCCGACCTGGCCAGAGGCGCCGGCAAGCTGTACGCCGAAAAGGTGTTGATCGCCGACGTCGGTCAGGTGACGCCGTTGCACTTCCATTGGCGCAAGGTTGAGGATATCATCAACCGCGGCGGTGGCAAATTGGTCATCCAGCTCTACAACTCCACCGAGAACGACGAGCTGGCCGACACGGACGTCGTAGTCAGCACCGACGGCGTGCGCCGCACCGTCCCGGCCGGCGGCAAGGTGGTGTTAGCGCCCGGCGAGAGCATCACCCTACCGACGCGCCTCTACCACGCCTTTTGGGCCGAAGAAGCGCGCGTGCTGATTGGCGAGGTCTCGCTGGTCAACGACGACAACACCGACAACCGTTTCTACGAGCCGGTCGGCCGCTTTCCTGAGATCGAGGAGGACGAGCCGCCGCTGTATTTGTTGTGCACCGACTATCCGCGGTATTTTGGCAAGCGCTGAGACCTGCTCAAGTCCTTGCGTGTTGTCCGTCCCGCCGCGGCAGGATGCGCCAAAACGAGAAACTCCTTGCCTGCCATGCCGAGGCTTGGCGAAGCATCACGGCTGGGGAGTCCATGGGCAGAGCTGCCCAAGCAGTTCCTAGGTCGGCGCAGCCGGGATTGCTTCGCCGCAGACGGCTCGCAAGGACCGAGTGGCAGAGATCCACTGTATGCCGTACTGAACTCTGTTTCCATCGATAGCGAGGATGATCCATGGCCAAATACGCAATTGGCATCGACTTTGGTACCGAGTCGGGTCGCGTTGTGCTGGTGGACGTGGCCGACGGCCGCGAGGTAGCCACCGCCGTTCACCGTTACGCCAACGGCGTGATCGACGAGCGTCTGCCCGGCAGCGGCATTCCCCTGGAGCCGGACTGGGCCCTGCAAGACCCCAATGACTATTTGGAAGTGCTGAAGCACGCCGTGCCGGCCGTCTTACAGCAAAGCGGCGTCAGCCCGGACGACGTGATCGGCATCGGCATCGACTTCACAGCCTGCACCATGCTGCCGGTCAAAGCTAACGGCACTCCCTTGCGCTTCTTGCCGGAGTGGCGCGACCATCCCCATGCCTGGGTCAAGCTGTGGAAGCACCACGCCGCGCAGCCCGAGGCCAACAAGCTCAACCAGATCGCAGCCGAGCTGGGCTATGACTTCCTCGACCGCTACGGCGGCAAGATCAGCTCGGAGTGGTTTGTGCCCAAGGTCATGCAGATCTTGGACGAAGACCCGGCGGTCTACGAGGCGGCCGACCGGCTGATCGAGGGCGCCGACTGGATTGTGTGGCAGATGACCGGCGTCGAGACGCGCAACCTGACCACAGCCGGCTACAAGGGCCTGTGGAGCAAGCGCGAGGGCTTCCCGCCCAAGGAGTTCTTCAGGGCGCTTGACCCGCGACTGGAGAACCTGGTGGACGAGAAGATGTCGCGCAATATCGCCGAGCTGGGGCAAAAGGCCGGCGGGCTGACCGAGGAGGCGGCGCGCTGGACCGGCCTGCGCCCCGGCACCGCCGTGGCCGTCGCCAACGTGGACGCGCACGTGGCCGTGCCCGCCGTCACCGTCACCGAGCCCGGCCGCATGGTGATCATCATGGGCACCTCCAACTGCCACATGGTGCTGGGGACGGAGGAACACATCGTGCCCGGCATGTGCGGCTATGTGGAAGACGGCATCGTGCCCGGCTTCTTCGGCTACGAGGCCGGCCAGTCGTGCGTGGGCGATCACTTCGCCTGGTTCACCGAGAACTGCGTGCCCGGCGCCTACGAGCGCGAGGCCGCCAGCCGTGGCATCAGCCTCCACGAGCTGCTGGAGGAGAAGGCCAGCCGGCTGCGGCCCGGCGAGAGCGGCCTGCTGGCTCTGGACTGGTGGAACGGCAACCGCAGCGTGCTGGTGGACGTGGACTTGACCGGCCTGCTGATCGGCGCCACCCTGGCCACCAAGCCGGAGGAGATCTACCGCGCTTTGATCGAGGCCACGGCCTACGGCACGCGCATGATTATCGAGACCTTCGCAACCAACGGCGTGCCGGTGTACGAGATCGTGGCCACCGGCGGTTTGCCCGATCGCAACAAGCTCCTGATGCAGATCTACGCCGACGTCAGCGGCCGGCCGATCAAGGTGGGCGCGTCAGGCCAGGGGCCGGCCCTAGGCTCGGCCATGCACGGCGCCGTAGCAGCGGGCAAGGCGGCCGGCGGCTACGACAGCATCGTCGAGGCGGCCAAGCACATGGCCCGCCTGCGCGATGAGCAATACATCCCCAACGCCGAGGCTAAGGCCGTCTACGACCGACTCTACGCCGAATACGTCACCCTGCACGACTACTTCGGCCGCGGCGCCAACGATGTGATGAAGCGGCTAAAGGCGTTGAAGGCGGAGGTGTTGCGGCAGTAGGCGGGTACGCAAGTAGGCAAGGCGACAGGGCGGCAAGGAAACAGGGAAAGCCGGGCAAACAAGGAGTGCAGAGCCCCTCTTGCAGGGAACCTGTCCACCTATCTGCCTCTTCCCTTGTCCACTTGTCTACTTCCCCCTTGCCTACTGGGCTACCTGTCTACTTTTCCCCTTGTCTGCTTCTCTACCCTCAACCGGAGATTACCTCGTGCTTGAACAAGTGCGTGAAGAACTGTGGCGGCTACATTTGGAGCTGCCCAAGAACGGACTGGTGACCTGGACCAGCGGCAACGTCAGCATGCGTGACCAGGCGACGGGGCTAGTAGCCATCAAGCCGTCGGGCGTGCGCTATGAGGACCTGCGGCCGGAGCACATGGTCATCCTCGACCTGGAGGGCCGCCGCGTGGAGGGCGACCTGAAGCCGTCGTCGGACACCGCTAGCCATCTCTACATCTACCGCCATCGGCCGGACGTCAACGGCGTGGTGCACACGCACTCCCCCTACGCCACGGCGTTTGCCGCGGTGGGGCAGCCCATCCCCGTCTATCTGACCGCGATCGCCGATGAGTTTGGCGGGCCGATCCCGTGCGGTGGCTTTGCGCTGATCGGCGGCGAGGAGATCGGACGGGTGGTGGTCGAGTCCAGCGGCGACTCGCCCGCCGTGCTGCTCAAGAACCACGGCGTGTTCACCGTCGGTCCCACGGGCGAGGCCGCGGTCAAAGCCGCCGTGATGGTCGAGGACGTGGCGCGCACGGTCTACTTCGCCCTGCAGCTTGGCCGGCCGCAGCCGATCCCCGACGAGGCCGTGCGCAAGCTGCGCACGCGCTACACCACCCAGTATGGGCAATGAGCCGATGAACAAACGCGAGCGCGTGCTGGCTGCCATCCGTCATCAGCAGACCGACTTCGTGCCCTACAACTTTCACGCCGTACCGTCGGTCTGGCGCAAGGTGTGCGCCATGTACGGCCTGCCCGACACCCACGCGGCGGCGGCTTACATCGGCAACCACATCGTCAAGGTCGGCTCGGACTTCAACGTCAACCCCTGGGCCGGCCAGGTCGGCGAGGTGCAGCTCACGCTGAGCGGTGGGCCGGTGCAGACCGGGTTGGACGCGGCCGGCGGGTTGCACGAGGACGAGTTCGGCTGCGTCTGGGATCGCTCCGGTGGCCTGCCGCATCCGGTCAAGTACCCTTTGGGCGAGGTAGAGGGCGGCGCCGCGCTGGCCCGCGCCCTGGCGCAGTATCAGATGCCAGACCCGTACCGCGCCGGCCGCTTTGACCAGGCGCGTGAGTTGGCCGATCGCTACCGCGGCGAGCTCTTTCTGTTCGGCAAGCTGGGCATGGTGCTCTTCGAGCGGGCCTGGAGCATTCGCGGCATGCAGCAGTTGTTCATCGACATGGCCGCGCAGCCGGAGTTCGTGGATGACCTGCTCGACCGCATCGTCCACGAGTGGAACCTGCCGATCATCGACCAGCAGTTGGCGCTGGGGGTGGACGGCTTCTACTTCGCCGACGACTGGGGCACGACCACCGGCTTGATGTTCAGTCCAAGGATGTGGCGGCGTTTCGTCAAGCCGCGGCTGGCGCTGATCTACGAGCACTGCCATCGGGCCGGCGTGGTGGTGGGCCAACACTCCGACGGCAAGGTCACACCGCTTTTCCCGGATTTGATCGAGATCGGCCTCGACGTGTTCAATCCGCTGTCGCCGCACGTCATGGATCCGGCGGAGATGAAACGGCAGTACGGCGACAAGCTGTGCTTCTACGGCGGCATCGACGTCGAACACACTCTGCCCTTTGGCACGCCCGACGACGTGCGCGCCGAGATCCGCAGCCGCGCCCGCGTGATGGGCGAGGGCGGCGGCTACATCCTGCAAAGCTCGCACACGATCCTGGACGACACGCCGCCGCAGAACTTGGCGGCCTACATCGAGGAGGTGCGGGCGATGGCGGGGCTGACGGGACGGTGAACGGTGAGCGGTGAGCGGTGAGAGGATCGGAGACTGGTTGCTATGCCTTTGATCAGCGACGCCAACAGAGCTCGGGAAATCTATCGCCAGGCCGCCGCGCGCGGCATCTGTCTGGCCAACTTTTGCACCGAGAACCGGCGCACCACGGAGGCGATCTTCTGTGCTGCGCATCTGTTTGCCCAGGCGCACGGGCTGCTCACTGTGCCGGTGGTGATCTCGGCTACGGCTAACTATCCCATCGAGCCACAGTTGCGCCACTACACCGGTGTCGATGACGCCAAGGTGGGGCTGCGCGCCTTGCTGGCCGATGTGGACACCTACCTGTCCGAGGACAGTCCGTACCAGAATGTCACCGTGCTGTTGCATCTCGACCACGCCTTGCCGGACTACGAGGAGGAGATCATCCCGCGCTGCCTGGAGCGCTTCGCCACGATCATGTACGATTGCTCCTACTTTCCCTTCGACGAGAACATCCGGCGCACGGCGGAGTTCGTCGCACGCCACGGCCACCAGGTGATGGTTGAAGGGTGCGTGGACGAGATCATCCAGGCCGAGGAGGCGGATACGGCTGAGGGCCATCTGACCGATCCGGCGCAGGCGGAGCGGTTCTTGGCGCAGACCGGCGTCGATCTGCTGGTGCCCAACCTGGGCACAGAGCATCGTTCGACGACGGCGTCGGCGCACTACGACGGTGAGCTGGCGCAGCGCATCAGCCAACGCGTGGGGCCGCGGCTGGTGCTGCACGGCTCCTCCAGCCTGCGCGACGCCGATTTGCCGCGCTTGGCCGGCGACGGTATCATCAAGTTCAACGTGTGGTCGATCTTCGAGCGGCTGGGCGGCCAGGCCGTGGCCGAGTTGACCCTGCGCAGCCTGGGCAACATCCTGTCGGCGGCTGCCGTGCAGGAAGGACTGGTGCAGGGCTGGCTGGGGCCGCGTTTTGCCGATGAGGCGTTCATCCGCGACCACTGCGAGGGCGCGATCGGCCCCAAGGGCTGGGCGGTTGTGGAGCGCGCGCGGCGCCAGGTGTGGCAGGAAGCGGTGGTCGGCCGGATGTTGTTCTATTTGGAGCAGCTTGGCTCCGCAGAGTGGGCCGGTTTCTGAAACCGGCCCACTCTAACGGAGGACGCATGAGTCTCTTGGGCGTAGACATTGGTATTGGCGGCTGCAAGGCCGCAGCGTTTGGGCTCGATGGCCGCCTGCTGGCGCAGAGCTACGCTGAGTACGCACTCTATCAGCCGCGGCCGGGCTGGATGGAGCTAGACCCGGCCGAGGTCTGGCAGGCGATCTGCCAGGTGATCGGCCGCGTGGCTGCAGCGACGGCGCATGATCCGGTGACCGCGCTGAGCGTGTCCACCCACGGCGAGTCGGTGCTGCCGGTGGACGCCGCCGGCCGGCCGCTAGGGCGTTTCATCACTGCGCTGGACGCGCGCGCCGAAGAGCAAGCGCGCTGGTGGGCCGAGACCCTGGGCCGCGAGCGCATCTTTCAAAGCACCGGCCTGCCGCTGCACCCCATGTACACGGTCAACAAGCTCATGTGGCTGCGCCAGCACCAGCCCGAGGTCTACGCCGCGGCGCGTCGCTTTCTGTGCATGCAGGACTTCGTCTTTCACCAGCTCGGCTTGCCGCCGGCGCTCGATCACAGCCTGGCCGCGCGCACGATGGCCCTTGACATCCGGCGTCGCACGTGGTCGGAGGAGATCTTGGCGTTGGCCGGGCTAGACGCCGAGCGGCTGTCGCGGCTCCTGCCCTCCGGCGCAGTGGTGGGCGAGCTGCCGGCGGCCACCGCCGAGGCGCTGGGCCTGCGGCCGGGCGTGTTGGCGGTGACCGGTGGCCACGACCAGGCGGCGGGCGCGCTGGGCTGCGGCGCCATTGCCGCGGGCGTCGCCATGGACTCCACCGGCACGGTCGAGTGCATCGGCGTAGCCTCGCCCCACCTGGTGCTCAGCGCCGAGCTGCTGGCCGGCAACCTGCCCGTCAGCCCCCACACCGCTCCCGGCATGACCATCGCCTTCGGCTACACTACCACCGGCGGCGCGCTGCTGCGCTGGTTTCGCGACACCTTTGGCCAGGCCGAGCTGGCGCAGGCGCAGGCGAGCGGCGGCAACGTCTACGACCTGATCCTGGCGCAGGCCAGCCCTGGTCCGTCGCCCGTGCTCATCTTGCCCCACTTTGTCGGCAGCGGCACACCGTGGATGGACGCGGCGTCCAAGGGCGCCATTTTGGGCCTGAACCTCAGTACGACGCGCGGCGAGATCATCAAAGCCATGCTGGACAGCGTCAGCTACGAGATCAAGCTCAGCCTGGACGCCATGGAGGCTGCCGGCATTGCGGTGCACGAGCTACGCGCCTTCGGCGGCGGCGCGCGTTCCCCGCTTTGGTTGCAGGTCAAGGCCGACATCTACGGCAAGCCGGTGCGCGCCATGGACGTGGCCGAGGCGCCTTGCCTGGGCGTGGCCATTCTGGCCGGCGTTGCCTCCGGCGTCTTTGCCTCGGTGCACGAAGGCCTGGCGCAGATGGCGCGGTCCGCTCAAAGCTACGAGCCTGATCCTGCCCAGGCCGCCCGCTACCAGGAGCGCTACGCCCTCTTCAAGCAGGTGTATCCCACGCTGGCGGCGCTGAACCGGCAGCTCTAAGCCGACTACTCCGTTGTTTCCACGAGGACGCCCATGACCCAGCCACTCGATGTCATCGTCGCCGGGCACCTGTGCCTGGACATGATCCCCGACCTGTCGGCCACCACCGCCGAGCAGTTTCGTCGTTCCTTTGTGCCCGGCCGGCTGTTGCAGGTGGGCGCCGTCGCGCTGTCCACGGGCGGCGCGGTCTCCAACGTCGGCCTGGCGCTGCACCGCCTGGGCCTGCCGGCCGGCGCGCAGCTGATGGGCAAGATCGGCCGCGACCTGTTCGGACAGGCCATCACGCAGGTCATCTCCGGCTACGACCCGCGGCTGGCCGAGGGCTTGATCGTTGCCGAGGGCGCCATCTCGTCCTACACGGTGGTGATCAGTCCACCTGGCATCGATCGCATCTTCCTGCACTGCCCCGGCGCCAACGACACCTTCAGCGCCGACGACATCGACTACAGCGCGCTGGCCGGCGCGCGGCTCTTCCACTTCGGCTATCCACCGCTCATGGCTCGCATGTACGCGGAGCACGGCGCCGAGCTCGCCGCCATCTTCCGCCGCGCCAAGGCGACAGGCGTCACCACCTCACTGGACATGGCTCTGCCTGACCCCGCTGCGCCGGCCGGCCGCGCTGACTGGCGGACCATCCTGGCGGCCACGTTGCCCCACGTCGATGTCTTTCTGCCCAGCATCGAGGAGACCTTGTACGCGCTGCGCCGTGAGACCTTTGACCGGTTGTGGCAACAGGCGCCCGACCACGACATCCTGCCGTTGATCACCCCTGAGCTGCTGTCAGACCTGAGCACCGAGCTGTTGGCGTTGGGGGTCAAGATCGTCGGCCTCAAGCTGGGGCACCGCGGCCTGTATCTGCGCAGCACGGGGGCGGAGGCGTTGGCGGGCATGGGCCGCGGCCGGCCGGTAGACCCGGCCGCGTGGGCCAACAAAGAGCTTTGGGCGCCCTGCTTTCAGGCGCATCTGGTGGGCGCAGCCGGTTCCGGCGACGCCACCATCGCCGGCTTTCTGGCCGCCTTGCTGCGCGGCCTGAGCGCCGAACAGGCCGTGACCATGGCCGTAGCTGTCGGCGCGTGCAACGTCGAGGCTGCCGACACCCTCAGCGGTATACGGACTTGGGACGAAACCGCAGCGCGCGTGGCCAGCGGCTGGCCGCGCCATCCCCTCGTCCTCGACACGTCTGGCTGGCGTTTCGATGATCAGCACGGGCACTGGGTGGGGCCTGGTGCAAGCCGCGGAGGATGAGAAACGCGCATTTGAGGGGGGGACGGGGGACGACTGTGAATGGTTGTCAGATTGCGGCTCGGCCCGAGGTGCCGGGCGGTCGTGGGGTTAGTTCGCCAAAAAAACCGTTGACAAGGGGAAGAATGAACGGTATAATTTGGCCGACTATCAATCAAGTGATTGATGGTGGCCGTGACCGGGAAGCTGTGGAGCTTGCAGGAACGGCCGCCGCCTAGCTTCTGGCCGCTTCTCCCCATGTCCCCAACTTTTGACACCCCCTCCGACAGCTACGAACGTATCTTGGCCGCGGCCCGCGCCTTGTTCGCCGAGCAGGGCTTTCACGGCACCTCCACGCGCGCTGTCGCCGCGATGGCCGGGCTCAACATCGCCACCATGCACTACCACGTGGGCAGCAAGGAGGACCTTTATCACGAGGTGTTCCGCCGTCTGTTCCAGCAAGAGTACGCGCTGATCGCGCGCTTCGTCGCCGACGTGGACGACGCCGTGGTGGCCGACCCCGCTGCGCTGCGCAGTTTGCTGGAGCAGCTCGTGGACGCGCTGGTGGACATGACCCGCGACCAGCCGGAGACGGCGCGTCTTTGGCTGCGCCGCTGGCTGGAGCGCGAGGAAACACGCCTCAACCTGGAAAAGGAGGTGTCGCTGCCGCTGTACGAGATGGTCCTGAACCTGCTGGAGCGCGCCCGCCAGGCCGGCGCCATCCATCCCGGCGAGGTTGAGCTGCGCCTGTTCCTCATCAGTTTCACCTGGATGCTCTACGGCTACTTCACCGGCGGCCCGCTGGCCTGGAACGCCGCCCTGGCCGACCCCCTGGAACCCGATCAGATCGCCGCTTTCAAGCGTTTTCTGCACCAATACCTGGCCCGTATGCTGTTCTAAGGAGGTTCCCATGAAGTTCTGGCAGAAGTTCACGTATGGCTGGGGCAACTTCTCCAACACCCTCAGCCAGCAGGTTTTCAACAACCGCATCCAGTTTTTCTACATCGACGTGATCGGCTTGACAGCGGCCATCGCCGGCGCCATCTGGTTCCTGTTCGGCCTGTGGAACGCCATCAACGATCCCCTGTTCGGCAATCTGAGCGACCGCACGCGCAGCCGCTGGGGCCGGCGCATCCCCTACATCCTCTTCGGCTCCATTCCGCTGGGCATCTCGTTCTTCTTCCTGTGGACGCCCCCCACCAACCAGATGGTGATCACGGCCTTCTATTTTCTCATCATGCTCTTCATCTTCGACAGCTTGATGACCCTCACCACCATGGCCTACAACAGCCTGTTCACCGAGCTGGCCGTGGACCTGAAGCAGCGCTCTAGCCTGGCCGCGGTGCGCGAGGGGCTGGCCGTGTTGGCGCTGCTGCTGGCCTTCATCCTGGCGCCGATCCTGTCCGAGGAACTGGGCTTCACGACCATGGGCGCGGTGATCGGCGTCTTCGTGGCGGTCAGCTACCTGGTCTCGATCATCGGCGCCAAAGAGGACCCGGCCCACATGAAGGGCGAGTCGATGCCGCTTGGGCAGTCGCTGCGCAACGCGCTGCGCAGCCGGGCTTTTCGCTGGTACATCCTGGCCAACCTGAGCAAGGAGTACGTCTTTATCATCCTGGCGGCCACCCTGCCCTTCTGGCGCAAGTATGCCCTGAACATCCAGGGCGCCGGCGCAGGCGACCGCGAGGCGATCCTGCTGGCCGTGCCCTTCCTGTTGTGCATCCCGCTGCTGGTCGTGTGGAACAAGATCACCCCGCGCATCGGCGTGCGCCGCGCCTGGATGTATGCCTTTCTGCTCTTCCTGCCCGGCCTGGCGATCATGGCCCTGGCCGACGGCTTCACCACCGGACTGATCGGCACCACGCTGATCGCGCCCGGACTGGCGGGCTTTATGATGCTGCCCATCGTGATGCTGACCGAGGTGATCGACGACGACGCCGAGCGCGTGGGCGAGCGCCGCGAGGGCATGTTCTTCGGCATCAACGGCGCCATCGTCAAGCTGGCCTTTTCTTTTCAGGGGCTGCTCTACGCTGCGGTGTTCACTCTCACCGGCTTCGTCGAGGGCTCCAACGTTCAGCCGGGCAGCGCCGTCTGGGGCATTCGCTTCTTGATGGGCATCTCGCCGCTGCTGGTTTGTCTTTTCGGCGCCTGGGCGCTGACCAAGTATCCCCTGAAGCACGGGACGATGGAGCAGGTCGCGGCGGTGCCGGCGTAGGGCGCGTGTCGAAAGCCGGTCACCTCGCAGTCTGCCAAGTGCGCCGGGGGCTGAAGCCCACCGGCGAACCAACAGCGCCCCGTCAACGGGGCTTGAGCGTGCGCCGCAAAGCCGGTTTTTTGAAGAATGACGTAACTACTCAGCCCGGTGAATGGAACACCTGCACTTGCATCGCAGGTGCAAGTGTTCACCGTCTGACAGCACGACACCTGCGCCTGCGC
>DAOUBX010000060.1:0-28471 GCA_034432445.1 Anaerolineales bacterium
AGCGGCTGAGGCCGCTTCGTACTTTCAGCCAGATGGTTTCAACCTCTGATCCCGGCGATGCCGGGCTTTTCAAACAGTCTCTTAGGGGCAAGTCTTTGCAGGGTTGTGTCAAGGAAGCCACATGCAAAAGGGCTTGATCGCACCGAGACGGCTTTGGACATTGGCCGGCGGTCTCTGTGGCCGGGGGTGCGCCGGGAGTAAGCTGGTTTGACGTAGCGTTGGCCGCAACGTATAATCGCAGCGGAAAGGCAGCTATGACCAACGCCAACGACACCTACCAGTTCTACAATCGCTCTGCGGGCTACTTGCGCCATTTGGAAAGCGCAGGCTGGCGGCCGGAGTATGGCGCCGTCTTGGGGATGTTGCACCGCTACGGTGTGCACAGCCACAGCCGCGTGTTAGATTTCGGCTGCGGCGTGGGGGACATGACGGCCACGCTGGCGCGCGCCGGCTATCGGGCGATGGGCGCAGATATCTCCGTACCCTTCGTGCAAAGTGCCCTGGCGCGCTATCCCCATCTGTCCTTTGTGGCCCTTGATGCGGGAACGCACTTGCCGCTGCCCAGCGGTGAGTTTGCGGCTGTTACGGCCATCAACACGATCGAGCACGTGGCCCAGCCGGCGGCTGCACTACAGGAGCTCGTGCGCTTGTTGCAGCCGGGCGGTCTGTTGGCGCTGACGTTCCCTAATCTGCTCTCTCCTCTGCGGCCCTTGAAGCGTTTCCTGGCGCGCAGCCGGCGACCGAAATATGGCCCGGAAAGCGGCGACTCGACAGCCGAGGCGCTGAGCCTGCTCATTCGCAACGTGGGGCTCATGCTGAGCATTGCTGTCAGCGGGCGACCGCACTTCTTGCCGCGCCAGGCCGATTTCGCCAACGCCGAACGCTATCGGTTGCTGGGCTACGGCGCAGACTATGACGCGGTGTGGCTTTGTAATCCGGTGGACATCTCTTTGCGGTTGCGTCAGCTGGGGCTGCGCATTTTGGAATTGCGCGGCATCCCTGGCGCCGCCGAACGATCGCCGGTGATCAACCGTCTGCGTCAGGTGTTGCCGCCGTCCCTGAGCTCGCCGATTCTGTTGGTTGCCCGCCGGGACGGCTGGCAACCGTAGTTGAGCCGCAGGCATTCCGCAGCCTGAGCATCGACAAGCGTCGACCCAGGTGCGGAACCCTCAGTTGTTGGCAACCGTCTAAGCGGGCGTCGAGGTTGGCGGCGCGGCAACGGTTTGCCAAACGCTCGTCATTGTGCTATCATCGCCCACATCAGCGCCGCAGCCACATCGGTTGCGGCGCTCATCTGCCGCAAAGCCGAAGGTGTCGCCTGCCTTCGGTAGCCTGCCCGCTAACTTGGTCTTTCTTTACAGGTCTGATTCAGAGTATTCAGCATCGTAGGCGCGTCTGTTCTGGCTTGGTGTCCGCTCACAGCGTGTAGGGCAAAAGCTGAACGGACAATTTGCGGCAAAAGGAGCATAAGACTCAAGATGAAGCGCAAGTATCTGTTAGTCTTGTTGGTGGGTGTACTGGTGGCCAGTCTCGTGAGCACTACACTGGTCAGCGCCGACCCCATCCCGTTCGACGAAAAAGCCGGCCCTGACGCAGCGCCACCGATCGTGGCCCCGGGCTACTACATTGTGGGCAGCAAGAACCTTGATCCGGCGCTATTTCACCAGGGGGGTGACATGCAGTTCTTTTCCTGGGCGCAGTTGCAGCCAAACCCCGGCCCGAACGGTTTCAACTGGAGCGCTCTGGATGAGTTTATCGCCACGCACAGGATGGTGAACGGACGCCGCAAGGGCGTCGGTATCTCGATTACCCCCTACGACGGCCGCGAGGCGGAGGGCATCCGCATGATGCCGGCCTGGGCGCGCAACGCCGATACGCAGTTCAAAGGCTATGAGGGCAACCAAATCGAGCGCACCAACTACTCGTTCGAGAGCGATCTAGCCTATTGGAGCGCCAGTCCGGGCGTGGAAACGGTCTCCGGGATTGCGCATCATGGCAACAAGTCGGCCAAGTTGGGTGGCGTGGCTGGCGCCAACCACACCTTGCAGCGCGGCGGCATCCGCATCCCGGTGGAGCTGGCGCCGGATGGTATCAACGAGATTACCTATTGGTGGCGCATGGACGCTACAGGCGGCGATCCGGGTGATGTGTTGAAGGTGGAGTTGCTGGAAGGCAGCAACCTTGTGGCTGTGGTGCAGAACGTTGCCAACACGAGCGGCAGCACGGGCTGGCAGAAGTTGACGTTTAGCGTGTTGCCCTATCAGGGTAAGTGGGCGTCCTTGCGCTTCACGGTCACGACCAACGACAGCGGGCCCAACACCACCTTCTACATTGACGAAGTGGAGAGCCGGTCGCAGCACTACATCCCCAAGTTTTGGAGCCCGCAGTATCTGGAGCTTCACCGCACGTTTGTGAACGCACTGGGTGAGCGCTATCGCAACAACCCTGACGTGGCGTTCATCAGTATCGGCACCGGCAAATACGGTGAGACGCGGGCCACGGGCGTTTTCGATAACCCTGCGGTGCGCGCCAACGGCCTGCCCGATTCGGCCGCCTGGGTGGCCACGGTCAACGCCATCACCGATCAGTACGTGCAAGCCTTTTCGCAGGGCGGTCGGCTGCGCAAGGTGCTGCTTTTGCAAAACGCGCCCTTCCAGTTCAACGCCAGCGAGCGGATGGACTTTTCGGACTATGCCGCCTGGCGCAAGGTCGGCCTCTCCTTCAACGGTCTGTACTGGCAGTGGAACTACGCCGAGACGCAGCAGTATCCGTATGCCCAGGTGGGCGCATCGGTCTACGGCACGGCAGCGTTCGATTCCTTGATCCGCTACCGCGACACGGTGGCCGTGGGCTTCGAGACCTACAACTACATGTTGGGCGATCTGTACGGGTCGATACCCAACGAGCAGGACTACTTCTACTGGGCGACGCTCTACGCGCTGCACATGGGTACCGACTACGTGCGCCTGTCGAACTACGAAGGGTGGTTCCTGCAACCCAACGGCCAGCCTAACACGGCCTACACGGAGATCATGGCCTGGGCAGCGCCGTATTTCGGCGCAGGCCTCGAGCCCAATGACACACCGCCCCCTTCGGTTTGGGTGGCCATGCGCGACCACCTCTTCCCCTCGTGTTACTGGCTGAACCAAGCCAGCTGCGAGTCTACGACTTCCTGGCCGCCGCTCGGCAATTCCAACTTCTTCCTCTACCAGGTGGACAGCGTGACCGGCGGTCGCACTGTGCCCGAGACCAGCCTGGCCTCCTGGGGCAACCGCCAGCCGGCGATGGGCTTGTGCCCGCCCGGCTCCCCCGGCCCGGCCGGCTATCCCTGCAACCAGAACGCCTACAACTGGAACCTGCCCAAGCTCAAGCGTGAAGCGCTGATGATCCGGCGCACCGATCAGGGCACGGCAAATCCGTTCATGTTCTTCGACATCGACGATCGCTACATGTACGATGGCGTGAACACGGCCGAGATCACCATCACCTATTGGGACCGCGGCACCGACAAGTTCCGGCTGCAATACGACTCCACGACGGGGCCGAAATACGCGCGGCCGCTGAACAGCAGTGATCCGTGGGTGCAGAAGCAAGGGTCGAACGAGTTCCGCAAAGTGACCTTCCGTGTGACCGATGCCCGGTTCGCCAACAAGCTGACCGGTAACATGGACTTCGTGTTGGACTCGCGCGATACGAACGACGCGAACGACGGCGACGAGTGGATCCACTTTGTGGATGTGCGCAAAATCGACAGCACGTCGCCTACGTCCACACCGACGCCGACCGCCACGTCCACACCGACCGCCACGCATACTCCCACCCCCACGCCCACGGCAACTCCCACCGCTACGCCGACAGCGACGCCGACCAACACGCCTCTGCCGACGGTTGGCAACATCCACGGCCAGGTCTTCGTCGACGCCAACGCCAATGGGACCCCTGACACGGGCGAACCGCGGCTGGCCGGGGTGAACGTTACCTTGAAGGACAGCAACGGCGCGACGGTGGGCATGGTGGTCAGCGCGGGCGAGGGCAGCTTCGCCTTCCAAGACCTAGCGCCGGGCACCTACAAGGTACAAGCCGCCGGGTCCAACGGCTATTATCAGCACCCGCGTGAGCAGATTGTGCAGATCGTGGCCGGGTTGACGATCGAGGTGCCTTTGCCCCACTACCCTTATCGCCATCTCTACCTGCCGCTGTTGATGCAAGGCGCGCCTGCGCCATAAGCTGACGGGCGCGGGCGTCGTGTTCTGGCCGGCCTATGGTCGGGCCGGTGCACGGCGCCCGCCTGCGCAGCGGTGTCGAGCACACCATTCTGCCAGTGCAGCGCGCGGTAGCACTCTCTGCAGCGGCGC
Organism: Anaerolineales bacterium; assembly: GCA_034432445.1. GTDB lineage: Bacteria > Chloroflexota > Anaerolineae > JAAEKA01 > JAAEKA01 > JANWYQ01. The sequence goes on from DAOUBX010000060.1 coordinate 4,356, forward strand.
AAGGTGAAAAAATCTTCATCTGTGCGGCCGTACTTGTTAATGTAGATTTCATCCAGCCATGCTAGTCTATGAACGCGAAAGTCAAGATTCGGGAGTACCGCCCATGATTGAAGCGCAACCACGCATGGCTACCTGGCGAACTGGCTCTTTGGACAGCAAAGCTTTGCAACGCATGCAAGCCAGACTGTTTGCTTATGAGCGTATCAAGCGCGTGATGGATTTTCTGCTGGCCGCTGTACTGTTGCTTGTGCTGTCACCGTTGATGCTCCTGATTGCCATTGCTATCAAGCTCGATAGCCCCGGCCCGGTGTTGTTCGTGCAGCGACGCACGGGCCGCTATGGCAAGCCCTTCAACTTCTTCAAGTTCCGTTCGATGAGCTTTGGCGAGGATCACGGTCGTGTACACCGTGAGTTCGTGCGCCAGTACGCCAACGGTGAACTGGCTGCGGAACAGGCAAGCACTGTGCATAAGCCTGCCAGCAATGGCCGTGTGATCACGCGCGTGGGCAAGTGGTTGCGCTTGTCCAGTCTCGATGAGCTGCCGCAACTGTGGAACATCCTGAAGGGCGACATGAGCTTCGTGGGGCCGCGCGCCTGGGCCGATTACGAGCTGGAGAACTACAAAGACTGGCACTATCGGCGTCTGGAGGTGCCCCCTGGCCTGACCGGCTTGGCGCAGATCAACGGGCGCAGCAGCCTTTCCTTCGACAATATCATCCGCCTGGACATTGAGTATATCGACAATCGTTCATTGTGGTTGGATCTGAAAATCCTGTTGTTGACGATCCCGGTGGTGCTCACCGGCAGCAATGCCGGGTGAGCCGGGGCGTTGCGGCGATCGGGGAACTCAGCGCATTCCGGGAGGCGGGGGAGCCTTGTTATTCTCTTGCTTGCGCCAAGAGACCGCTCGGATGGCCATGGTCTGATGGCCGGCGTGCTGAGTGTTGCTGTTCATCGTAACATCTACTTGCCAGACACGCAATCCCAACACGTTGGCCTAGACCCAACCCGAACCGCTGCGACGACAAGCTGATTCCTACCTGCTAGAGGGTGTATTGACCATGAAATCGCGACATTCCGCCATTGCAATCCTTTTGCTGACGCTTTTGCTGGCTTTAAGCAGCGTCTTGGTCAGCAACGCGGCCACAGGCCCGCAAGGAGATCCTGCCGCCGTGCCTCCTGCCAGCGCGCCCGGTTTCTACCTGGTGGGCAGTAAGAACCTCAACCCGGCGCAGTTCTACCACGCCGGCGAGATGCAGTTCTTCTGGTGGCGCTACCTCAACCCCGATCGCGACAGCAACGGCCAGCCGATCTTCAACTGGTCGTCCATCGACAACTACTTATCTGAGCACGCGGTCAACGGCAAGAAGGTCGGCATCGCCATCGTCACAGCCGAGGGCCGCAGCGGCATGGGGTATCTGCCCACGCCTCCCTACGTGCGCAACAATCCGGCCGTCAACTACGATGGCGTCACCACCGACCAGATCCGCAACGGCGGCTTCGAGTCCAATTTCGACAGTTGGACGACAAGCGGGCCGGCTGCTATTACGAGCAATCCGGTGGTCAGCGGCAGCAAGGCCGCACAGCTCGGCGGCGCAGTTAGCTCAACTGCCACGCTGAGCCAGCGCACCTTCCGCATCCCCGGTGGCCTGCGCAACGCCGAGATCAGCTACTGGTGGCGGCTGGAGACCAGCGAGGCCTCCGGTAGCACGGCCGACATCATGCAGGTCGAGTTGCTGGAAAACGGCGTTGTCTTCCGCACCGTGCAGGTGGTTAACAGCGCAGCCACGCGCAACTCGTGGCAGAAGCTGGTGCTGAACATCACGACCGACGAGAACAAGTGGGCGGAGTTGCGCTTTACGGTGATCAACAACGCCAGCGCGCCCTCCACTTTCTACGTCGATGAGGTATCCCTGAAGGTCACGCCTATCCTCCTGCGTTTCTGGCGACCGGAGTATCAGCAGCCCTACAACGCGTTTGTGCAAGCCTTGGGCAACCGCTATCGCAACGACAGCCGCGTCGAGTTCATCGCCATCGGCACCGGCCTGTGGGGCGAGACGCGCGCCACCGATTGGGTGGACCGCACCGCAGCCGAGGCGCAAGGCCTGACCTCGGACCTGTGGATCGACACGGTGAACGCCATCACCGACATGTACATCAACGCCTTCACGGAAGGCGGTCAGATACGCAAACGGCTGCTCTTGCAGATGGCGCCCTTCCAGTTCGTGCCGCGCGAGCGCAAAGAATTCTCGATCTACGCCGGCGACCGCGGCGTGGGCCTCTCCTACAACGGCCTCTTCCCCGATTACAACGTGGCCTTTGCGTGCGATCGGCCGCTGGCCGACTATCGCTGCGCCGGCGCCTATGACCAGCTTGTGCCCTACAACAATCGCGTGCCGATTGGCTTCGAGACTTACAGCTACATGCTGGGCACGCCCTCCGATTTCTACTGGGGCTTGATCAATGCCATGGACAAGAAGACGGACTACATCCGTATGTCGGGCTACACGGGCTGGTACTTGGGCCCTGGTGATCAACCCAACACCGACTTCACGAGCCTGATGCAGTGGGCCAACCAGTGGCTTGGTAAGAACCTGACCAACACCCCCTCGGTCTGGGTGGCCATGCGAGAACATCGCAATCCGATCGAGTACGGCGATGGCGGCAAAGAAACCACCAGCGAGTATCCCCAGCTTGGCAACTACAGCTTCTGGCTCTATCAGCGCGACGACGCGCCCGGCGGCCGCACTGTGCCGGAGACTAACCAGGCTACGACGCTTGGTCAGCCGGTGGGCCTTGGCCTTTGCCCGGCCGGCGCGCCGGCCACGCTGCCGCCAGGAGTCACGTCCTATCCCTGCTTCGCCAACGCATACAATGCGCAGCTGCCGGCCGGCGCCAAGGAAGCCTGGGTCATCCGCCGTACCGATCAGGCTACCGGCAACCCGGCCATGTACTTCGATATCGACAACGGCTACCTGGCCGGTGACGGCGCCGTCGCCGACGTAATCGTGACCTATTGGGATCGCGGCACCGACCGCTGGACCTTGCGCTATCTCGACAGCAACGGTGTGGAGCAGACGGCTGTGCCGGTGGGTGGTAGCAACCCCTGGGTGCAGAAGACCAACAGCAACGCCTTCCTCAAGGTCACCTTCCGTCTCAACAACGCGCGCTTTGCCAACGCCATGGCCGGCGGCACCGACTTTGTCATCGACAGCCGCAGCGACACGGGCGCTAATGACGGCAACGAGTGGATCCACTTCGTCGAGGTGAAGAAGATCGCCGGCCAGGCTGAACCAACCCCGACGCACACGGTGACGCCCACCCCCACCGGTCCCACGCGCACGCCAACGCCGACCTCGCAATTTACGCCTACGCCTACGCCCACGCAGGGCATCAGCACACCTACGCCGACTGCTACGGCGACGGCCACCGCCACGGCGACCCACACGCCGACCGCCACACCGACGCACACGCCCAGCCCAACGCCTTCGCCCACGCCCACGGCCACGCGCTCGCCGTATGGTCAGGTGCGCGGCACCGTGTATGAGGACGTCAACCAAAACGGCATGTTTGACCCGAGTGTCGACCTGCCGTTGGCGGGCGCGCGCATCGAGCTGTATCAGGGCAACCAACAGATGGGGCTGCGCATTACCTCTGGCAACGGGCGCTATGTGTTCGACTACTTGGATCCTATCCCGACCTACCGCCTGCTCGAGCAGGCGCCACCCGGCTACACCAAGGCCGTGCCGAACGACGTCGCCCTAAGCGTGCGGGCCGGTGAGCAGACCGTGTTCAACTTTGGGCACCAACGGCTGCAGATGTTCTACCTACCGCTGATCCAAAAGTAATTGCGGCGGCAAAGACAGAGCAATGCTTCGTATGTGGCAACTTCAGTCGCGCTGCGGCACCTGAACGGCTGAAGTCATCACTACGAAGCTTTCGTCCGCAGCCCATGAACTCCGCTGCCAACTGCCGCTTCTGTAACCGCTTTGCGGTGGCAGGAGCGGCAGTTCTGCTTGCTGGCAGCACGACGAAATAGCCAGCAACCGTCTTTGGTGGTAAACTACGGCAGCAATTCGTCCTATGGCTAAGATTCACCCCACAGCAGACGTTTCCCCCCAAGCGAAGATCGGCGCGCATGCCCAGATCTGGCATCAGGCCCAAGTGCGCGAGGGCGCGGTCATCGGCCGCAACTGCATCCTGGGCAAGGGCGTCTACGTCGATTACGGCGTGCACATCGGCGACAACTGCAAGGTGCAGAACGGCGCTTCGATCTACCACGGCGCGACCCTCGCCGATGGCGTGTTCGTTGGGCCTGGCGCCATCCTCGCCAACGACCGCTTGCCGCGGGCAATCAACCCCGACGGCACGCTGAAAAGCGCCGCCGATTGGGAAGTCGGCGCCATCTTCGTCGGACGCGGGGCGTCGCTGGGCGCCGGCTGCATCATCCTGCCCGCTGTCACCATCGGCGAGTTCGCGCTGGTGGCCGCCGGCGCAGTGGTAACGCAGGATGTACCCGAGCATGGCCTGGTTGTGGGTGTTCCGGCGCGTTTGGCCGGCTACGTTTGCCGCTGTGCTCGCCGGCTGGACTTTGTGCAGCACGAGGAGGACGCCGACCTTTACACCTGTCCCGCCTGTCAGACCACCTATCGGTTGGCGCGGCGCCAGGAGATGAGCCCGGAAGGAGACTCGGATTGAACAAACAAATCCGCACCGGCGTCATCGGCGTGGGCAACATGGGGCAACATCACGCCCGTGTCTGCGCCACCATCCCCGGCAGCCGCCTGATGGGCGTCGCCGACACCGACCGGCAGCGCGCTGAGGCGATTGCCGCGCGCTACGAGGTGCCGGCCTACACCGACTATCGCCAGTTGCTGGACAAGGTGGAAGCCGTGTGCATCGCTGCGCCGACCACCCTGCACCACGAGATCGGCATGACCTGCCTGGAGCACGGGGTGCACGCGCTGATCGAGAAACCGCTGGCTTCATCGATGGCAGAAGCGCAGGATCTGGCTTCGGCGGCGGAGCGCCTGCACAAGGTGTTGTTGGTGGGACATGTGGAGCGCTTCAATCCCACCTTCGTCGAGCTGGTTAACGTGCTGGCCGAAGGTCAAATTCTCGGGCTGGAGGCGCGGCGGCTGAGCCCCTTCGCCACGCGCGCCGCCGATGTGAGCGTCGTGTACGATCTGATGGTACACGACCTCGATCTGATCTTGACCTTGGTGAATGCGCCGCTGGCAAAGGCGCAAGCGATCGGCGGCAAGCTGCGCTCGCCACAGCTCGACCACGTGATGGCGATCTTGAACTTTGCCAACGGCCAGATGGCCAGCCTGACCGCCAGCAAGGTCACCCAACACAAGGTGCGCCAGCTGTCGGTGACGTGCGCCGACGCCTATGTCGTGGCTGATTTTCTCACGCGCACGGTGATGATCTACCGCCAATCGGCCGCCGACTATTTTGCCCAGCGCGGGGAAGTGCTCTATCGCCAGGAGGGCCTTATCGAGCAGGTGTATGTGCCTCCCGTTGAGCCGCTCTACGCCGAGATCCAACATTTCCTCTCCTGCGTCCGTAACGGTCACCCCCCGCAGGTCGGCGGCGCCGATGCCTTGCGCGTCATGGCCGTGGCCGATCGCATCGAGGCTGAGGTGGCGGCCAGTCTGGTCAAATCGGCAGCGCCAACGAGCTAACCCACACCGCAACTACACAGCCATAGGTGCCGCGCCCTGGGATTCTTGTGTGCCGGTGTGTCTGCAATGCCAGCCAAGGCCGCCAATCAGTCATGGTGCCTCATGCCCAACACCTGAGCAGTTGATCCATACCTTGTTTCCCGGCTTTCCTGTCTTTCCCTGTTTTCCTTCTGCCGTATGATTCCGCTCAAGCTCACCCTCTGCAACTTCATGTGCTACCGCGATCCCGTTTCGTTGGACTTCAGCGGATTGCATTTGGCGTGTCTGTCGGGCAATAACGGCCATGGCAAGTCTGCCGTGCTGGATGCCATGACCTGGGCGCTGTGGGGCAAGGCGCGCTCCAACCAGGCCGACGACCTGATCCACCTTGGTCAGACCAGTATGTGGGTTGATTTCGAGTTTGCGCTTGGTCCCAACCGCTACCGCGTGCTGCGCAGTCGCGAGCGCAAGGGCCGCAGCGGCAAGAGCGACCTGCAGCTGCACGTGTGGCAGGACGGCGCTGAGTGGCGCGCCATCACCGAGCCGACCCTGCGCGACACCGAACGGACCATCGTTGACCTGCTGCGCATGGACTACGATACCTTCATCAACTCCGCCTTTCTGATGCAAGGTCGCGCCGATGAGTTCACCGTCAAAGCGCCCAGCGAGCGCAAGCAGATTCTGGCCGACATTCTCGGCCTGGGCGCGTACGACCAGTTCGAGGCCCGCGCCAAAGAGCGCGCCCGGCAGGAGAAGCAGGCGGCCGCTCTCATCGTGACCCAGTTGGAGAGCATCGACGCCGAGCTTGCCCGCGAAGACGGTTACCGCCGGCAACTGGAAGAGGCCCAGACCCAGCTGGCCGAATGGAGCGAGCGGCTGCGCGTCGCCGAGCAGGCGCTGCAGTCTCTGCGCGCTGAGCGCCAGGATCTGCTGGCGCAGCGGCGCATGCTGGACGACCTGCAGACCCGCCTGGCCCAGGCGGAACACCAGTTGGCGGAGATCGAAGGGCAACTGGCGCGCGACCGGCAGCGCTTAGCCGCCGATCAGGCGTTGCTCAGCCAAGCCGCCGAGATCGAGGCCGGCTACCAGCGGCTGCAAGAGGCGCGCCAAGCCGAGCACACGTTGAGCCGCCAGCTCAGCCAGCAAGCGGCCTGGCAGGCGCAGCGCAGCGCGCTGGTGGGCCAGATCGACCAGGCGCGCTTCCGGCTCGAGACCCGTGCACGCACCTTAGCCGAGCAGATGGCGCGCTTGCAGGCAGATGCTGACCAGGCGACGACTTGGGAGGGTCAGCTTGTCCAGGCTCAAGCTGAGCTAGCTCGGTTGACCACAGTGGAAGCGCGCGTGGCCGAGTTGTTGCAACGCCTGCAAGAGCTCAAGGCAGACAGCTCGGCGTTGCAGGCCGAAAACAAGGGATTGCACACCGCGATGAAGGATTTGGAGGGCAAGATCGCGCTGCTCGCCAGTGCGGACGCCGGCTGCCCGGTCTGTGGTCAGCCGCTGGGCGAGGCCGAACGTCAGCGGGTGTTGGAGGATTATCGTCGGCAGGGCCAGGCGCGCGGCGATCAACATCGCGCCAACCGGGCGCGTCTGGCTGAGCTGGCCGAGCAGAGCGCCGCTGCTCAGGCAGAGCTAGAGCGCTTGCAGGTGGAACTGCAGGGCCGGGCGCGTTGGCAGCGCATCGTCGGTCAGGCCGAACAACGCTTGGCCGTCGCACGGCAGGCCGGCATGGAGTGGGCGCGGCTGACAGAGGAAGCCGCGGCGGTCGACCAGCGCTTGCGCCGCGGCGACTATGCCGCCGACGCGCAGATGGCCCTGCAACAGGTCGAGGCGCAGTTGGCGGCCCTGGCCTATGACCCTGCTGCGCACGAGGCGGCACGCGCTGCCGTGCAGGCGTTCGAGGGCTTTCAGGAGCGGCGCAACCAATTGCAGCTGGCCGCCAGCCGCCTAGACGACCTGCAAGCACGCATCGAGCAGGCCGAAGCGACGCGCCAGCGGTTGCGCGCCGGCCTACAAGCCGACGCCGAGCGCCGCGCTGAGTTGGCCGATGCGCTCAAACGCTGGCCCGAGCTCGAACAGGCGCTTGGGCGGCAAAGCGCTCAGGTCGAGCAATTGGCGCGCACGACCAACGATGCGCGCCAGCGCGTGGGCGCGGCTCGCCAGCAGCTGGAGACGTGTCGCCGCCAGGCTGCGCGGCGTGAGCAGCTGGCGCAGGAGCTGCAACAGGTGCTGGAGCGCCAAGCGATCTTCGAGGAGCTGCAAGCTGCCTTTGGCAAGAAGGGTTTGCAGGCCATGATCATCGAAGCCGCCATCCCTGAGATCGAGGCGGAGGCCAATCGCTTGCTAGGCCGCATGACCGATGGGCGCATGGCCGTGCGCATGGAGACGCAGAAGGAGACCAAGACCACGCAGGAGGTGCGCGAGACGCTCGACATCATTATCAGCGACGAGCTGGGCAGCCGCGACTACGCCCTTTTCTCCGGCGGCGAGGCCTTCCGCGCCAACCTGGCCATCCGTATCGCCTTGAGCAAGCTGCTGGCCCGCCGCGCCGGCGCCGCCTTGCAGACCTTGATCGTCGACGAGGGCTTTGGCACGCAGGACGCCCAAGGTCGTGAACGGCTGGTGCAGGCCATCACCTCGATCCAGGACGACTTCGAGCGCATCCTTGTTGTGACACACATCGACGAGCTGAGGGATCAGTTTCCGGCGCGCATCGAGGTGGTCAAGACCGCCGATGGGTCGCAAATCTATGTCAACTAGCGCCGACTCCCCCAGTTTCCCGGAAACTCGAAGTTTCCGGGAAACTACCCGCGACTACCATTTGCGCGAGCTGCAGATCGCCCAGGACCCGAACGACCCGCGCCACGTAATGCCGGCCATCGCGCCCCATCATCGGCGCATTCTGGACGTGGGCGGCGGCGCAGGCCAGACGTTGATCGCCAGCCGCGACAAGCTGGCGCCGGCGGCGCTGGCTGCCAGCCTGGACATCGACTACGAGGCGCTGCTGCTCGGCCAGGAGCTGACCGACGCCGTGCGCTTCGTTGCTGGCTCAGCCGAGGTCCTGCCCTTCGCCGACGGCAGCTTCGATCTGGTGTTGGCGCGCGTGGCCCTGCCGCTCACCTTCATTCCGGCCGCCGTGGCCGAGATCGGCCGCGTGACGGCCCCCGGCGGCGACGTGTGGCTGGTGCTGCACTCCTTCGGTCGCACGGTGCGCCTGTTGGCGGACAACCTGCGCCAGCGCCAGCCCAAGCATGCGTTCTATCGTTCGTATGTGCTTGCCAACGGCCTGTTGTTCCACCTCACAGGCCTGCTTTTGCCGTTTCCCACCGACGGGCACTACGAGTCCTTTCAGACGGTGGGCGCTATTCGGCGCGAGCTGCAACGCGCCGGCTTCACGAATCTGGTGGTCGTCCAGGGCCGGCACTTCGTGGTGACGGCCACCAAGCGCGCCGTCTAGAGGTCGTTTGCCAAGATTGCGAGAGTCGTCGATCGCTGCGCCCGCGCGAGGAGCGGGTTGGTCGTCGGCCAAGCCGCTTGGGCGGCGCAATCAACCGGCTCTACTGTCGGCAATCTTCAGGGCTGTGCTATGGCAGTGCGTCTACAAGACCTTCTGAGAACTCACGGTCGCTACTTGTTGGCCGTGCTTGTCGTCACGGCGGTCATGCTTTTCCTGTGGGGACAAGTGGACTGGACTCAGCCGCCGGCCGACCGCTGGGACGGCTGGCACTACCGCAACATGGCTGAGGCCGCGCCGGCTATGTCGCCCGTTGCCGCCGCGCCCTTCCGTTACCGCCTGCTCGGTACCTACACGATCGGCCTGATCTTCCCGGACATTATCACCGGCTTCAAGATCGTCAACTACGCCGCCTTCATTGCACTGGTTGTGTTGCTCTATAGCTTCCTGTGCTACGTAGGCATGCGCCGCGGCGTCGCTGCTTTCACTACCATCCTGTTCACCTTCAACACCCATCTGTTCGGCATCACGGCCTGGTTGACCTTCCACACGAACGATGTGTTGTCCATGGCGCTGCTGCTGGCTGCGCTGTGGGCCATGCTCGGCCGGCGCTGGGCGCTGTTTGGCCTGGCGCTGTTTTTCGGCGCGCTGAGCCGGGAGACGTGGGTGTTGGCCCCGCCCGTAGCCTTTGTCTTCCTGTGGGAACATAAGCTGCTGCGCCGCGATGGCCCCAAGCTGGTCGTTGCCGTCCTGCCGGCGTTGGTCGTCACCCTGCTGCTGCGCACCTTGCTCAAGGCCGATGTGCCCGGCAGCTACGAGCCGCTCAAGGCCTTCTTGCACTTTTATCCCAAGTTCTTCGATCCGGAGTTTTGGGCGCGTCAGTTCGGCAACTCGCTCAAACCGCTTACCTTCCTGCCGCTGATCTTCCTAGGGACGACGATCCGTTTCTTTCGCGCCAACAAGTGGACGGCCGCGCTGATCGTCTTGACCTTTGCCAGCAGCCTGCTCGGCTCGGCCAACGAGCGGCTGATGGCGCCGGCCTTTGTGGCTTTCTACTGGCTGCTGGCACAAATCATCCAGGACGAGATCTGGCCGCACAAGGCCATGCTGGCGGTTATCGCCGTGGCATCGTTCCTGTCCACGCCGCACTACTGGTATGCTCGCTACCCCCTGCCCAGCCGTGAGCTGACCATCGCGCTGGGCGCGGCCGCCTGGCTGCTGGTGACGGCGGCGGCGATCATCTTCAAGCTGCGCACCACGGGTTGGCGCATTTGGGAGAGCCGACCATCCACCCCCTGAGCTTTGTCGCCTCCACCAACCTGATCTTGACCTTTCATGTCACGCCGTCGCAGGCTTGGTTTCGCCGCGCCTTGGAGAGCGTGGGCCGCCTCTTCCGCTTCGTTGCCGCAGAGGACGTGCTGGCCTATTTCGCGGGCGAGCGCGAGCTGCGCAGCGCCTGTCTGGTGACCTTCGACGACGGCGAGCGCGCCTTCCTCGACCACGCGCTGCCCGTGCTGCAAGCGTTGGGCGTGCCGGCCGTGCTGTTCGTGTCGCCGCAGGTGCTGGCCGAGGGCCGCCCGTACTGGTTTCAAGCCGTGCGCGGCCTGCGCCGCGAGCTGGGCGACGCCCAGGTCAAGCAGCAGATAGCAGCTGCGCTGGGTTGTCCTGCTGAGCAGCTGGCACCCTACAGCGTCAACGCCATCCTCAAGAACTTGCGCCTGGCGGACATCGAGCGCGTGATCGAGAGTTGCCAACTTTCGGCAAAGTTGGCAACTCTCGATCATCCACGCAACATGACCCCCGACGAGGTGCGTATCGTGGCGGCCGGCGGCCTGGTGACGGTCGGCGCGCACACCATGACCCACCCCACCCTGGCCAACGAGAGCGACGCCGACGCCGAGTGGCAGATCACGCAGTCGGTGCAGGTCTTGGCGGCGTGGCTGGACCGGCCGGTCATGACCTTCGCCTATCCTAACGGCGTCAGCGGCCTGGACTTCGGCCCGCGCGAGCAGGCCGTCCTGCGCGACTGTGGCGTCAAGCTGGCTTTCACCACCGACACGGGCTTCTACAGTCGCCGCACCGACCCCCTGGCCATCCCCCGCGCCGCACTGGACGGCTCTCCGCGCGAGACCCCGGCCTGGATCACTGCCAAGCTGCTGGCCGTGCCGGTGTGGGACCGCATCCGCCGGAGCCGCGAGACGCAGGAACGACGGGCCTTGCGAGAGCGCCTTCGCACCTGATCCACAGGCTCAGCAGAGTTTAGAATTCTCTGTTCGTCAGGCGCGCTTTTGAAGATCGCCAAAGCAGTCCGACATTGCTGTTGCGATGAGGACGCTGTGTCAGCGACAGCCGCCCCGGCTATGATGAAGCGTAACTACTCAGCCATAGGTGCCGGGCATTTGGATTCTAACCTGAAAAATCGCTCAGGCCGGTCTCCGACCGTGCCCGCCGCGCTTTCATTGATGGTTGTGCGCCCAGCGCATGGGCATCTGGTTTGCAAACGTGTCTGCGAAGCCAACCCAGGTCGCAAATCGCCTACAAATGCCCGACACCTGAGCAGTTACCATATAGGAGATAGCCGATGACAGAGAAATACGTTCCACAGCAGATTGAGCCCAAGTGGCAAGCGCAATGGGAAGCCGACGGCCTGTATCGCACCGTCGAGGATCCGGGTCGGCAGAAGTTCTACTTCCTGACCATGCTTCCCTATCCATCGGGCGACCTGCACATCGGCCATTGGTATGCCATGACGCCCAGCGATGCGGGCGCGCGCTATCGCCGCATGCAGGGCTACAACGTCTTCTTTCCGATCGGCTTCGATGCCTTTGGCCTGCCCGCCGAGAACGCAGCCATCAAGCGCGGCGCGCATCCTTTCCGGTGGACGCTGGCCAACATCGAGAACATGCGGCGTCAACTACGGTCCATGGGCGCCATGTGGGCCTGGGACCACGAGGCCGTGACTTGTCTGCCGGAGTTTTACAAGTGGACGCAGTGGTTCTTCCTGAAACTGTTGGACCATGGCCTGGCCTATCGCAAGTATGCACCTGTGGACTTTTGCCCGCAGTGCAATACCACGCTGGCGCGTGAGCAGGTGTGGGGCGAGGATCGCCACTGCGAGCGCTGCGGCACGCCGGTGATCAAAAAGGAGTTGGAACAGTGGTTCTTCCGGATCACCAACTACGCCGAAGAGCTGCTGCGTTTCGACGGCATCGACTGGCCGGAGCGCGTGCGGGTGATGCAGACCAACTGGATCGGGCGATCGGAGGGCGCCGAGGTGACCTTTACCGTCGCGCCGGAGAGCCTGTCGGATGCGCAGCCTGGAGAAGGCGATCTGGTGGTGTTTACCACCCGGCCGGACACCCTATGGGGGGCCACGTTCATGGTGTTGGCGCCCGAGCATCCGCTGGTGAGCCGCATCACCACCGACGCGCAGCGCGCCCAGGTGGAAGCCTATGTGGAACAGTCCCGCCGCATGGACGAGATCGCGCGCGGGGCTGCCGACAAGGAGAAGACGGGCGTCTTCACCGGCGCCTACGCGGTCAACCCCGTCAACGGCCAGCGCATTCCGATCTGGATCGCCGACTATGTGCTGATGACCTATGGCACCGGCGCAATCATGGGCGTGCCGAGCCACGATGAGCGCGACTTTGAGTTCGCTTTGAAATTCGGCCTGCCCATTATTCCGGTAATCGAACGGCCAGATGGCCGGGCCAAGAGCCTGGTGTGGGACGGCTCGGTGCACGGAGACTTCGCCGCTGCGCTGCAAGACGCCGGTATCGCCTTTTGCAATGTCGATATCGCTGGCCGTGGACGTTTCTTCGGTGTGTCGTTGGCAAGCGACGCCGAAATGGACACTTACACCGCCTTGCTGCAAGCTCATCTACGCCCTGGCCACTGGGCCGACATCGTGGGACGACGCTGGCAGGTGGTGTTCGACGATAGCATCATCACGCTGGATTCGATGGACGCCGACCGCGCCATCATGGAGCGCTGTCACGCCGGCTACGACTACATGCGCCAGTTCCAGACCACCATGCAGATGTGGTACGCAGCCGCGTGGTATCACGATGTGCTGTTCCATCATGAGTACGGGACGATGATTCACTCCGGCGCGTTCAGCGGCACACCGGGCGACCAGGCTGTGCGGGCAGTGACGGCCTGGCTGGAGGCGCAGGGGACGGGCCGCTTCGCCGTCAACTACCGCCTGCGCGACTGGCTGATCAGCCGTCAGCGCTACTGGGGCGCGCCGATTCCGATCATCTACTGTCCACAGTGCGGTACGGTGCCTGTCCCTTATGCCGACTTGCCGGTTGTGTTGCCGGAAGATGCGCAGTTCTTGCCCACAGGAGAGAGCCCGTTGAGGTTCCACGAGGGCTTTCGCTATGTCACGTGCCCGCAATGTGGCGGCAGTGCCGAGCGCGAGACCGACACCATGGACACTTTCATGTGCTCGTCGTGGTACCAGTACGCGTATGTCACCCCCTATCACAAGACGGGTGAGAAGCTCAGCCCCGACGACCTGCCCTGGGACAAGGCGCAGGGCGACTACTGGCTGCCCGTAGACCAGTACACCGGCGGCATCGAGCACGCCACCATGCACCTGATCTACACGCGTTTCTTCACCAAGGCGATGCGCGACATGGGCCTGGTCAACTTCAACGAGCCGATGTTGCGGCTGTTCAACCAGGGCATTATCCTAGGTGAGGACAGCGAGAAGATGTCCAAGAGCCGCGGCAACGTGGTGGCGCCCGACGACCTGGTGGCTCGCTACGGCGCCGACACTGTGCGCGCCTACCTGATGTTCATCGGCCCATGGGAGCAAGGCGGCCCATGGAGCAGCCAGGGCATCGAGGGCGTGTATCGCTTTATGCAGGACGTGTGGGGCCTGGTGATGGAGCCGGCAGGACGGAGCGGCAGTGCCCCGGCTGACGAGCGGGGAGTACGCGACCTGCGTCGCACTACACACCAGACCATTCGCGACGTTACCAACAACATCGAGACCTTCAAGTTCAACACGGCTCTGGCCAAGTTGATGGCGCTGCGCAACACGTTGAAGGCAGCGCGGCCCGCACTGGCCGGTTCACCGGTCTGGGACGAAGCCGTGGACAGCCTGCTGTTGCTGTTGGCCCCGATTGTGCCGCACATCACCGAGGAGCTGTGGCAGCGCCGGCATCCCGGCCCCAGCATCCATGTGCAGCGCTGGCCGGCGTGGGACGCCGAGGTTGCGCAGGAAGAGGTCATCACTCTGGTCGTGCAGGTGAACGGCAAAGTGCGCGGCAAGATCGAGGCGCCTGCAGGCGTGGATGAAAGCGCAGCGCGCGAGCTGGCCCTGGCCGAGCCCAACGTGCAACGCCATATCGCCGGCAAGACGGTGCGCAAGGTGATCTTTGCCGAGGGCAAGCTGGTCAATGTGGTAGTGGGGTAGGAGACAAGTAGGCAAGTAGACAAGTAGGCAAGTAGACAGGTAGACAAGGCGAGCTCCCCTTGTTTCCTTGTATACTTGTATACTTGTCTACCTGTTTCCCTCGATTATGGAACGACAGATGCGCGTGGGCCGGGCCGAGTTTGACCCGGACCCGGCCCGCCAACGGTTCGACGACAGCCGCTATGACGAGGGGCGCGGCCTGATCGGGGGCGACCCGACGCGGCGTCCTGCCCACGTGCAGTGGCAGCCGATCCCCGAGGAACTGCCCTATTTTCGCCTGATCGACATCAGCGCGGAGAAACGAGCGCGGTTGGCGGCGTTCCTGGGGACGGGGGGAAACATGGGAGAAGAGGGAAAGGAGGGAAACGAGGGAAAGGAGGGTGAGGGGAACTGGGTGGAGCCGGGTGGAACTTTTGGTCCTCTGGAGATCGAGATCGGGTTGGGATCGGGCGAGTTTTTGCTGGGGCGGGCGGCGGCGCACCCGGAACGGCGCTTCTTGGGCTTCGAGGTGAAGCGCGAGCTGTGCCGCGAGGTGGTGCGCAGAGTCGAAGCGACAGGCCTGAAGAACGTGTGGATCAGCGATGACGACGCACGCTGGGCGTTGCCGCAGCTCGATCTGGCCGGGCGGGTGGCCGTGGTGCACGTGCTCTACCCCGATCCGTGGTGGAAGCGGCGCCATCACGCCAAGCGGCTGTTTCGTCTCCCCTTCGTAGAGATGGTACACGAGCTGTTGGCGCCGGGCGGACTACTGCACGTGCGCAGCGACGTGGCCGGCTACGCCCAACTTGTCGAACAGGTGGTGGCTGAACACGGCGGGTTTTCCGCCAACGATCCCGGCCTGGCTGCGCTCTTTGCCGACGACCCGCCGACACGCCGCGAGGCATTCTGCCGCAGCGTTGGGCGGTCGTATTGGGTGCTGTGTTTCACCGCGTTGCACACGGGGTGAGCACGCCGGTCGCTGGCCTTCCTACGCCGCGTAGATCGGCGCAACGCGGGTAGGCGTCTGAGAGGGGGTCTTCCGGTCTGAGGCTTGATCGGTTTCCGCCGGTGCTGGGATGTCGGGCAGGGGTGGTTGGTATTCGGGGATCAACGCCTGCAGCGCGGCGACAACGGCTGCGCGATCATCGGCTTGCGCTGCTGCTGCGAGCTGAGCGATGGCTTGATCTAGGTCGGTGGGCACCAGGTGGCTGGCGTTGGCAGCGATGGTGATCTTCTCATGGCGGGTGCGGGTGTAGCTCTCGCCCGGCACGAACAGCTCCTCGTACAGCTTCTCGCCCGGCCGCAGCCCCGTGAACACGATGTCGATGTCTCGCCCGACCTCCAGGCCCGACAGCTCGATTAGATCGCGCGCCAGGTCTACGATCTTGACCGGCTTGCCCATGTCCAACACGAACACCTCGCCACCCGTGCCCATGACGGCCGCTTGCAGCACCAATTGCACCGCCTCGGGGATGGTCATAAAAAAGCGCTGCATGTCAGGATGGGTGACGGTCACCGGCCCCCCGGCGGCGATCTGCTGGCGGAACGTGTGCACCACGCTGCCGCGGCTGCCCAGCACGTTGCCAAAGCGCACGGCCACGTAGGGCCGTCCACTCTGGGTGGCAGCCTGGTGTACGATCAGCTCGGCCACACGCTTGCTGGCGCCCATCACGCTGGTAGGATTCACCGCCTTGTCGGTCGAGATGAGCACGAAACGCTCCACGCCTGCAGCCAGCGCGGCTTGCACTACATGCTGCGTGCCCAACACGTTGTTGGTGATAGCCTCAGCCGGGTTTTCCTCCATCAGCGGCACATGCTTGTGGGCCGCGGCGTGAAAGACGATCTGCGGCCGGTGTTGGCGGAAGATGGCCTCCATGCGGTCGCGGAAGCGCACGTCGCCTAAGACGGGGAGAAGGATGGGCTGCTGTCCGTCGTCTCGGGCCGCGGTGGTTGCTCCAGGCCCGTCGGCCACCGCAGCAGCCATGCTACTGGTCGGGCGTCGTGACGGCGCGACGAGGCGGGCGAGTTCATTGTGAATATCAAAGATGCTGTTCTCGCCGTGGCCGAGGAGGATCAGCTGAGCAGGTTGGCAGCGCAGCACCTGGCGGCACAGCTCGCTGCCGATCGAGCCGCCCGCGCCGGTAATCAGCACGCGGCGTCCGCGGATCAGCTCTTGCACCGCGGCGATGTCGGTCTCCACCGGCTCGCGGCGTAAGAGGTCCTCGATCTCCACGCGGCGTAGCTGGTTAACGCTTACCCGGCCATCCAAGAGCTCGTACATGCCCGGCATGGTCTTGGCCGGCACCCCGGCGCGCTCGCAGATCTCCAACACCTCACGGATCACCTTGCCGGGCGCAGTGGGCATGGCGATCACCACCTGATCGATAGGATGCTCTTGCACCAACCGTGGGATGTCGATCCGGCCGCCGAGCACGGGGATGTCATGGATGCGCATCCCCTGCTTGTGGAAGTCGTCGTCGACGAAGCCGATGGGGTCGAGGCCCAGCTGAGGGTTGGTGCGCATCTCGCGCGCGATGTGCGCGCCCGCCTCGCCTGCGCCCATGATCAGCACGCGCTGCGTACCTGCGCCGGGCTGTTCGCGGTAGCGCCAGAGCTCCATCGAGCGGAAGCTGAAGCGGATGCCGCCGATGGCCAGCAGAACCAGCAGGCTTTCGATGAACGGAATGGAGCGCGGCAGGCCACAGGCGTTGGGCCAGGTCTCGCAGATGCGCAGGGCCGGCAGGCGCGCCAGGAAAAAGAGGGCGATCACGATAGTCGAGGAAATCGCCACGGCCCAGAGGATGCGCACCATCTCCTGGATGCTGGCATAGCGCCAATAGCGGTTGTAGAGGCCGTACTGACGAAACACCAGGAGGCGCACGATCAGCGCCAAGGGGATGTAGTACAGGAGGTCGGCTGCGTAGGTTTGCAGCGCGTAGATCCCGTCCACGCGCAGCATCAACGCCAGCGCCGGTGTGACGCAGAGGGCGATGACGTCGAGCAGGAAAATGTGGCGGTTGCGCAAGCGCAGGAAGAGCTGGATCATGAAGGCGGGCATAGACCAAAGCAGCAAGGAGGGTATTGTCTCGAGACACCCTCTCCGAGTGCGAAGCGTGACGGAAGCGGCCCCACCTCTGGAGCGGAGTCTAGTGGTGCTTAAGTATACGTCTGTTGGACCTAGCGGCCAAACAACGCCTGTCCTCAAGGACGGGCGTTGTTGCTCCGGCGGTCGGGCGAGGCCAGCCGCTTAAGCCATGCCTTGCCGGCCTGTCTGGCAGCGTTGACCCAGCGCCAGGGGTAAGCCAGGGCTACTTGCCAGCTTGCTTCCAGATCATAGCGCCGCCGCATGTAGGCTGGCGAGGGAAATAGGCTGCCGGCAGCTAGACGCAGGCGGGCAGCCCAGTCCAGCCCGTCCCAACGGCGTAGCAGGCGCTCCCCGGCGTCCACGGCCTCCTGGCGGCGGGTGACTCGCGCCACGTTCTCGTGTGCCGGCCGCGCACGGCGCAGATCGTCTAACAAGGACGGGGGCAACGGCGTGCCAAAGAAACGCTGAGCAATCTGCAAAGCGCGCTCGACGGCGTAGGTCCAGCCGAAGTCAGCGGCGCGGCCCACCACCACCCCCCAGTCCAGCTCCGGCGTGGAGATCACCAAACGATGTAGATCCAGGTAACGTTGCAGCAGGAAGTCCGCCTCCCCGTGCACGATCTCGGCGTGGGCGCACAAATAGAGCAGGTGGGCCTCCGGTGCCAGGCCGTAGAAGTCTGGCGAGCCGGGCAGCGGTGTGCGGCTAGCCACGAACCAGGTCGTGTCCTCTGTGATCGGCTGGTGCGGCAAGTCCACCAGGTTCCAATGCAGCTCCATGCGCACGCTGTTGGCTGGCCCGACGTCAATCACCGCGTGTTTGTCGATACCTGCTGCCAAACTTGCAGCCCGCCGGCCGGCGGCGGTCTCGATCAAGTGCAGCGCTGCCTCGGCCTGCTGGGGCGCCACCAGCACGTCGATGTCGGTCATCGGTCGCAGCGCAGGTTCCGGATAGACCGTCACGCTCAACGGCACGCCCTTGATCCAAACGGCGTCGATGCCTTCCTGGGCAAACCGCCGGCCCCATTCACGGGCTGTGCTCAACGCCAAGAAACTGGTCACCTTCGACTGTTGGTATTCGGTATGTAGCAACGTTCTCTCGCCTGAGTCGAGAATTCCCAGCGCGTCAGCTCGGTCTAGAACATGAAATAGGAGCGGGCTGAGCCGGTTGCGGGATGCGGTCTGTACGATCTCCGACCAGCGAACAGCCAGGACGTCAGCAGGGCTCACTTGGGCTGACAGCAGTCCTGCCAGTAAGCTCAGCGGCGAGTCAAAATCGTCGTGCATAGATTGTCACCGGAACATGGCCAGGATGGTCTGCATCACCAGGCGCAAGTCAGAAGCCAGTGTGCGCCGCGCCAAATACTCTACATCGAATGTCGTGACGGCAACTGTGCGCCCGGAGCTTCATCTGCTGACGCTCTTGACCACACAGACCACGCGCTCGATGTCAGCAGCGGTCATCGCTGTGCCTGAAGGCAGGCATAGACCGTGTTTGAACAGGTCTGCGGCCACTGCGCCGCCCACCACTTCGCAGCCGCGGAACACCGGCTGCAGGTGCATGGGCTTCCACAGCGGTCGTGACTCGATGTTCTCCGCCTCCAACGCCAGGCGGATATCCTCGCGCGTGGCGCCGAACTGGGCCGGGTCCACAGTGATGACGGTCAGCCAGCGGGTGGAGCGGCCCCAGGGCGCCTCGGGCATGAAGGCGATACCGGGCAGGTCGTCCAAGGCTCGGCGGTAGGAATCGAAGATCTCGCGCTTGCGGCGCACCCGCTCTGGCAACACCTGCAACTGGCCGCGGCCGATGGCAGCCAGGACGTTGCTCAGGCGGTAGTTGTAGCCGATCTCCGAGTGCTCATAGTGCGGGGCGGGGTCGCGGGCCTGCTGGGCCAGCTTGCGGGCGTGCTCGATCAGCTCCTTGTCCGGCGAGACCAACATCCCCCCGCCGGAGGTGGTGATGATCTTGTTGCCGTTGAAGGAGAAGATGCCGGCCTGGCCGAGGGTTCCCGGCGAGCGGCCGCCATAGGTTGCACCCAGCGCCTCGGCCGCGTCTTCCACCACGGGGATCTCGTAACGGGCGCAGATTTCGAGAATCGGGGCGAGGTTGGCGCTCTGGCCGTAGAGATGCACCGGGATCACGGCCTTGGGCAGACGGCCCTCACGCGCCTTGCGCTCGATGGTCTCGCAGACCAAGGCCGGATCCAGGTTCCAGGAGACCTGTTCGCTGTCGATGAAGACCGGCCGCGCTCCCAGGTAAACGACAGGGTTGGCGCTGGCCGAGAAGGTAAGCGTGGAGACCAGCACTTCGTCTCCCGCCCCGATGCCCAGGTGAATGAGCGCCAGGTGCAGCGCGGCCGTGCCGGAGCTGAGCGCCACGGCATAGGGCGCTCCGACCGTCGCAGCAAACTCCGCCTCGAAGGCGTCCACCTGCGGCCCCAAGGGCGCGATCCAGTTGGAGTCGAACACCTGCTGCACGTACATGTGCTCCCGGCCGGACATGTGCGGCGGAGAAAGATAGATGCGTTGCGTCATTCTTTGCCAGTTCTGCTGATCCCACGCGTTTTGGACATGGGGGAATGGTGTTTGGACTTGATGCGTCGGCCCATGGTCTTGCCGATCTCGCTTGCCACATTGGCCCAGCGGTAAAGATAGGCGAGGGGTATTTGCCAATCGGCCTGCAGGTTGTAACGCCAGCGCATGTAAGCTGTGGGCGGGATGGCTAGCCGCCAGGCCAACCGCGCGCGCGCCGGCCAGCTCATGGTCGCGAAGTGCGCTTGGATGCCGTCCCACCGCGTGCCACGCACTTGTCGATTGGTCACGACGGTCACATTCTCGTGAGCCGGCCGGCGGCGGCGCAAGGTGTCTAGCAAGTCCTCGGGCAAGGGCGTGGCGAAGAAGTATTGCGTCAGACTCAAGGCGCGTTCTACAGCGTAGGTCCAACCGAGCACCACGGCCTGATCTACGACCACCTGCCAATCAAACATCGGCGAGTGGGTGAGCAATTGGTGCAAGTCCAAATAGCGTAGAAGGCGAAACTCAGCTTCGCCATGCTGCAATACGGTGTGGGCGCAGAGGTAGAGCAGATGCGCCTCCGGC
Source organism: Anaerolineales bacterium (assembly GCA_034432445.1). Lineage (GTDB taxonomy): Bacteria > Chloroflexota > Anaerolineae > JAAEKA01 > JAAEKA01 > JANWYQ01. Next base: position 25,057 of record DAOUBX010000060.1, read on the forward strand.
TGCAGAAACGTGTAGGTGACGCCACCATCGGTCCACGGCCGGGTGTACTGCCAGAACCAATCCAGTTGTTCTAAGGGCAGAAGCCGATCAGAATAGCCGAGCAGCCGAAAGTGCAGCTCCACACGGACCGCGTCGGCAACATTGCCGCGCAAGTGATAGTGGTGGATCAGGTCATGAGCGCCCTCGAACAGCTCCGCTTCTTCGCAATGATACCCCAGCGATTCGACAACCGCCAGGGCCGGCTGGCGCAAGTCATAAGGTACCAGCAGATCGATGTCGCCCATAGGGCGCAGCGATGGCTTCTCGTATACCGTCCGCGCCAAGTCGGCACCTTTGAACCAGATGGTGGGGATACCCGCCTGAACCAAGGCTGCGTTTACCTGCTTTTGCGATGACGTAGCCAGCACGTAGTGGATAGTGACCTGGCGCGTCGCCGCAATCAGAGGCTCCCAATTAGGATCGCTCGTGTCAACGCCTTGGCGCTCCAGAGCCCAAAGCAGCATCGGACCGACACCCTGATCCAGCGCGGCGGCAACTAAAGCGGCTTTGTCATTATGATGTCGCAGACCATTCAGAGGATGCGGGGATCCCGATATGGTCTGAGCGATCAGGGGCAACAGGATAGACGGATACTGTGTCATATCAGTGCTTAGGCCCAGAAACCGCCTGATTTTCGGACACTTCCTGTGGCAACGCTCGGCGGCGAATTGCCCGCGCAGGCATACCAACGGCTGTTACCGCATCACCCAGGTCACGGCTTACTAACGACCCGGCGCCGACGACACTCCAGGCGCCGACGTGTCTGCCCGGCATCACAGTGGCACCGATTCCAACCAATGTGCCCTCGCCTATTGTGACGTCTCCGCCCAAGTGTACACCCGGCGCTATGTGGACATGGTCGCCAATGCGATTGTGGTGATCTACTGTGCAGCCCGTGTTGAGGATCACATTGGACCCAATAACGCTGCCGGGGTTAATGATCGCCCCGGCACATATCATGGTGCCTGGGCCAATCGACACACCTGACGCGACAACCGCGCGGGGATGGCGGCAGATGTAGAAACTCTCTCCACGCAGCATTAAGGCATCGTACAGCCGGCGTCGCGTTGCATTGTCGCCTACTGCAACCACCACAGCATCATGAGACACAAGGGACAGGTCTGCAATCAGCCCTAAGACAGGCACGTCCTGAAACCGCTGTTTGGTCAAGCGCGGATTGTCATCAAGGTAACCGACCGGGACCACGTCCGTACCGCTAGCGTTCATCTGCCAAAGAATGTCGGCGACCACCTGTCCATGGCCGCCTGCACCTAAGATCACTACGCGCTTGCTCATGACTCGCTGCCCATGAACTCGCCTGCTGTAACCTCGCCTGGCTGACTGATGCCCTCACGCTTGAGGATCTTCGACACGGTCAGGGCCATGGTCTTGAGATCGAGCGAAAACGGCAGATGATCGACGTACCGCACATTCAGGGCGAACTTCGGCTCCCAACTCAGTGCGTTGCAGCCGTTGAACTGCGCCCAGCCGGTGATGCCGGTGCACACCTCGTGGCGCCAGGCTTGCTTGGGGTGTAATAGTTGAGGCATTGCATCAGCAGCGTACACAGCCAGCCCAGGTTCGCTCATGAACTGTTCGAGTTGTAGATCTCAAGGTTTGTGATGCCGGGGTCATTGGCCGAGCAGATCATCGATCTCTTGGTCGGTCAGGCCGAATTGGCGAAAGATGCGCAGCACATAAACTGGCGAGAACTCACGAATCCCCATGTCAATAGAAACGACGCGCTTCTGGCCGGCAACAACGCTCATGTACAGACGATGATCTCCCCGACCCTCTCGATAGGAGCTGCAGCCAGCTGACTCGAGCAGGCGTATCAGCTCTCTGGGCTTGAGGGAGGGGATATTCCCAGGCATATACCGCCCGTAGCTCGTAAGAAGTGATAGGCTGCCCCTCGTCGAACGTCAGGAACTCGTGCAGGTCCCTGACCGAAATCGGGGATCGGTAGACGTCGCTTTGGTCCTGGGTTCCTTCGTCGAAAGATACAATCGCTTGGTGGAGCTTCTCAGCGGCCTTCGACTTGGTCGCGCCTTGCCTCACCAAGCCATTCTCGAGACAAAGCGCCACCCACTGCCCGGCGTTTTTACGGAAAACGATGGTGTAAGATGGTTCCATGTGCCTCACCTGGCCTTTCGGTACAGAGTCAAAAAACAGTTGCTACATGCCATTCAACAGCATTCTACCATAGCGCTGCCGTTGACTCAAGCGCAAGTCATCTATCCTTGGAACTCCTCCATGGTCGCCTGTCCCGGCTGGCTAATACCCTCGCGCTTGAGGATCTTCCATACGGTCATGACCATGATCTTGAGGTCAAGCCAAAGTGAAAGATGATCGACATACCACACGTCCAGCGCGAACTTCTGTTCCCATGTCAGCGCGTTACGGCCGTTGACCTGCGCCCAGCCGGTGATGCCGGGGCGCACCTCGTGGCGCCGGGCCTGCTCGGGGGAGTAACGATCGAGGTATTGCATCAACAACGGTCGCGGCCCCACGAGGCTCATGTCGCCTCTTAGCACGTTCCATAGCTCCGGCAGCTCGTCCAGGCTCGTAGAGCGCAGGAAGCGACCAAAGGGGGGCAACCGCTCGGCGTCGGGCAACAGATTGCCCTGGCTGTCGCGGGCGTCGGTCATGGTACGAAACTTGTAGAGGGTGAAAGGCTGGCCAGCCAATCCGGGGCGCTGCTGCCAGAATACTACCGGCGCACCCATGGAACGCCTGACCAGCAAGGCAAGCAAGAGCAGGATGGGTGTGAGAACAACAAGAGCCGGGATCGTTATGGCCAAGTCTAATAGACGTTTGCCAAGCACACGATACACGCTAGAGTTCCCTCGCCTGGGACGGAGGCCGAAGCAGCAACCGCCCACCTATGTCAACTGTGATGAGTCAGCCAGTCAATAGCCTGCCGCAACCCGTCGGCAAACCCGACTTTCGGCTGGTACCCAAGCATATTGGCAGCATGCCTGATATCGGCCTGAGAGTGCGGCACATCGCCTGAGCGCCGCTCGGTGAATATCACCTGGGGCTGAGTTCCAACAATTTCGGCAATCTGGGCGATAAGTCCCAGAATGGTGTGGCGCTCGCCACAGGCAATGTTGAATACTTGGCCTGCGGCGCCCGGGGCGGTGCAGGCAAGCATGTTGGCATTGACAACGTTCTCGACGTAGGTGAAGTCCCGACTCTGTGTGCCATCGCCATGCACTATGATCGGCTTTCCGTGCAAGGTTGCTTGAATAAAGCGTGGAATTACAGCCGCGTATTGCGACTCTGGCCTTGTTTTTGCGCAAATAGAAACCACTTCTATTTCTGAGTGCAAACAGGAGCGGTTTCTAATCGCTTGAGTCAGCCAGAACAGTACTTT
>DAOUBX010000061.1:0-6481 GCA_034432445.1 Anaerolineales bacterium
AGCGCGCCTCCTCGGCGATGAGCTGCAGGCCGGTCTTGACCTGATGGTCGCCGACCTTCGTGTCCACGAACAGGTCGCCCATCACCGGCGCGGCTTCGGCGTCGTTAGGATGGAAGGGTACCGGCTGGCCGTCCACCAGCGCCACGAAGGGGTCGAAGGGGAACTTGACGCCGTCAGCGGTGGTGTAGACCTTGACATCCTTGCCCTCGGCGTCCTTCTCGGTGCTCTCGGTGACCAGGCCCAGCTCGCCGGCCCGCAGGAACTTGCCCGGCTGGCCGTCCTTGATCTTCACCAGCCAGGCGCCGGTGGTCCAGGTCTTCTCGCCCGCGGCCGTGGCCGCGGCCTTGTTGACGTTAGCCAGAAAAGCGGGGTTGTAGCGCTCGTTGTCCAGGATCCACTGGATCATGCCCATGGCCACGGCCGCGTCCGTGCCCGGCTTGACCGGCAGCCAGCGCCAGGCCTTGGAGGCGGCCTTGCTCAGCCGCGGGTCCAGCACCGCGTACTTCATGGAGCCGTCCACCAGCTTCTCGGTCATCTTGGGCACGCGCTGGGGCGGGCCGTAGTTGGCCTCGAACATGTTGGCGCCCACGTAGATCACGAACTCGCTGTTGCCGGTGTCCGACTGCCAGTAGAACTTGTCGCCTCCGGTGAACTTGCTGCCGTCCCACTGCTCGCTCATGGCCTTGCCCGAGAAGTAGAGGCTGCCTTGACAGACGGTGGTGTGGCCGTTGGCGTTGTTCGAGCCAAAGCCCTCCTTGACGAAGCGAGTGACCAGGTCGCCACGGCCGTTCTTCATGCGGCCCCAGACGAAGGCGAACTGGTTGTTCTTGGGCCCCAGGTCGGGATGGTCGGGGTCGATCATCACGTCCAGGTGGTCCTTGAACGTGGTCTTGAACTCCTCGACCAGCGCCTGCTTCTTGTCCTTGTCCTTCTCGTCCACGATCTTCTTGACCGCGTCCGCCATTTCCTTGGCCAACGCAGCGTCGCGCAGCGCATAAAGGTCCTTGAAGCCCTCGACGCGGCCCTCGCCAAACAGGTCGCCGCCGTTGACCACCTCGTCGATGGCCTGGTCGAAGGGGATGGTGACCCACTGCCCCTCGCCGCGCCGGCTGCCTGGCTTGCGCTTGAGCACGGCCGTGAGGCGGTAGGGGTCGTAGGCGGTCTGCAGGCCGGCCTGGCCCTTGGGGCACAGCGCGCCCTCGACCTTGGCCATGTCCTTGACCGGTGTGTCATAAGCCACGTGCGGCCACATGGTCCAGGGGCTGTAGGGATTGCCGTCGATCTTGGCGGCCAAGCCGTTCTGCAGCTTGACCTTGATGCCGCAGCCGGTGTTGCACTGCAGGCAGACGGTGTAGAGCTGGTTTTCGGGCAGAGCCTCGAAGAAGCCTTCTCCCTCGGCCGCCGCCATGACCTGCTGGATAGTGGTCATGGCCTGGGGCAGGCTGGCCAACAGGAAGGCCGAACCGCCTACCACGGCCGAGGCTTTGAGGAAGTCGCGGCGGGTGATTTCGTAGGGGCAGGCGCCGTTCTCTGCCGTATCCACTGCGCCCACCGGGAGTTCAGTCTGTTCGTTCATGTTAAGCCATCTCCTTCTCGGGCATCAGATGCAGCAGCTTGGAGCCGATCAGCACAGCCAGGATCACCGCAGCCGTCGCGCCCAGGGTGATTGCCCACTCCATCAGCGTCGGCGTGTACTCGAAGCTCAGGCGCGGGCCGGAAAAGGCGCGCGTCAACGCCTCCAGCTCCGGCACGGACAGGGCGGGGAACACGATGTTGCTGCGCGCGGCCCCGAAGCCGATCAGCACCAACACGCCCATCCAGCCGGCCACCTTCGGGTTGTCGCGCCACTTGGGGATGAGCAGCACGATGATCGGGATGACCGTGCCGAACAGCATCTGTACGATCCAGAAGGACCACCACCAGCGACCGAAGAGCATCTCTTGGGCCGCGGCTACGTTCTGCGGCATGTTGCCGTAGAGGGTTTGCGACAGGTCGGCCCACAGGAAGTAGAGCTTAACGAAGGCCAGCACCACCGTGGCGATGGCCAGGATGTGGATCTGCTTGCGCCAGTTGGGGTCCTGGTCAGAGCCGAAGAGGCCGATCACCGCCAGCATGGCGGCCACGCCGCTGGCCAGGGAGAAGACGGGGAACTGCACGGGGAAGAGGCCCACGTGCCAGAAGGGGCGGCTGGCCTGCACGCCCAGCAGCGCGCCCACCGCGCCGCTGACGAACAGCGACAGCGGCAGGCCGATGATCATCAACACCCGCAGCAGTTTGCTATCGGGGTTGCGCGTGGCCAGGAACAGCGCGGCCAGCATCAGCAGGCCGAACAGGGTGTAGCCCCAGACCATCTGGGCCATGACCGACTGGGGGTTGCCCTGCAGGTAGACCTTCCAGATGCGGTCCAGATGGCCCAGGTCAAGCCAGATCTGGAACAGGGCGGCGGCCAGGCTCACCAGGCCCACCCACAGCGCCAGCCGGCCGGTGCCCTTGAACACCTCGACCCGGAACAGCAGGTCTAGCGTGGCCACCATGAAGCAGCCGGCCGCCACGCCGGCGAAGAAGAGATACATGGCCACCCACAGGCCCCACACCACGTAGGAGCCGTAGCCCGCGTCCTGATGGCCCTGGGTCAGGCGGTTGAAGAGGCCCCAGATGCCGAAGATCAGGCCGATGATACAGATTGCGTAGACCAAGCGTTTGAACGTCATGATTTCCTCCTCTGCGCCTACACCAGGTAATAGACGCGCGGCTCGGTGCCCATCTCTTCTTTTAGCCGCATGACGTTGGGCTGGGCGATCATCTCCGCGACCACGCTGTCGGGGTCGTTGCTGTCGCCGAAGAGGGTGGCGCGGCCGATGCACGTGGTGACGCACGAGGGCAGCATGCCCTCCACCAGCCGGTGCTGGCAGAAGTGGCACTTGCGCACGTTGCCGATGGGCGACTCCTCGCCGACGCGCTCCCGCCGCTCGCCGTACTCGAAGGGCGACAGGCGGTCGAACTGGTCGGAGACCTCGTGGCCGACGATGAAGGGCAAGCCGCTGGGCGCGCTGGCCGTATAGGTGTCGCCGAAGTCGAAGGTGCGGGCGGCATAGGGGCAGGCCGTGATGCAGTAGCGGCAGCCGATGCACTGGTCGTAGTCCACCACGATGATGCCTTCCTCGTTGGTGTAGGTGGCGTTGACCGGGCAGACCGGGGTGCAGGGCGGGTTCTCGCACTGCATGCAGGGGCGGGGCAGGAAGCGCCGGGTGACGTTGGGGTAGCGGCCGATCTCCTCCTCCAGCACGGGCCGGTAGACCACGCCGGGGGGCAGCTTGTTCTCGGCCACGCAGGAGATGGTGCAGGCGTGGCAGCCGACGCACTTGCGCAGGTCGATCACCATCACCCAGTGGCGATCTTCCGGCGCCTTGGCCAGCGCCCGCTTCAGGTCCTCCTGCATGCGAATGAGGACATCTTGTTCGTGCAGATCGGGCATGGACAGACCTCCAGAAAACCAACTGACCCAGGCGCCGGGCCCTTGAACGGTGAGCGCCCAACGGGGAAGGGCGTCAAGTGCCCGGCGCCTAAGTGCGAAAAAGGAGCAGCCGGCCTGGGCCAGCGCTCCTTTGCGAATACGGCAGGCGGCGGCGTTTCCGCCGTCACCCTGGCTGGCTCACGGGGCCAGCGTCCCGGCCGCCATAGACGGGGGCGTCCACAGGCATGCCGGGATCGGAGTTCCAGGTTTCAGGTGAAGTCTATCACATTGCCGCGGCGCGGTGTAGCGGGGAAAGGGAGAGTCTTTGTAGGGGAATTCCCTGATGTTTGGTTGACCGTCAGACCTTTCGGGTTTCCGTTGTCGATCAAGAATCGCCGCAAACGCAGTCGCCGTGTCGATCACGAGTCGTCGCTAACGCACTGAAACCCGAAAGGTCTCAGCGGACTTCAAATGCATCCTAGACGGTAATCGGTGGACGGTGGACGGTTATTGAGCGGACAGCAGGTGGCGTTCGATCTCCTCAATCAGGAAGGGCAGGTTGGGTTGATCGAAGCCCAAGCCTGGTGCAGGAATGCGGTGGCGCTTGATTTCTGGTGGAATATGTTTGTGGTGGGGATGCGTTGATGCCAATGCAGGATCGTTCGGATGAGGCTGCGGGTCGTACCAATAGCCGTTGTCCTCCCTTGTTGACGGCATAGCTGTAACCTCGGATCAACCGTTGGTTGAAGTCCAAGTCCTCCCACACCTCCAGTGTGATGTCATTGTCGAAAGTGATCACACCGGTAAGCTCAGCAAAGGTGGCTCCATGCCGGACGATGACCAGGGTCGAATGCCGGATGGACGCGTACCTCTACTGCAGCGAGTAGATAAACCGCTCGTACGTGGGGAGATCAGGTAGCATTACGCCGCAGCCAAGTCTGGATTCGGGGTCAAATGCAGCGACTGGCCAGAGGTCTGGCGGCGCAGATCACTTACGAAGGCACGACTGGTCGCCCTGAATGCCGACTCACGCTCGAGCTTGAGAGCGTAAGCGCTGGCCCAGCGAGTGAACTCAGTCGATTGCTCGTAGCCCTCATCGTCGAGTAGTCCCTCTTGATAGAGGGTGTAGAAGTCCTCGGACGTGATGCCGTACTTGCGCTCGTAGGCCCTGATGCGGCTGTCCAGCGCCCTCAGGTCTTGGATAATGTCTTCTAGCGTCAGTTCCATGGGTCGTACTCCGTATCGCGCCAACTTCGGTTGAATCATAGCCGAGGAGGCAGCGCCCGACAAGTCGCCCAGCTTCATGCCAACTGGGCAAAGACCTCAGGATGCTGCTCGGCGATGCGCCGCGGGGCTTTGGCCGGCCCGATGGGCTGCCGGCGGCCCTGCTGCCGGTCTTGCACGGTGCGCACGCTGACCCCCATCAGGCCGGCAAAAGCTGCTTGCGACAGATTGAGCTGCGCGCGGATCGCCTGGGGAGGCGCTGGCGCGGTCAGTGTGCGCGTGCGCAGGTCAACGTGGCCGGCCTTGTAAGCCTTGATCTCCTGGATCCCGTCCAGTATCTCCTGTCCGATATCGCGCTTTGGCATCTTCAATCTCCTTGGCAAGCCTGCCGCAGTTGTGAGGGAGGAAGATGGTCCTGTCATACGGCATTGCCGCATAAAACGCCAAACCTGAATAGGCGCGCCTGCTTCGACCTAGCCTCGCTTGCTGCTGCGGTCGATCTCAGGTACAATGACGGCGTGATCGGGGCTGGCCCTGTCGACGCCTCGCTCCCACAGTTCGACTTCGTGACGATCGGCGGCTGTGGGTGCAGATGGCCGCTAGCGGGTCATGATAGTCAGATGGATCAGTCCTGGAAGGGAATCCCCGATGACCTCAACTCCCCTCGCATTTAGCAATCGAGACCAACCGCTTGATCACATGGCTGATGATCAGCCAGTCCGGTAACAGCGCATGTTGACCTTTACGTTTGCCGGCGACGAGGCGGGCGACGTGAGTTTCGCCTTTGGTAAGGGCGCATCGCGCTACTTCGTTGTTGCCGTGGTCGCTACACAAGCCCCGGACGCTTTGCGCGCTCAGTTGGCCCGGCTGCGTCAGCAGACTCACTTGCCACAGGACTTCGACTTTCACTTCAACCGGCTGGCCTCTACGCAACTGCGCCGCCAGGTGTTTTCGGCGCTCCAGGATGCGGACTTCGACGCCTGGGCGATCATCGTGGACAAGACGACGCTGCCGGAGCTGTTCAGAGTCATGTCTGGGATCGACGTGTACCTGTACTTTGTCTCTGAACTGATCTGCGCCATTCCAGTCGAGCAACGCACAGGTGGAACGCTGATCCTGGATGAGTTTGGCTCTCCCAAACAGACACGAGATGAGCTACGACGCGTGCTAAAGGCTCGTGAGATCGTACACGGGTTCCGGCGTATTCTCGTGCGTCGCTCCCATAACGAGTCGTTGATCCAGGTTGCTGACCTTGTGGCAGGCGCCGTCCTGCGACGCGATGCAAAGAAGGACAGCGAAGCCTTCAACTACATTCACACCAAGATGCGGCAGGTGGTTGAGTTCCAGCAAAAGAACCTACTCCGCTAGCTCGATCCTTCACGTGGGGAAGGGAGCAGGCCGCCACAGATGGCGACTTTTCGCGGAGTAGGAGAAGCGCTACGCTTTTACAGCCTTAGTATACTGCAACTGCCCCAGCGAGTCAATGGCTCAGACGGGCGTTTCCGGCGGGCGATCAGACATCTTCGAACTCCTTGGCAAGCCTGCCGCAGTTGTGAGGGAGGGAGGTGGTTATTTTATCCGGCATTGCCGCATAAAACGCCAAACCTGGTTTGCCGCCCCGGCGGTCGACACAGGTAGTGTACGTCTTTCGGTTGAAATTCAGTTCAATGCTTGTGGGTGATTGAACGCATGTGTCTCTTGGGCCATCATGACTTGCAGACCGGCGTCGGAATGAAAGGCATTGGCGGCTTTCAACCGGAACCGAATAGTGCGGTTGAAGCGTTCCAGGCGGCTGGTGGTGCG
>DAOUBX010000062.1:0-4171 GCA_034432445.1 Anaerolineales bacterium
TGGCCAAAAAGTCTTGACACCCATGTCGAACGTCCTTCAGCCTATCGACCGCTTTCCAATGCGGCCTAGCAAAAACTCTACCCTTGAAAGCGGGGAGGCCCCGGGTCGTATTTTTCTCCGGAGCACGTGGTATGATCAGTGCGACCACGAAGGCCGGGGACGATCGAGGGAGTACGCGTCAGGCGCCGGAATGCGAGCCTCACCGGCATACGATCCGTCAGACGTTTATTCTCACAAGGAGGTGAGCGATGACCGCGACGGAGTTTCCAACCGAGATCCAGCCCGTCGAGCCGCCCGCGGTGCAGTTCGACAGTCCGCAGGTGCCGTTTCTGGTCGAGGTGGACGAGTTCGTGCGCGCCAGCCAGGCACGGGAACGCTTCAAGGTCAGTGGCAAGGGGCTCTGCGCCGCCGTGCTAGACACGGGGCTGAATACCCAGCACGTTGACTTCGCCGGGCGCATCGTGGCGATGCGCAACTTCACGCCCGACAACGACGGCGACCCGAACAACGTGACCGACGGCAACGGCCATGGCACCAACGTCGCCGGCATCGTGCTGGCCGGCGGCGACCACATCGGCATGGCCCCCGAGGCCGGCGTCGTACCGCTCAAGGTGCTGCGCAACAACGGCGGCGGCAGCTTTGCCTGGGTCGACCAGGCGCTCGACTGGGTATTGCAGCACCACGCTGCCCACAAGATCGGCGCTGTCTGTATGTCGCTGGGCGACGGCGGTAACTACGTTAACGACGCGCCCTTCGCGAGCGGTCCCCTGGCGCAGAAGATCGCCGCCCTACGCCAGGCCCGGGTGGCCGTGGTCGTCGCCGCGGGCAACGATTACTTCCGCCACGAGAGCCGGCAGGGCATGGGCTTCCCAGCGATCATCCGCCAGACGATCAGCGTCGGCGCGGTGTACGACGCGGAGTCCGGCGCGTTCAGCTACGGCAGCGGCGCCAAAGCCTTCTCGACCCGCGCCGGCCAGATCACGCCCTTCTCGCAGCGCCTGCACCAGAGCGTCAACCGGGCCACGCGGACCGAGATCTTCGCCCCGGGTGCGCCGGTCACCTCCTCGGGCATCAACGGCCCCCACGGCGAGTCGATCCAGCACGGCACGAGCCAGGCCACCCCGGTGACGGCGGGGGTCATCCTGCTGCTGCAGGAGTTCTATCAGCGCTACGCAGGCGAGTTGCCGACGATTGACCAGGTGACCAACTGGCTGCGCCGCGGCGGGGTGCCCATCCGCGATGGCGACGACGAGGACGACAACGTGCAGCACACCAACCTGACCTTCCTGCGCCTGGACGCGGTGCGCGCACTGAACGCGGCTTATCGTGAACTGGTGCGTATGCGGTTGGGAGCGTAACTTTTACTGCAGAGAACGCGGAGGGTAGGGAGTTGTTCCGTGTTCTCTGCTCCAGCTTCCAAGGCGGGCCGGCTTCTTCGGCGTGACTCATCTGAACAGCGATCCAGCCACCGAGCAGAGTCTCACCTATCTCATCGACCCGTTGTCGCAGGCGCTTCGTGCAGAGGCCTGCTGGACGCTGGATCCACGGCGCGGCACTGAGGCGACGAAGGCGGCGCTGCAAAGACGCCTGGGTGGCAGCCAGACCCCAGCGCTGGTCTTTAGTAGTAGTCTGTAAAGTAAGTTTCCTGGCATTTCCGCATGCTATGTCAGAAGAATAGGGAGGTCGTGCATGCTCCTATCCGAGACTGCGGGCCCTCGTGAAGAGTACCGCCGAGTCGAAATCCGCATCGCTGCAGCTGCTGATGCAAGCGCGACCTATCCGGTAGAACTCGATGTGCCTGGTTGGCGCGGTTTCCCGCCTGGCGCCATCCACTTCGACACTGCCCGCCTGGCTGAAGCAGCGACCGATCCGCGCGCCTATGGTCCCGCCCTGGGAGCGATGCTCTTCGCCGAAGGCGCTATCGGCACCGCCTTTCGCGAGACGCTGGCCGCCATTGAAGCACGCCAGGAGGCCTTGCGTGTCCAATTACGGCTCGACCCGATAGAACTTCAGAGCATCGCCTGGGAGCGGCTGTTTGCACCGATCGATGGCAACTGGCTGCCGCTGGCCGCGACTGCCGCCACCCCTTTTTCGCGCTATGTCCTCGCGCAGAGCTGGGATCGGCCCGTGCCGGTGACCGAGCGTCCGCTGCGGATGCTCGCCGTGATCGCCTCGCCCAGTAATCTGGAGGAGTTCGGCCTGGATCCGATCAGCGCCACGGAACGGCAGCAGTTGCATACCCTGCTGGACACACTGCCCGACGTCAGCGTCACCTACCTGGAGTCGGGCACGGCCGCTCCGCCCACTGTTAATGCGTTACGCGTGGCGCTGGCTGAGACATATCACATGGTCCATATTCTTTGTCATGGTGCGGTCACAGAACGTGGCACAGCACTCTATCTTGAAGATGGTTCCGGCCAAGTCGATCTAGCCAAAACCGATCGCTTACTCGAAGCGTTTTCTCTGGTCAAAACGCCACCATCACTCTGCTTCCTGGCCGCCTGCGAAAGCGCGGCACGCAACCGCCATGATGCGTTGGTTCCGCTAGGCCCGGCGCTGGTCGAGCGTTGCGGTGTCCTTGCCGTCATTGCAATGGCGGACCGGGTAGGCACCGATACCGCGCGACTCTTCACCAGCCAGTTCTACACGCGGTTGTTGCACCACGGCCTGGCCGATCTGGCAACCAACGAAGCACGTGCGCTGGTGCAAGACCAGTGGGACTGGGGTGTGCCAGTGCTCTTCTGCCGCCTCCCCGACAGCCAGATTGTCGACTTCCCGGTGGGCAGGTCGATCGCAGCGATCGGCAGTGTCACCACAACCGTGGATCGCGCGCTGGAGGTCGCCCGTCGCGAAGAGCATGGCAAGCAACTGGTGATGGAACTGGAGCGCCTGCTGGGTTCCTTCGAGGGTAGTTTTCGCACACTGGTGCAGTATGGCACGGAGTTCCGCGCCGTCGGTGGCGACCCAGCGACCTTCGCCGCGCAGTTCCAGCCATTTTACCTGCGCTTCAAAGCCTACTATGATCAGGAGACATTTAGCGATGAGCAGGCGCTGCTGCGCGAGATGATGCGACTCAAGGCCGACACGTTACCTCGGCTGCGTCCGCTACTCGACGATACAACCTATGAACAGCTAAAAACAGAGCTTGACCAGATGGCGATCAACCGTGCCGGGCTCATCGAGGGTTTTGGCGCCTTCCTTGAGCCAATGAATACGGCGGTGGATGAGATCAAGGCCCTGCTCGACGATGGCGACGTCAATGCGGCGATCGCCCGCAAGCTGGCATTCGAGGCTCAGATCAGCCCGGGCCTGCGGCGGTCGAAGGAGTTGCTGCGCCTGATCAACGCAGGGATTGGCAAGGTACAGGCGGCGTAGCGGGCGGTCGCATTACCGCAACGCCGCTGATCTGGCTGAGGTAGGGCCCCACCGCTGCGCCGGGAGACGCTCGCCAATGAAATAGCCGAGCGTCGCGGGGAACAATGATCAGGAGCTAACCCATGCCCGACGACATGCTGGTCTTCAACGGCATCGACGGTGACACCGGCGCCTATGATCTGCCTGGACATCTGCATCACGCCACAGCTCACCCAGTTTGGCCGGCAGCGGCGCTTCTACCAGCGTTTGCTGCAGCGTCTGGCCGCACTGACGATATGAAGAATGGGGAAACCTGGTTTCCCCATTCCCCTGCCCGTGGTTCGTTTTGGAAGGGCAAAGCCCTCCCGATCCTTTTAATCCCCGTGTTGTCGTAGATGAGGGTTGTCATTCCTCGCTTCGCTCGGAATCCCGGCTGTGATGCCATACCGAGAGCCTTCGCTCCGGCTACGCCTCCGCTCAGGGTGACAGGCGTACGGCGTACTGATGCGGCTCAAGGCAAAACTTCGTTGTAGTAGTAGCTACCGTCGCTTGAGATTCAAGCTCTTCGGCAGACTCACCAGGATGAACTCGTTATCGTCGGGGGCCAGCCCGGGGCGCCGGCCTGCGCTGAAGGGGTAGTTGTTATCGTTGAGCACCAGCAGCGTGCGGCTATCCACCGGGTAGACGGCCTCAATGGTAACGAAGGGGAACTTGAAGATCGGGCCGAAGCCGAAGGCGCCCTCCTCGGCGCGGGTGATCTTGTTCCGGTCGGTGATCTGCATCAGGTCCGCCAGCAGTTCCTTCTGCAGCAGGCCGC
>DAOUBX010000063.1:0-6175 GCA_034432445.1 Anaerolineales bacterium
CAGCCCTAGGTGTCGGGCACTTAAGGCTGCGCGCTGGCCAGGGCGTCTGCAGAGCCGGCTCAAGCTGTAAACCGGTCGCAAGTGCCCGGCATCTGAACAGTTACGAGGAAGACAGGTTTATGAAAGGGTTGATATTGAGCGGTGGGAAGGGCTCGCGCCTGTACCCACTGACCTACACCAGCGCCAAGCAGTTGGTGCCGGTGGCCAACAAGCCGGTGTTGTTCCGCGTGATCGAGGCGATCCGCGACGCGGGCATCACCGAGATCGGCATCGTGGTGGGCATCGACGACAACGCCCGCCAAGTGCGCGAGGCCGTAGGCCGGGGCGGTCGCTGGGGCGTCAACGTGACCTTCATCCCACAGGAGGCGCCCCTGGGCCTGGCGCACGCCGTCAAAATCAGCCGTGATTTCCTGGGCGATGACCGCTTTGTCATGTTCTTGGGCGACAACGTCATCGAGGGCGGCATCAGCGGGCTGATCAGCCAGTTCGCCAACAGCGCCTGGAACAGCCAGATCGTGCTGACGCGCGTCGAGCATCCAGAGCAATACGGCGTGGCCGAGCTGGCCGAGGATGGCAGCATCAAGCGGCTGATCGAAAAGCCCAAGGAGCCACCGAGCGACTTGGCGCTGGTGGGCATCTACATGTTCGATCATCACGTGTTCGAGGCCGTCAACGCCATCCAGCCCTCCTGGCGCGGCGAGTTGGAGATCACCGACGCCATCCAGTGGCTGGTCAACCAGGGCTATGCCGTGCATCCCTACGTGCACCGCGGCTGGTGGATCGACACAGGGCGTCCGGACGACATGCTCAACGCCAACGACAAGGTGCTCGAAGAGCTGCGACACGAGATCCGCGGCTTCGTCGACAAGGACTCGCGCGTGAGTGACAACGTTACGGTGGAGGACGGCGCCGAGATCATCAACAGCGTGGTGCGCGGGCCCACGATCATCGGCGAGAAGACGCGCATCGTCAACTCCTACGTGGGGCCCTTCACGTCGATCTATCACCACTGCGTTGTCGAGGACAGCGAGATCGAGCACTGCATCGTGCTGGAGCACGCCATCATCGAGGACATCCCGGTGCGTATTGCTGACAGCCTCATCGGCCGCCATGCCGAGCTGCGCCGCTCGCCTTTCAAACCAAAGGCCTATAAGCTGACGTTGGGGGACCACAGCAAGGTGGGCATTCTGTGAGGACGAGCGCACGGAGATCACCTTGCCGAACTCCCTGCCGGCTTTAGTCGCCGGTATTTTGCAAAGCCACACAGCCTGGGGCGTGCGCTCGGCAGCTGCCTGGTTCGAGCGCGCGCCCTTAGTGCCGGCTTATCAGGTCGACGATGACCCGGCCGTTCCAGAGCAAACAAAACAGACTGCCCAAGCTGTCCTGGAGCTCGCGCAGAAACTGGAGCGGCTCAGCGACGCCTACAGCAAGTGGTCGACCTTCGAAGTGGGACCCTATTTCGACCTCTACCCTCTCCACGCAGCGCGCTTCTGTCGTTTCGAGGAAACGCAGCACACGATGCGCGTGCGCCTGTACGCCGACTTGCTGTCGCCCGCTTTTCGCCGGGCGGAGCAGTACTGGGTCGAGACCTTTTTGCCGGCCTACCACGCGGGCGCCGGGGGCGAGGACAGCGCCTTTCGCACCCATCTACTGACCGAGGTCATGCCGGAGCTGGCCCTGCGGCTCGACGCCGCTGAGCACGCGATCCAGGGTGTGTTGGACATGCTGAGCAACTCGGTCACCGTGTTGAACTTCCTTGGCGGGTTGGAAGAGCGCATTCAACATCGCCTCCGGCCCGGTGTGCACATGGCGCCGCTGCTGCCGTCCACCCTGCAGCGTCTGCCGCGCGCCATGCCGACGTTAACTCTGGATGCTATGCTGCCGCGAGCAGAGCCGTGGGAGGAAAGCCTGGCTCGTCCCGAACCTCTCAGCCGAGCGCGCGTCCTTCGCTGATGCCCGCCCGCGCCGCCGATCGCGCTTCCGTTGGATGGGCGGTCTTGCCCCGGGCATGCCGGTCATCCTCGGCAAACATCTGCTCGCTCGTCACGCATGGCGGCATGACTGATTACGTCACCTACTTCCACTCCGAGGAGACCCCTCCATGCGCAACTTCATGATCACCGGCGGCGCCGGCTTCATCGGCTCCAACTTCGTGCGTTACCTGCTGCACCGCTATCCTGACTACCATGTCCTGGTGTACGACAAGCTGACCTACGCCGGCAACCTGGACAACCTGCGGGACGTAGCTGACGACCCGCGCTACCGCTTTGTTCAGGGCGATATCGCCGACGCCGACGCCGTTGAGCACGCCCTCGGCGAACACAGCATCGACACGATCGTCAACTTTGCCGCCGCCACGCACGTCGACCGTTCCCTGATGGAACCGGACGAGTTCCTGCGCACCGACGTGTTCGGCACTTACGTGCTGCTGGAGGCAGCGCGCCGACATCAGATCGAGCGGTATCACCAGATCAGCACCGACGAGGTCTACGGCCAGGTGCTAGAGGGTCGGTCGCGCGAGGAAGACCGCCTGCACACGCGCAGCCCCTACGCTGCCAGCAAAGCCGGTGGCGACCTGCTATGCCTGGCCTACCACACCAGCTTCGGCGTGCCGGTGACCATCACCCGCGGCTCCAACAACGTCGGGCCCTATCAGTATCCCGAAAAGGTCGTTCCCCTCTTCGTCACCAACGCCATCGATGACAAGCCGCTGCCGCTCTACGGCGACGGCCTGCAGATGCGCGACTACCAGTATGTCTTGGATCACTGCGAGGGGATCGATGTCGTGTTGCACCGCGGCCGGGTCGGCGAGATCTACAACGTCGGCACCGGCAGCGAGATGCGCAACATCGACATGGCGCATCTGGTGCTGGACCTGCTCGGCAAGCCCTACAGCTTGATCCAGCCGGTGATCGACCGCCCCGGCCACGACCGCCGCTATGCGCTGGACGTGAGCAAGCTGGAGGCGTTGGGCTGGCAGAGCCGTCACACCTGCGCGCAGGCCATCGAGAAGACGGTGCGGTGGTACGTGGACAACGAGTGGTGGTGGCGCAAGATCAAGAGCGGCGCGCACTATCAGGAGTACTACCAACGCCAGTACGGGGGGCGAGCGCTTTAGCTCCTTAGCGTGCAACAGACCCTCTAGCGCGGCTGGGGTGGCGTTTGGCGCGCAGGACGGTTGCGCGTGCCGGCCAGGCGCTGTTTGACAACCAGGCGCAAGCAAGTAGAATGCGCTGCACCCCTCGTCCTCGCAATTCAGCAGCGGAAGGAAAGATCATGAACAGAGAGTATCATCGTTGGCACAGCCCGGCCCTGGGACGCGACATGGAGCTGCTGGTATTTGGACATGCCGGCGCGCGGGTGCTGGTGTTTCCAACCTCCAGGGCACACTTCTACGAATGGGAGGACCGCGGCCTGATCGAAACCATGCGCGACCCCATCGAAAAAGGTTGGTTGCAGGTCTTCTGTGTGGACAGCGTCGATGAAGAGAGCTGGTATGCGCGGTGGAAGTGGCCGGGTGACCGCGCCTGGCGCCATGTGCAGTACGACAGCTACATCCGCGACGAGGTGATTCCCTTCACCCAGCGCAACCCCAACCCCTTCTTGATCGTCACCGGCGCCAGCTTTGGGGCCTATCATGCGGTCAACTTCTCTTTCCGCTATCCGTACTTGGTGGGGCGCGTCTTGGCGATGAACGGCCTGTACGACATCAGCGATTGGACCGATGGCCACCACGACAACAACATCTACTTCAACAACCCCGTGGAGTTCATCGCCAACGAGAACGATCCAACGCGGCTGGCGCAGATGCGCGCTATGGACATCATCCTCACCACCAGCCAAACCGAGCCTCTGCGCGGCGCGACCGAGCACTTTTCGCAGCTGCTGTGGAGCAAGGGCATCTGGCACGCCCTGCGCATCTGGGATGGCTGGGCGCACGACTGGCCCTACTGGAAAGAGATGCTCCGGTTGTATCTGAGCGGACACGATTGACGCACCCTCCTCCCCCGCTAGCGGCGAGATCACACCATGACACACTCAGCCATCCAGTACTACCACGACCTGCTGACCGACGACATGGCGCAGGCCTCGCAGGCGCAGTTGGAGGCCCAGCAGCGCAAGCGCGGCCTCTATTTCGGCGACCGGCCGCTCGCCACCGTGCTGCGACCGCGCTTCATGACCTTCCAGCAGTTCCGCTATGTCCAACAGCGCGTGGGCGTTCTGCTGCGCGCGTTCGACCGCATCCACCGCGCGGCCATCGCCGACGCTGCGTTTCGCCGCCAGTTCGGCTTGACCGAGTTGGAAGAACAGCTGGTGTTGCACGATCCGGGCTATCGCTGGCCCACGCCGGTCTCGCGCCTGGACGCCTTCTTCGTGCCGGAGAGCTTTGCGCTGAAGTTCAACGAGTATAACGCCGAGACGCCGGCTGCCTCAGCCTACAACGACGTGCTCTCCAACGTTTTCTACGGCTTGCCGGTCATGGGCGCGTTCATGCATCGCTACGTCGTACGGCCGTTGCCGGCGCGCGAGGGGGTGCTGCATGCCCTGCTGGAGTCGTATCAGCAGTGGCTAGGACGCCGTGAACGGCCGCGCATTGCCATCCTGGACTGGGGCGAGGTGCCCACCTACAGCGAGTTTGGCCTCTTCCAGGCATACTTCGAGTCGCAAGGGCTGGAGTGCCGCATCGTCGACCCACGCCACGTGGAATACCGCAACGGCAAACTGGTGGACGATGGCTTCGAGATCGACCTGATCTACAAGCGGGTGCTGATCTCGGAACTGCTGGACTGGGGCGGGCTGGACAGCGCTGTGGTGCGCGCGGTGCGCGACAACGCTGTGTGCATGGTCAACCCCTTTGCCTGCAAGCTGCTCTATAAGAAAGCCAGCCTGGCCGTGCTCAGCGATGAGCGCAACGCCCATCTCTTTGACTACGAAGAACAGCAGGCCATCGCCGATCACATCCCCTGGACACGCGTTGTCGAGGAGCGGCGCACGAGCGATCGCAACGGCCAAACCATCGACCTGGTCCCCTTCATCCTGGCGAACCGCGAGCAATTGGTGCTCAAGCCCAACGACGACTACGGCGGCAAGGGCGTGGTGCTGGGCTGGACCGTGGACGACAGCCAATGGCAGGCCGCGCTGCAAGCCGCTTTGCAGAGCTCCTACGTCGTTCAGGAACGCGTCACCATCCCGCGTGAGCCCTATCCCAGCCTCGTCGACGGCCGTCTCTACATTCTCGACCGCCAGTTCGACACCGCACCCTTCTGCTATTACGGCGAATACATGGACGGCTGCCTGACGCGCCTGTCCACCGAGCCGCTGCTCAATGTCACAGCCGGCGGCGGTTCATCCGTCCCCACGTTTGTAATCGACCGGCGTTAATGCCTTCACCAATTCCCTCAGTTCCCCCAGTTCCGCAGAAGCGCAAGGCGCGCCGGGGAACTGCGAGTGATCAGGAGCCCCCGATGAACCTCGATCAAGCCAAAAGTAAAGTCGTCGCCAGTATCTGGCAATCCATCGCCCAAAGCGGCGTGCAGGTCAGCGCGCTGCCCTCCGATCAGCTCAACGCCCTCGTCAACGCCATCGCCGACGGCGTGTTGGTCGCCGTGGACGACATGATGGACGAGGCCGGCTTGCCGCAACGCAGCGCAGCCGCGGTCGCGGCCGGCCCCCTGAGCAGCGACGAGCAAATCCTCTGGGAAGGGCGTCCCTTTCTCTCCCTGGTGACCGATTACAAGATCACCAACGAACGCCTGCGCATCATCAGCGGCCTGCTGGGCAAGGACCGCGAGGACATCGAGTTGATCCGCATCCAGGACATCGACCTCGAGCAGGGGTTGGGCGAGCGCGCGCTGAACATCGGCGACATCCACGTGCGCAGCGCCGATCCTTCCAAGCCGGAGGTCGTCTTGCGCAACGTCAAACACCCCACGGATGTGCACGAGATCCTGCGCCGCGCCATGCTCGACGCGCGCAAACGCTTCCGCTACAGCGTGCAGGAAGAGATGTAAGCCTCGGCCGAGGGGGAGAAAAGTTCCGCGGCAGAAACGGACGGAGGGACGACTGCAATCCACGAAGAGCGCGAAGGGCCACGCAGGAGTTGCCTCTCTTCGTGTGCCTGCGCGCCCTTCGTGGATGCGATCCAACGAGGTCGGCGACCTCCTGCCTCACGGCG
>DAOUBX010000064.1:0-25313 GCA_034432445.1 Anaerolineales bacterium
CCGGTGGTTGCCGCCAACGCACGACTCGCATGCCCAGCTTCATTGTCGGGTCAATCTGTCAATGTTCAACAGCGTGCTAGAGTGCACACCACGAGCCAAATCGTGAACTACTGTAATTGCTTTTGATCCGCGTTTTCCGCGTGCATCCGCGGCAACAAGAGGTGAGCATGATCGACCTTCAATCCACCAACCTGTACCGCGAGATTCACGAGCAGCCGGCCGTGCTGGCGCGGCTGTTGTTGGAGGAGCGCGGGACGGCCGAGGCCCTGGCGGCCGAGATCCAGCGCCGGCAGATCGAGCACGTGGTGATCGCGGCGCGCGGCACCAGCGACAATGCGGCCCGCTACGCTCAGTACCTGCTGGGCGCGCACAACGGCCTCACCGTCGGCCTGGCCACGCCCAGTCTGTTCACCATCTATGGCCGACCGCCTCGCTTCGGCCATGCGCTGGTGCTGGGCATCAGCCAGAGCGGTAAGAGCCCCGACATCGTCTCGGTGCTGGCCGAGGCGCGTCGCCAGGGCGCGCTGACAGCCGTCATCACCAACTTTCCGCAGTCGGACCTGGCGCAGGCGGCCGATTTCGTGCTCGACCTGCACGCCGGCGAGGAGCGGTCGGTGGCCGCCACCAAGACCTACACCGCCTCGCTGGCCGCGCTGGCCCTGCTCAGCGTGGCCCTCAGCGGCGACGCCAGCCTGCGCAGCGCGCTAGAGCGCATTCCTGGGGTGGCGGCCCAGGCGCTGGCGCTGCCCGGTGTCGACCGCGTAGCCGAGCGCTACCGCTACATGAGCGCCTGCATCGCCATCGGCCGCGGCTTCAACTACTGCACGGCCTTCGAGCTGGCCCTCAAGCTCAAAGAGCTGACCTACACCGTGGTGGAGCCCTACAGCAGCGCCGATTTCCTGCACGGCCCGCTGGCACTGCTCAGCGAGGGCTTCCCCATGGTCGTGGCCGCGCCGTCGGGTCAGATGCTGCCGGAGCTGCTCAGCTTCATGCGCACGGCCCAGGAACGCGCGGCCGAGCTGCTGGTGATCAGCGATGACGCCGAGGCGCTAGGGATGGCCCGCATGGCGCTGCCCCTGCCGGCCGGCGTGCCGGAGTGGCTTTCGCCCATCGTCGCCATCCTGCCGGCCCAGCTCTTCGCCATGCACCTGGCCCACACGCGCGACTACGACCCCGACCGGCCGCGCGCGCTGCGCAAAGTGACCGAAACACGTTGATCGTGAAATTAGGGGGGGGAAGCTGGCTGGCGACTTGCAGCAATCGCTTCCATCGGCTACAATCGATGGTGGCTGCAGACAACGCAGACACGATCGATCAAGGAGCGTGGACCCGATGGAAGCTGTGATCGTCTCTCCGAAGTACCAGGTGGTGATTCCCCGCGCCATCCGTGAGCCGCTGGGATTGCGACCTGGACAAACGATGCAGGTGATTGTTTACAACAATCGCATTGAGCTCATTCCGATCCGGCCTATCCAGGAGTTGCGCGGCTTTCTGCGGGGAATCGACACCGCCGTCGAGCGGGAGCCTGACCGCGTATGAACGTCGTCGACTCCTTAGGATGGCTGGAATACTTTGGCCCGCTCGTTCAACGCCACGCTGTGGACACAGGATGTTGACTTTCGTAACATGACCGACGTTCGCTTCATCGAGAAAGACGCATTATGAAAATCGTCCCACAGATCACCGCCGAGCAGGCTGCGGCGCTGGTGCCGGAGGGCGCCGTGCTGATGGCCGGCGGCTTTGGCATGACCGGCAACCCGGTGCACCTGTTGCACGCCCTGGCCGAGCGGGGCACGCGCAACTTGACCTACATCGGCAACAACGTGGGCGAGCCGGGACTGGGCGGCGGCCGGCTGCTGCGCAACGGCCAGCTTCGCCGAGCCATCGGCTCCTTTTTCACCTCCAACCCAGAGGCCGTCAAGGCCTATCAGGCCGGCGAGATCGAGATCCAACTGATCCCGCAAGGCTCGCTGGCCGAGGCATTGCGCGCCGGCGGCGCGGGCATTGCCGGCTTCTACACCCCCACCGGCGCCGGCACCGTGGTGGCCGAGAGTACCGAGACGCGCACTTTCGACGGCCGCGACTACGTCTTCGTGCCTGCGCTGCGGGCCGACGTGGCCTTCGTGCGCGCCTGGCAGGCCGACACAGCCGGCAACCTGGTCTACCGCATGACCGAGCGCAACTTCAACCCGTTGATGGCCACAGCCGCCAAGCTGGTCATCGCCGAGGTGGAAGAGATCGTACCGGTGGGGGCCATTCCGCCCGATCACGTGCACACCCCCGGCTGCTACGTGGACTACCTGGTGCAGGCCCACACCACGCTGGAAGACCTGGGCACCTCGGCCTCGGTGGAGGCCAGCGGCAAGAAAGCTGACCCCACCCGCATGGCCATGGCCCGCCGCGCCCTAGCCGAGCTACGTCCCGGCGACGTGGTCAACCTGGGCATCGGCATCCCCACGCTGGTGGCCGACCTGATCACGCCCCAGCACGGCATCACCCTGCACACCGAGAACGGCATGCTGGGCGTCGGCCCGGCGCCGGAGAGCGGCGGCGCGCTGGACTACCCGGTCAACGCAGGCAAGCAGCCGGTGACAGCCCTGCCCGGCGCGGCCTACTTCGACAGCGCCGAGAGCTTCGCCATGATCCGCGGCGGGCACGTAGACGTGGCCATCATGGGCGGCTTGCAGGTGGACGAGGAGGCCAACCTGGCCAACTGGGCCGTGCCCGGCCAGCCATTGCTGGGCATCGGCGGCGCCATGGACCTAGCCAGCGGCGCGCGGCGTTTGATCATCACCATGACTCACGTGGACAGCAAGGGCCGACCCAAGATCGTGCCACGCTGCACCCTGCCGCTGACCGCCCAGCGCGCTGTGGACATGATCATCACCGACTGGGCTGTGTTTGAGTTCATCGATGGCCGCTTGACCTTGATCGAGTTGATGCCCGGTGCAACGCTGGAGCAGGTGCGGGCTGCGACCAGCGCGCATTTTGTCGAACAACTGGTCTGAGGCGCGGGTGGATGGCGAGCTGCTCGTGCGTTTCCCACAGATGAACGTACTCTCGGCCGGCTTTGTCTGCGGCGACCTGGTGCTGGCCCCAGTGGATGACCTGCCTCCGCCGAGCGGCAACCGTTTTGTCGAGCAAGCTGCGTTGACCATCGGCGGCTGCGCGGCCAACGCAGCCGTAGGCTTCGCCCGGTTGCTCGGCCCCCAGGGCGGTCGAGCAGCGCTGGCCGGCCGCGTCGGGGATGACCCGTTGGGCCGGCTGCTGAGCGCCGTGCTGCAGGCCGCCGGCGTCGACAGCGCGGCCTTGTTGCCCACGCCACAGGTGGCAACTGCCATCAACACAGCGCTGGTAGCCTCCAACGGCGAGCGCAGCTTCTACGTCTTTCCCGGCGCTTGCGCATACTTCACCCCCGCCGACCTGCCCGACAACCTCTTGCGCCGCTTCGATCACCTGCACCTGGGTGCTGTCGGCGCGCTGCCCGGCCTGGCCGGCGAGGCCGCTGCCGACGTGGCCCGCCGCGCCCACGCCCTCGGCCTGACCACCAGCCTGGACATCACCCTCAACCCGCCGCGCGACACCGCCGCCGACGTGGGGCCTCTGCTTCCTCATATCGACCTGTTCCTGCCCAACCTGGCCGAGGCGCAGGCCGTGCTGGGCGCGGGTGGCGCTGCGACCCTGCTACGCCGCGGCCTGGCTGCCGGCGTGCGGCTGATGGGCCTGAAGCTGGGCGAGCAGGGCTGCTGGCTGGCGACGGCGCAGGAGACGGTCCAGGTTCCCGCGTTTTCCGTGGCGGCCGTGGACACGGTGGGCGCGGGCGACGCCTGGTCGACGGCTGTGGTCTACGGCTGGCACCGGGGTTGGTCGCTGGCCGAGATCGGCCGTTTCGCCAACGCGGCCGGCGCGCTGGCTACACTGCGCCTCGGCGCTACCGCGGGCATGGCCGACGTGCAGACGATTCTGCGCTTTGCCGAGACCTCCTCGATGTCGCCGGGCTACGCTGCGTCGGCATAGTTGCACAGCCGCGGCGCTCAGGTTACAATGCGTCCGCGACCGGCCTGCTAAGCGCCTGGCGCGTTCCACCGCTGGCATAGCAACTCCGCCGGGATGCTGCGCCGAGCTTCAACATGACGGATAAGGGGTTCGTCGTTATAGCGCATCCTGCGGCGATAGAACGAACAATTCGAAAGGAACCGTCGATGAACGACACCCTACTCGCACAGCAGCGAGCCTACGCCGACCTGATCATCCACGCGGGGATCAACCTGCAGCCTGGCCAGTGCATCCACGTGCGCGCCGAGCTGGGCCACCGCGATTTCGTGCGCATTCTGGCCGCTGCGGCCTACGATGCCGGCGCCAAACACGTCGAGGTGCTCTGGCAAGATCCGCTGGTCAACAAGATCCGCTACCAGCGCGTGCAGCGAGACTATCTGGGCTTCGTGCCGGAGTTCGAGGTGGCGCGCGCCGACGAATTTCTCAACGACCGCTGGGCGCGCATCGCCCTGGTGGGTGAAGAGTATCCGAACGTGTTGGAGGATGTAGAGCCCGCCGTGCTGCGCGAGGTTCAGCGCAGCGTGTACCAGAAGCTGGGCTTCTTTCAGCAGCGGGTGATGAACAACGAGATCTCCTGGTGCGTGGCCAGCGTGCCGGTGGTGCCATGGGCGCAAAAGGTCTACCCCGGCCTGGACGCCGACACTGCCCTGGAGCGGCTGTGGGAGATGGTGCTGCGCGTCTGCCGGGCCGACCAGCCTGATCCGCAGGCAGCCTGGCAGGTCCACGACGCCAACCTCAAGAAGGTCTCGGCCTTCATGGCGCGGCGACAGGTGCGCGCCGTGCGCTTCCTGGACCGGCAGCCTGGGCCGGACGGCCGACCGGCCACCGATCTGACCATTGGGCTAACCGAACGGCCCAACTGGATCGGCGGCGCGTCGAACAACGCCGCCGGATACCCCTTCTTTGCCAACATCCCCACCGAAGAGATCTTCACGACGCCGCACCGGGCGCTGACCCAGGGCTGGGTGCGCACCAGCAAGCCCGGCTTTCCGCTGCAGCGCGAGGTGCTCAACGCCTGGTTCCGCTTCGAGCAAGGCGAGGTGGTGGAGTGGCTCGCCGAGAAGGGACAGGAGGTGCTGGACGAGCTGTTCCAGATTCCCGGCGCGCGGCGGCTCGGCGAGGTGGCGCTGGTTGACGTGCGCTCCCCCATCAACCAAAGCGGCCTGATCTTCCACAACATCCTCTTCGACGAGAACGCGGTCTGCCACATCGCCTTTGGCCGCGCCTATCCGGAGGGCATCCAAGGCGGCAGCAAGCTGAACGCCGAGGAACTGGACGCGCTAGGGCTGAACAGCTCCGAGACCCATAACGACCTGATGATCGGCACCGAGACAATGAAAGTGATCGGAACCTGCGCCGACGGTAGCGAGGTGGTGATTATGGAGAACGGGATGTTCGTGGATGATGTACTGGCGTAGCGGCTAAAAGGGTATCCACTCCAGTCGATCGATCCATTCTTCGGCGTCGCTGGCGTCCCAAATCAGAAGCAACTCTTAGGCCAACCTCCCGATGGTTGCATCCGGCCGGATCCAGACCAAGCCCCAAAGATGACCGCCGGTCGCCCAGTGGTGTTCCAAGTGGGCGGGCATGCTGGTTCGGTTGTCGCTCACGAGCAAGCGCTGCGTCAATTCCAGGTAACGCAAAAGATCGAGATCGGCGGTGCCCAACGCTGGCGCGTCCGGGTCCCCCACGCGCAGAACATCGATCGTCGGGTTTAGTCGTTGCAAAGCCAACTTTAGACGCGGCGACAGGTTCTCGTCGATCAGGAATCGGACCTTCATGAAGCGCTCACGCTCTGTCGTTGTGAGCGCACATTGCGCAACCGCTCGATCAGCGGCGAGGGCTGACTAGCCCATTCCTGATATCGCGCATCGCGCCAAGCGCTCAGCCGGCTCAAATATGCATCCACTTGGGCTCGGTTGCGAAGATAGTACAGAATGGTTGCGTGGATTTCTTCAAGGGTAAGCGATGGCAGATTGACGGCGATTTCCTCCGGACTGTATCCTTCCAGGTAGTAGTAAAGCACATTGTCAATGCCAATACGATGTCCCTTGATGCGGATGTCATCGGGCGCAATGAAGTCAAAGTATTCTTCTAGCATCATTGCATCACCTCGCCAATCGTAGTTTTTCCACCAACAATGTCACATATTGCCGACGCTCGTATTGTCTAGGCCAGCATGATTTTACCATCTTCTCTCCGACCCGGCAAGGAAACGAGAATCTTCCCATGAACCTTCATCTCACCATCAACGGCGATGAACGCGACTTCGACGTTGCACCCAACGAGCTGCTGCTGACCACCCTGCGCCGCGCCGGGCTGTACAGCGTTAAGCACGGCTGCGAGACGGGGGAGTGCGGTGCGTGCGCGGTGCTGCTCGACGGCGTGCTGGTCAACTCGTGCACGCTGCTGGCTGCGCAGGCCCACGGCCGGCGCATCGAGACGGTGGAGGGACTGGCGCCGGAGCTGCCCGGCCGCCGCGGCGAGCTACATCCTCTCCAACAAGCCTTCATCGAGACCGGCGCCATCCAGTGCGGCTACTGCACACCGGCGCAGATGCTGGCGGCCAAAGCGCTGCTTGACCGCCAGCCCCGCCCCAATGAGGCCGAGGTGCGCGAGGCCATCGCCGGCGTGCTGTGCCGCTGCACGGGCTACGTCAAGCCGGTGGAGGCCGTGCAGCGCGCGGCGGCCATGCTGCGCGGCGAGGCCGTGCCGCCCGTACCCAACCCGCCCACGGTCAACACGTTCGACCGCTTCTTCGAACCGGACGCTACGCCGCGGGACGAAGGCCCTGCGCCGGCAGGCGGCGGCGTCGACACCGACGTGCGCACGCGCACCCAGACGCCGGTGATGGTCGTTGCGCCGCCGCAGACCAAGGTGGTCAACAAGCCGGAGATCAAGGTCGATGCGGTCAAGCTGGCCAAAGGCCGCGCCGTGTTCACCGACGACTTCGAGCTGCCCGGCATGCTCTACGCTGCGCTGCTCACCAGCCCCCATGCCCACGCGCGCATCCGCGATATCGACACCTCGGCGGCCGAACGCCTGCCCGGCGTCCATGCCGTGTTGACCTACAAGAACACCCCGCGCGTCATGTACGCCTCCGGCGGCCAGAGCTACCCCCAGCCGCCGCCCTACGATCAGGTCAGCCTGGACTACAAGGTGCGTCACTACGGCGACCGCGTGGCCGTGGTGGCGGCCGAGACGCCGGAGATCGCCCAGGAGGCGCTGCGTCTGATCCAGGTGGACTATGAGGTGCTACCGGCCGTGCTGGACCCGGAGGAGGCCATGCAGCCCGGCGCGCCGGTGATCCACGACGAGCCGGACGCGGTCAAGATCCACGACGCCAGCCGCAACATCGTCCACCACCTGCACGCGGCCTACGGCGACATCGAGGCCGGCTTTGCCGCGGCCGACTACATCTTCGAGGGCGAGTATCGCACGCACCAGGTGCAGCAGGCCAGCATCGAGCCGCACGTCTGCATCACCTGGTGGGACGAGGACGACCGGCTGGTGGTGCGCACCTCGACACAGGTGCCCTTCCACGTGCGCCGCATCATTGCGCCGCTAGTTGGCCTGCCCCTGCGCCGCATCCGCGTGGTCAAGCCCCGCATCGGCGGCGGCTTCGGCGGCAAGCAGGAGATGCTGCTGGAAGACCTGTGCGCGCACCTGACCATCGCCACGGGCCGTCCGGTGCGCATGGAGTACACCCGCGCGCAGGAGTTCACCAGCGCGCGCAGCCGTCACCCCGAGATCCTGCGCTACAAGACCGGCGTGCGCAAAGACGGCACCCTGACCGCCATGGAGTTGCGCATGGTGGCCGACTGCGGCGCGTACGGCACCCACGGTTTGACCGTGCCCACCGTGTCCGGCTTCCGCGGCCTCACCACCTACAAGGCCGACGCGCTGAAGTGGGACTGCCTGGTGGCCTACACCAACAAGCCGACGCCCGGCGCCTACCGCGGCTACGGCGCGCCGCAGGCCCTCTTTGCCCTGGAGACGCACATGGAGGAGATCGCCCTGGCCCTGGGCTGGGACCCCATCGAGTTCAAGCGCAAGAACTGGGTCAAGGAAGGGGACGAGTTGGTGCTGGCGCGGGCCATGGGCGAGGGCCGCGAGGGCTTCGAGCAGTGGGTACACAGCAACGGCCTGGACGAGTGCGTGGCCGAGGGCGCCAGAGCCATCGGCTGGGAGCGCAAGCTCGACCCGGCCTGGCGCAGCGTGCCGGGCAAGCCGCACCTGCGCCGCGGGCTGGGCTTTGCCGTCTGCATGCACGGCACCGGCATCGCCGGGCTGGACATGGGCGCGGCCAGCATCAAGCTCAACGACGACGGCTCCGTCAACCTGCTGATGGGCGCCACCGACCTGGGCACCGGCTCCGACACCGTGCTTGCCCAGATCGCCGCCGAGACGCTGGGCCTGCCGCTGGAGGACGTGATCGTCTATTCGTCCGACACCGACTTCACCCCCTTCGACACCGGGGCCTACGCCAGCAGCACTACCTACATCTCCGGCGGCGCGGTGCTCAAGGCCGCCGAGGAGGTGTCGTTGCAGATCCGCCGCCACGCGGCCAAGCACTTCTTTGGCGACATCGATCCGGAGCGGCTGTGGCTGGAGGACAAGCACGTCTGCGGGCCAGGCGGCCAGCGGGTGTCGCTGGAGACCGTGGCCCTGCACGCCACCCACCAGGCCGAGCAGCACCAGATCATGGCCACGGCCAGCCACATGAGCTACCTCAGCCCGCCCCCCTTCGCCGCCCAGTTTGCCGAGGTCGAGGTGGACACGGAAACCGGCCAGGTGGAGGTTAAGAAGCTGGTGATGGCCGTGGACTGCGGCGTGGCCATCAATCCCATCACCGCGGCCGGGCAGGTGGAGGGCGGCATGCTGCAGGCGCTGGGCTTCGCGCACAGCGAGGAGATGCCCTATGACGCTGAGGGCCGGCTGCTCACCACCGACTTCACGACGTATCGCATCTACCGCGCCGACGAGACGCCGGAGCTGGGCGTGATCCTGGTGCAGACCTACGAGCCCAGCGGCCCCTACGGCGCCAAGGCCATCGCCGAGATCCCCAAGGACGGCGTGGCGCCGGCCCTAAGCAGCGCGATCTACGACGCCACCGGCGTGCGCCTGCGCGAGCTGCCCTTCACGCCGGAGCGTGTCTGGCGCGCCTTGCAGCAAGCGGCCTGACCCCAATGCTCCGGCCGGTCTCCTGACCAAGCCAGCCAGGGCGCGGTCAGAGATTGGGAGCCATCCCGGAGGCATCGGTCCCAGAACCGATGGTATCAGCCAGCAAGCGCTTGCCTGCTGGCTGATCTTGTGTTATTATCGGCCAGCGGCTAGATGCGTAAGGTGTAGGAGGCACCCATGACTGTGTTTCCGACGGTAGAACGACGAGTAGATCGCCTCGAAGATTTGATGGCCGAGTTGACCGCGAACGTCAACCGCTTGTCGCGCGAGATGCGCGAGTTCAAGGACGAGATGCGCGAGTTCAAGGATGAGATGCGCGAGTTCAAGGACGAGATGAGCGAGTTCAAGGACGAGATGCGGGCCTTCAAGGATGAGACACGCGAGGAGAACCGCCGCATGAACCGTCGCTGGGGCGAGCTGGCCAACAAGATGGGGACGTTGGCAGAGGACCTGGTGGCGCCCAACATCCCACGCATCATGAGCGAAATCGTCGGCTGTCCAGAAGGCGAAAAGGCCTTCCTGACCGTGCGCTCCAGCCGCCGGCTGCCCAACGGCGAGTCGCGCGAGTTCGACGTCATGGCCGGCTGCGGCGACATCCTGCTGATCAACGAGACCAAAACCCGGCTGGGACCGCGCGATGTCAACGAGTTCATCGAGGTATTGGGGCGGGCGCGCGAGTTCCTGCCGGAATACGCTGACCGCCGCATCGTCGGCGCGCTGGCGTCGTTCTACGTCGATCCTAGCGTGATAACGTACGGCGAGCGCAACGGCTTGATCATGTTGGGCATGGCCGACGATGTCATGGCGGTGCTCAACACCCCTGACCTGCGATTGCGGTTTTTCTAAGTCCTTCCGGCGTTATGCAAACCATATTGCCGGGGGGCGCCGTTACCGAGCGACCTTGACAGACCTGGACCGCACATTGGCCGGGCTGGCTCAAGGCTTCGCTCATGAGTGAGGATAAAACATGGTGCGAAGTTCCATCTCGTGCGACAAGACTCTGCTGCGCGGCATAGCGCTGTTTGCTCTTGCGGCTGTCATGCTGGCTTGCAACGGGCAGGCTGAGCCCACGCCGACCAAGACACCCCGCCCCACGGACACTGCAACACCGTTGCCCACCGTGCAACTGTCGCTGCCGGCCGTGGAGAGCAACGTTGAGCAACCCCAGGCCACAGACACCCCGGCTGCAAGCGACGCTGCGTTATCGCCTTTGGCGACACCTTCTGCAACACCGACGCTTGCGATCGATGCCAAAGCGCCCCAGCCCGTGCTGGCAGCGAATCTGAGCTGTGGCGAGGGCTGCAATGCAGGCAGTCCGGAGGGGCAGGGCTTAGCGCTGCTCGATCCCTTGACCGGGCAGTTTCTGCTGTCGACGCAAAACCTGCTGCCTTTGACGGGGGAGGAATACGAGGGCTGGCTGGTGCGGGATGGGACGGTAGAAAGCACGGGCCGCTTCAACGCTGAGGCCGTTGGCGTGACCGCCTTCTTTAGCTTGCTGAGTGAGGCTGTTCGTAACCAGCCATGGACACGCTTTGTGCTCACCATCGAGCCGGCGCCGGACGATAGCCCTGCGCCGGCTGCGCCGCATTCGATCGGCGGAGTTCTGCGCAACACCGTCATGGGCGAGGCGCTCTACAGCCGTTTCAACATGCCGTGTCAGCAGTGTCACGGTCCCCAAGGGGAAGGTGGGACAGCCGCAGCTTTGGCCGGCACAACCCTTCCCTTCGCTGACTTCGAGGTTGCTGTCCGCACACGACACCCCGAAGGCGACTACTCAGAAGGGGTCATCGCCACGCGCGACTTGCAGCACATGTATGCGTGGCTCAAGGCATCCCAATAGTTCGGAAACAGCTATTCGGCGCAGGCTCAGCAGCACTCTCTACGCGATCGGCGTTTCGTCGCGTGCCAACTCGATAGGGGCGACGAAGACGCGGGGGCAATGCGAAGACTCTGCCGAGTCTGCGCCGGCAGCGAATCACCGCCAGGGCCTTAGGCGTACCAAGTTCACTTACTTCTTGATCGTCTTACTCGGAGGTTTGCGCTCGAACAGGCGGCCCATACCGAGAAAACTGCCGTAGACCTGGCGTTTCTCGGGCATCTCACCACCAGATCGGTCCTCCCATTGGCCTGTCTGCCGCTGCGCCAGCCAACGGTTGCGTTGGGCCGTGGCGTCCTCCAGTGCTGCTCCGAGCGCCTGGGCGTCCCCACTCGCCAGCAGAGCTTGCCATTCCATTAGCTTGTCGATGTACAGCGCAATCCAACGCGCCAGGTTCGCCTGGTTGCTCAAGATCATGCTGGCCAGTCCCTGGGGATCGGCGCCGACCAGGTGGCTGGTGCTCTCGAATTGACCACCGGCCAGTTGCCGCATCTCGCGCCAGCCCGGCTGCGCGACCACACCTGCCATCAAGGCCATGCTGAGGAAGGCCGGCAGCTGTTCCACGGCGGCCATCATGCTGTCGTGTTCCGCCGGCTCCAAGAACAGCGGGTGGCTGCCCACGCGGGTGATCAGATCCACGGCGGTCTTGACAGCCGTTTCGGCCGTGGTTACGGTGGGGCATACGGCCCAGGTGATGCGCTCGAACAGGTTGGCGCGCGCGGCGCCGCCGCCGCTGACCTGACTGGCTACGATGGGGTTCGTGCCGATGTAGTTGTTGCCGTCAGGCAGCAGGTCGTTGGCCCACGCCACTGTCGGCGTCTTGAGGCTGGCAGTGTCCAGCACGACACAGCCCGGCTTCAACTCGGCCGCTACGGCTTGTAGAGTGTCGTGGATGGCGTGCAGCGGCAAGGCCAGGATCAATAGGTCAGCGCCTTCGCACGCACTGATCAGATTCCACTCGGTGCGGTCCACAGCTTTCATCTTCTTGGCCAGGCCGGCGGCGTTGGCATCTTTGTCGTGGCCGACCAGCTCGAAATCGCGCTCGCCTTGCGCCAGCGCTAGGCCGATCGAGCTGCCAATCAGACCGAGACCGACAATCGTGATTTGGGGTTTGGTCATGACAGTGTCCTGAAATGTTGGTAATACCACCTGCCGCTAGCTTGCATCGTCTGCCGCTTGGAGCCACAGAAGGAGCTCGTCAGCCACGCTGGCAGGCGGGTAGGCAAGTCGAATCTGGTGACGACGGATCAGGTCGACGGTGAGCGGTGAGCAACCTGCCGCGTGCGCCAGGGCTGCGCTGTACTCAGGATGGTGCAGATGAACGAAAAAAGGGTAGCGCCAGCTCTGGGGTTGGTCGCTGGCCAGGCGCGCCACCCAACTTGGGTTCACGGCGTTCAGTAGGACGATGAGCACCCGGTGCCATAGTCGCAGACGGCGTCCTGGATGCACGGTTTTTCCCACGTCGTGCAACAAAGCCGCCGCGGCCAGATCGGCTTGATCGTGCCCTGCACGGCGTACTGCGTGGAGGACGTTCAAGCTGTGGCGCTGATCGCGCAGCGCCATGCGCTCGAACAGCGCCACTGCCGGGCCGGGCAACAGCGCCGCAATCAGCGCGCGCTCCGGCGTCGTCACGCGCGGGCGCAGAGATGTTACGAATTGCTGTACACGGTAGCGCACGCGCCCCAGCACCCTGGAAGCCATCGACGTTCACGACCACGAATAGTACCCAGCTACTGCAACAACGCCTGCATGACGGCCTGTGTTGGACCGACCACGAGGCGGTCCAGCAGGTTTAGACCTGGGACATAGTTGCCGATCATGATCAGGGCAAACAACAGCAAAGGCCCCACCTGCGCTGTGCGTTCCCATTGCAGGGCCAAGCTCTCTGGCAATACGCCCAGCAGCACGCGAAAGCCATCGAGCGGAGGAAAAGGAATCAGGTTGAAGAACAACAGCGCGATGTTCAGAGAGATGAACACCAGTAGCGCGTTGATAAGAACAGTACCGCCAACGAAGCCGGTAGCGCGCCAGATCACTGCCACGACGGTGGCCAGCGCCAAGTTGGACAACGGGCCAACAACTGCCACCAGCGCCATGCCTTTACGGCCGTTACGCAGGTTGTAAGGGTTAACCGGCACCGGCTTGGCCCAGCCAAAACCGACGACGAACACCATCAAGGTCCCCAGCACATCTAGATGCTTAACGGGATTAAGAGTTAAGCGGCCCAAGTTCTTAGCCGTAGGGTCGCCAAGGCGGTAGGCCATGAAGGCGTGGGCAAACTCATGGATCGTGAAGGCGGGAATGAGCGCCAACGCAAACGCTAGGATTTCTTCCGGGGAACGGTTCAGCACAAAATGCTCTCCTCAGAACGGTTAGTCTTGCACGCAGGTAACTGCTCAGGTGCCGGGCATTTGTAGGCGATTTGCGACCTAGGTTGGCTTCGCAGACACGTTTGCGAACCAGAATCCAAACGCCCGGCACCTATGGCTGAGTAGTTACGCACGCACGATTATAGCACACCTACCTGCACCGCGAAAGCCATTGTGCTTCCATTATGACGATATGACGGTTACCTCGTGCTATCGCATGATGGCCGTCCAACTTTGACGCCGGTTGGCCTTCACCGCATAATGAAGATCATGACTAGCCCTCTCAACACTCGTGTCGGTCTCGACCTTTCTACTTGCGCATGGCAGTTCGGTCAGGTGCCACAGCAGCATTGGACAAGGGAGCCTGGGGTTAACAGCCCCTACGACCTCCCCCTGGTCGCTGAATGGCTGCCGGCCGCTGTGCCGGGGACAATACATTCGGACCTGCTAGCGGCCGGTCGCATCGCGGATCCCTTCCTCGGCAACAACCTGGAGGCGTGTCGCTGGGTAGAAGGCGTCGATTGGTGGTACCGCACCCGGCTGCCTCTAGAACTTCAGCCAGGACAGCGCGCCTTGCTGGAACTGGACGGCGTCGACTATCTCTCGGCGGTGTTCGTCGACGGCCAGACGCTGAGCCGCCACGAAGGCATGTTCAGCCGCCAGGTGATCGAGATCCCGCCTGAGCTGGCCGCGCGTCCCGCGGTCGAGCTAGCCGTGCGCCTGTGGGGCGCCGCTGCCCTGCCGCGCTACCAGACTAGCTGGAGGGAACGCGCCTGGGGTCGCGTGGCCTCTGCCCTGCAGAACACTTTTCCGCCCTTCGACGATCGTCTGGCCACCCTCAAGGCGCCCATGCACTTCGGCTGGGACTTTGCCCCGCGCCTGCGTACGACGGGCATCTGGGATGCTGCGCAACTGGTGATCTGTCAAGACGTGTATCTAGCTGACGTATGGGTGCAGGCCGAACCGTTGGCGTTGCCGACCGATCCAGGCCCGGCAAGGCTGCGCGTGCAGTTCACCGCAGACGCCGCCGCCGCCCAGCGCGTCGCCGTGCACATTGCCGTGCGACCGCGCAATTTTGAAGGCGAAAGCTGGGATCTGGATTTCGACGTGACGCTGCCGGCCGGCCACAGCGTGCAGGATCTGGCCGTCATTCTGCCGGCGGCGCGTCTCTGGCAGCCTTGGGAGCGCGGCGAACCGTGCCTCTACGCGCTAGATCTCAGCCTGCACCGTCCAACTTCATCCTCCATCGCGCACTCAGGCCGGTTCCTCCAGGATAGTTTGCGATCTCATACTGAAATCACCTGCCTGGACTCGCTCACCACCACTTTCGGCGTGCGCAGCATCGAGCTTCACCCCACCGACCAAGGTCACCGGTGGCGCGCTGTCGTCAACGGGCAGCCCTTCTTCCTGCGCGGGGCCAACTGGACGCCGGTGGACGCCCTGTGGGGCCGCGCCCGGCGGCCAAGCTATGAGCAGCTCTTGCACCGGGCCCGGCAGACTGGAGTGAACTTCGTGCGCGTGTGGGGCGGCGGGGGGCGAGAGAAGGCGGCCTTTTATGATCTGTGCGACGAGCTGGGCCTGCTGGTGTGGCAAGAGTTTCCCATTGCGTGCGTCTTCCTTGACCACCTCCCACGCGACCCGGCGTATCTACGTCTGCTGCGCCAAGAGGCCGCGGGCATCGTGCGGGCACTGCGCAACCACCCCAGCCTCTTCTTGTGGTGCGGCGGCAACGAGTTCAGCCCCCGCCGCAATCGCCCGGCCGTTCAGATCCTGGCCGAGGTCGTTGCCGCCGAGGATGGGACGCGCCCCTGGAAGCCGGCCTCGCCCGGCCCTGGCGATGCGCACAATTGGCTCGTGTGGCATGGCCAGGCGCCGTTAGCAACCTATCGGCAGGAACGGGCCGCCATGGTCAGCGAGTTCGGCCTGCAGGCCGCGCCCGGCCTGGACAGCTTACGCCGCTTCTTGACGGCCGATGAGATGTGGCCGGCCGGCCCCGCTTGGCAGTGCCACAAAGCTGACCTAGCCAAGCTGCGGCGCTATGCCGAGTACTTCTACCAGCCCGCAGCAAGCGAACCTGGTTCTGACGTCGACACGTTACAGGCTTTTGTGGACGCCACGCAGCGCGCCCAAGCCGCCGGTCTGCAGATCATGATCGAACACGTGCGCCGACGCCGCGACAAGACCAGCGGCTTGGCCGTGTGGCAATGGAACGACCCATGGCCGGCCATCACTTGGAGCGTGATCGACTACTTCGGCCAGCCGAAGTTAGCCTACGAGATGCTTTGCCGCACCATGCAGCCCGTTCTGGTCAGCCTGGAGTATCCACTGATTGCCTACCGCCCCGGCGATCAGGTGCAGGGGACGCTGTGGGTAGTGAATGACACGGTCGCATCGCTGTCCGATAGCCGCGTACGCGTGATCCTCGACGGAACAGCGGTGCATGAACAGTCCTGTACCTGCGCAGCGCACGCGGCAACCGCTGTCGGCGTCGTGACACTGAACCTGCCCGCAAGCTTCGCAAAGTTGCGCTTGGAACTACGCCAGGGTGACCACTTGCTGGCAGAGAACCTCTATGACCTGCGCTTCAGCGACGCCGGCCCACGACGCTTAGACCGCGTGCTACGCCGACGCTTGGTGGATTGGGTGTTGCGCTAGCGCCGGTCGCAGCGGCCTCGAATTTGGCAATTTAACGCTTTCTCTGTAAGCTGATGTCTAGCAATTCAGGCAAGGAGATCAAACCATGCGTGTTCTAGTTACCGGGGGAGCCGGGTTTATCGGCTCGCACGTGGTCGATGCCTGTGTGGCAGCAGGGCACCAGGTGGTGGTCGTCGACAACTTGCACAGCGGCAAGCTGGCCAATGTCAACCCACAAGCCACCTTCTACCAGGTGGATATTCGCGACGCCGCAGCCTTAAGCAGGGTGTTTGCAAAAGAACAGCCCGCGGCGATTGCCCATCAAGCGGCTTTGGCCGACGTGCGCGCTTCCTTGCAGGAACCCGCCACCTACGCCGAGGTCAACCTGATCGGCTCCATCCATCTGCTGGAGCTGGCCCGTCAACACGGCGTGCGCAAGTTTGTCTACGCCTCCACCGGCGGCGCCGTCTACGGCGAGCCGGAGTTTTTGCCCGTCACCGAGGATCATCCCATCAACCCGCTCGATCCCTACGGCGCCAGCAAGCACGCCGTCGAACACTATCTCTTCCTGTACAAGCACAACTATGGCCTGGACTACGTCGTCCTGCGCTATCCCAACGTGTATGGCCCGCGGCAGGACCCCTTTGGCGAGGCCGGCGTTGTGGCCATCTTCACCGCCCGTATGCTGGCAGGCCAGCCATGCACGATCAACGGTGACGGCCGGCAGCAGCGCGATTTTACCTATGTGGGCGACATCGCCCGCGCCAACTTGATCGCCCTGACGCAAGGCAGCGGCATCTACAACATCGGCAGCGGGGTGGGTACCGATGTCAACACGGTCTTCGCTCTGCTGCAAGAAGCTACTGGCTACACCCTGACGGCGCATTACGGCCCACCCAAGCTAGGCGAGGTGCGGCGCACCTACCTGGATGCCGGCAAAGCGCAGCGCGAGCTGGGCTGGGAGGCGACGGTGAGCTTGGCCGACGGCTTGCGGCGGACAGTGGAGTACTTTCAGCAGCAATAGGCGCAGTTGAATGCATATTGTCGTCAACGGCTGGTTCTGGGGCCAGATGAACACCGGCTCGGGGCAGTATCTGCATGGCCTGGCGCAGCATCTGCCCGCAGTTGGCGCAGCGCATCGCTACACGCTGGTGCTGCCGGCTGCCAACATCGGCCTTGCGCCGGCTGGCTGGCAAGTCGAGGTTGCACGGCCTGCTATACAGCCATTGGGCGAGAATCTGGCCAAGCTGTGGTTCGAGCAGGTTACCTTTCCCCGCACGTGTCGACGGCTGAACGCGGACATCGCCTTCACGCCCTACTGGGGCTCATCATGGCAGCGGCCCTGCCCGACCGCCGTCACCGTGCATGACCTGATCCCGCTGCGGCTGCCGGCCTACCGCGGCGGCGTTCTACAGCGAGCCTACACCTGGCTGGTCAGCCAGACCGCGCGCCGCGCCGACTTGGTGTTGACCGACAGCCAAGCCAGCCGCCAGGACATCATACAGCACCTGGGTATGCCAGCCGAGCAGGTGCGCGCGGTGCTGCTGGCTGCGGACGAACGCTTCCGGACGGTGACCGATCCGGCCGAGCTAGCGCGCGTGCGGGAGCGCTACGCCTTGCCGGATCGCTTCATCCTCTACCTGGGCGGCTTCGACGTGCGCAAGAACGTGGCGGGGCTGGTGCGGGCGTATGCGCTTGCGTCAAAGTTGCCAACTTTCGGAAAAGTGGACAACTTTGAAGTAGGCCTGGTCATCGCCGGCAAGCTGCCAACCGCCGACACGCCCTTCACGCCCGACCCAAGACGGATCACGGCCGAGGCCGGCGTGGCCGACCGGGCCCACTTCACCGGCTGGGTAGACGAGGCCGACAAGCCGGCGCTGTACAGCCTGGCCCGCCTGTTCGTCTTCCCTTCGCTGTACGAAGGTTATGGCTTGCCCGTGGCCGAAGCCGCAGCCTGCGGCGCACCCATCGTCACG
This sequence comes from Anaerolineales bacterium, assembly GCA_034432445.1. Classification (GTDB taxonomy): domain Bacteria; phylum Chloroflexota; class Anaerolineae; order JAAEKA01; family JAAEKA01; genus JANWYQ01. The sequence goes on from DAOUBX010000064.1 coordinate 18,096, forward strand.
TCGAGCCGCTCGTCGCTGCCTGAGGTTGCGCCCGGCGCCGTGCTGGCCGATCCTGAGGACGTGGACGCGCTGGCGTTGGCGATGGCCGAAGCGCTGGCTACCCCGCCCCCGCCTGTTCCCGCCCAAGAACGCCGCACCTGGCTGGACGTAGCCCGCGAAACCCTCATTCACCTGGAGACTTTGCCATGACTGCCCTGCTCGCCCTCGAATCCACCGTCATCTCCCACGGCCTGCCCTATCCCCAGAACCTGGCTGCCGCCCGCCGCTTCGAGCAAATTGCACGCCAGCACGGCGCCGAGCCGCGCACCGTGGCCGTCATCAACGGCGAGCTGCGGGCCGGGCTGAGCGACGGCGAGCTGGAGCTGCTGGCGCGCAGCCCAGACGTGCGCAAGCTCAGCCGCCGCGATCTGCCCATCGCCGTGGCTCAGGGCTGGCACGGCGCAACCACTGTGGCCACTACCATGTGGATCGCTGCGCGCTTTGGCATCCGCGTCTTCAGCACGGGCGGCATCGGCGGGGTGCATCGGGCGCAGGGGCTACCTGGCCACATGGCGGCCGACGTATCGGCCGACCTGCCGGAACTGATGCAGACGGCGGTGGCCGTGGTGTGCGCCGGGGCCAAGGCGATCCTCGACCTACCGGCGACCCTGGAGTGGCTGGAAACATGGGGCGTGCCGGTGGTGGGCTACCAGACCGATGAGTTCCCCGCCTTCTACAGCCGCAGCAGCGGCCTGCCGGTGGACGTGCGGGTGGACACGCCGCAGGAGGCGGCGGCGATCATCGAGGCTAAGCGCCGGCTGGGCCTGCCGGGCGGTGTGCTGATCTGCGCACCTGTGCCGGCGGAGCACGAGCTGCCGGCCGCCGAGGCCCACGCGGCCATCGAGCAGGCCCTGGCCGAGGCCGATGCCCAAGGCGTGCGCGGCAAAGCCCTCACCCCCTTCCTGCTGGCTCGCATCGTCGAGCTGACCGGCGAGCGCAGCCTGCGCGCCAACTTGGCGCTGCTAGAGAACAACGTGCGCATCGGCGCCCAGATCGCGGTGGCGCTGGCGTCCCAGCAACTTTGAGAGATGGGAGTTACGCAGTCGAGGTCTCGATACGGGCCGGTGGGTCGCGCAGCGGGTCGAGCGAGACTGTCCACGCAGGCGGATCCGGCGTATCGAAACCCACCGGCCCTAGTTGACTAGCCAACTGCGCAACTCCCAAAAGGACCAAGAAGCAAGCGACGCGCTGTGGTTGCTTCAAGATCCCGCTTATTTTATGTCGACAACACCGACCACGGCGAGCACGAGTTGGTTGAGCCACCTGCCGAGAACTTAGCCTGCATAAGGTCGTTGGTACTGCGAACCATCCGTTGTCCTTATTTGCTGCGCGTGGGCGTTGGCCGAGGGATGAAGCGGGGTGGCTCGGTCGGCGCCGGCAGACGTTCTTGGCCGCGCGGTGTCAGAGTTAGAAGCGCCGAACCCCACGCGCGACGGTCAGCCGTGTAGGCCACCACCAGCACTTGGCGGGCGCTGAGGGGGATCGTTTTGGGCAAACGGATCACCGTTCTCCACGCGCCCGTTCTGTCGGCCCGCGCTTGCGCCACCTTAGCGCCTGGAGCGCCGATCGGCGCGTTGGCAGGCGCAACCCCGACAATCACCGGCGCATTGGCCGGCCAGCCAACGCCGGTCACGGTAATCGGTGTGCTGACCCAGGCGGTTGTGGGCGTGATGACAACCGTCGCCAAGATGGGTCGCACAACGATCGGCGTCGTAGTGCGCGTCGGGGCCGGCGCCAACGTTGGGATGTCCACAGCCGTGGGGGTCGTGGTAGGATTCTCGTCAGGGACGCTGGTTGGCGTTGCTGTCGCTTCCGGCGTCGCGGTGGCCGTAGGCTCTAAAGATGGCGTCGGTGTGGCCGTTGCTTCTGAGGTCGGCGTGGGCGACCAGGTCGGCGTTGCCGTCGGTATCGCAGTGAAGGTCGCCGTTGGTGTCGCTGTTGCTTCTTGAGTCGGCGAGGGCGTCCAGGTGGCCGTTGCCGTGGGCGTGGCTGTCGCTGCGTGTGTCGGCGTAGGTGTCCACGTTGGTGAAGCCGTTGGCGTGGCCGTCGCCGCCTGGGTTGGCGTCAGGGTCACGGTTGGCGTCGCTGTTGGCGTGGCTGTTGCTGTCGCAGTCGGAGTTAGCGTCTCTGTCGGTGTAGCTGTAGCCCTTGTCGTCGGTGTAGCAGTTGCATCGGGCAACGGGTTTTCAGGCGTGGCTGTCACCACCGGGGTCGGCGTGGCAGTGGGCTGGACGGTGAATGTTGGCGTTGGCGTAGCTGTCGGCGCGCGTGTTGGTGTGTTGGTGGGCCGCAGCGTTGGCGTCGCCGTTGGCGTTTGAGTTGCCACCGGGGTCGGTTGCACCAGACCCCAGGCGAACTCGATCAAGGCGTCGCCTAGATGCTCGAAGTAGGTCACCTCGAAATCATGCCAACCGGCATTCAGTGTCCGCTCGACCACATAGCGCGTGGGCTGGCTCTCGCGCCAGGCATCAAGGATGATCACGCCGTTGACCCAGACGCGCACGCCATCGTCCACGCGCACGTCGAAACGATAGAGGCCGGTCTGCGGCAGAAACACCCGCCGTGTCCAACGTGCACTGAAGTTATCGGCCAGGATGCTGGGTGCGGGCGAGCCGGCGCCCCAGTTGAAGCGAATCTGCACGTCGTTGCGCACCAAGCGCGGCGGGCCGCTAAGCGTCCGATTGTCGTAGTATTCCCCCCGCCACTCCGGAAAGCTCTCCAGGCGCTGCCAGTCCAAGTCGATGCGCGCCAAGCCGGCGCGTTCGAAGTACTCGACGCGCACCGTACGCCAGCCGGCCGCCAGGTTGGCTTGTCCGCTCACCGTGCGCGCGCTGCCTTCGTTCCACGCGTCGATGACCAGCAAGCCATCGACCCACAAGCGCATGCCGTCGTCAACCACCGCTGTGAACAGATAGGGCCCAGCCTCGAACCACTGGCTGCTCGTCCAGCGCACGCTGAAGTCGTCTGCCGGCAAGCCAGGGCCAGGGCTGCCCGCGCCCCAATCCCAGCGCACAGCGGCATCGTAGCGCACGAAAGCCGGCACGCCGGCCAGAAAGCGATTGGGGAAATACTCGCCTAGCCAAGCGCCGGCCGGTGCGGCCGTCGGCCAAACGATCGGCGTAGCAGTGGGCCAGACGATCGGCGTAGCAGTGGGCCAAACGATCGGCGTAGCAGTGGGCCAGACGATTGGCGTGGCGGTCGGCCAGACGATGGGTGTGGGCGTGACCGTGGGCGCGGCGACGATGATCACCGGCAGCGTCGAGCTGTCGAAGTTGATGCTGACCAAGTCGGCGCGGTTGGACACCCAGCCGGCCTGGCCAACGAAGCAGCAGACCAGCAACCACTGGCCATCCGCCGACCGGCCGATCGGTTCCATGACGACCCCCCGCACAACAGTGGCCACAAGGGCATACTCGGCGCCCGGGCCGGCGCGCACGTTGAGGAGGTCTGCCACGACCACCACTTGCGGCGCCGGTGTCGGGATCGGGGTGGCAAGAGGCAATGCAGTTGGTGTAGCGGTTGCCAGGGGCGGCGATGCCGTGGGCGTTACCGTGGCGGGCAAAGGCAACGTAGGTTGTGGCGTCGCAGTGATAGCTCGCAGCGGCGTCGGCGTTGGCGTTTGGTTGCGATCAAGCGTGAGAAATGAACGGCAACCGTACAGTCCCACCATCATGGCGAGCACCAGTACAGCTAACACCAGCACAAAACTGATTCGTCGCAGTTGATCTGTCATAGCGCCACCTGCTGATGTGCTTTGGCGTCGTGATGCTTTGCGGAGGCGTCACTGCAGCATCGATAGCATACGACAACGCCCTCAAGCGATGAGCTGCTGCGCATAAGGCTGAAAGCGCTCAGCGCCGTTGGCTGAGCTGTTGTCTTTTCTCGACATTACACGAGTAATCCTGCGCATGAGTTCAGCACACAGCGCACAAGTTGCTCGGCTGGACTACGGCACACCGACTATTGTGGCCGTAACCCGAGTGTTTGACAAGCTGCCGATGATTGGCTACACTGACCCCGCAGGCGGCTCTGCGCCCTGGCACAGCCTGCCGCCGGCCGCACCGCTCAGCCCATTACCCAGGAGCTTGGCATGTCTACCTATCACGACCTGAACATCACCCCTCGAACACTACTAGGCCCTGGCCCCAGCGGCGTGCACCCGCGTGTACTGCAGGCCCTGGCCTATCCCCTGGTAGGTCACTTAGACCCCCAGTTTATCGCCCTGATGAACGAAGTGCAGGCTCTGCTGCGCTACGTCTTCGAGACCGAGAATCAGCTGACCATCCCGGTCTCCGGCACGGGCAGCGCAGGTATGGAAGCGGCGCTCTGCAACTTCATCGAGCCGGGCGACTCGGTTCTGATCGGGGTGAACGGCTACTTCGGCGAGCGGTTGTGCGACATGGCCGGTCGCTACGGCGCAGAGGTGCGGCGGTTGGAGAGGCCCTGGGGCGAGGTGTTCACGCTGGCAGAGATCGAGGCCGCGCTGCGAGCCAAACCGGCCAAGATCGTTGCCTTGGTGCATGCCGAGACCTCGACCGGCGCCATGCAACCGCTGGAGGGTGTGGCTGACTTGGTGCACAGCTATGGCGGCCTGCTGCTGGTGGACTGCGTCACCTCGCTGGGCGGCGCGCCGGTGCGCGTGGACGCGCGCGGTATCGACATCGCCTACAGCGGCACGCAGAAATGCCTGAGCTGTCCGCCCGGCTTGGCGCCGCTCACGGTCGGTCCGCGTGCGCGTGAGGTGTTGCAGAACCGCAAGTCCAAGGTGGCCAACTGGTACCTGGATTTGACCCTGGTAGCCAACTATTGGGGCGCTTCGCGCACCTATCACCACACGGCGCCCATCAGCATGAACTACGCCCTGCGCGAGGCGCTGCGCCTGGTGCAAGAGGAGGGGCTGGAAGCGCGCTTTGCCCGCCATCGCGCCAACGCCGAGCTGCTGTGGGCCGGCCTGGAAGAGATGGATCTGGCGTTGCACGTGGCTCCCGCCCACCGGCTGCCAACGCTCACCACCGTGCGCGTGCCGACCGGGGTCGACGAAGCGGCGGTGCGCAAGGCATTGCTCGACAACTACAACATCGAGATCGGCGGTGGGCTGGGCAGCCTCAAGGGGCAGGTTTGGCGCATCGGCCTGATGGGCTACTCCTCCAGCCGTGAGAACGTAACCCTCTTGCTGGCAGCTCTGCGCGAGCTCCTGGGACGGTAGAAGAAGACGTGTCGAGTGCTCTAACCGTTATGGCGTGGCGCGAGATCCTGGCGCGCGTCATGGAGGGCTTTGGTCGCCAGGAGAACGTCAGCCCTGAGTGGCTGGTGAACCCGGCTACCAAGCGTCGTCTCAAGCTGGATGTGCTCTATCCTGAGGTGGGATTGGCAGTGCGCTTTGTCGGTTTGACGGCCAAGGGACAGCCCCGCCAAAGCGATTGGGAAGAGCTGGAAGAGCAACAGCGCGATCAAACGCGCGTCGAGTTATGTCGCCTCAACGGCGTTGAGCTGTTTCTGCTGGATGTGGACCACGCCCATCCTCAGGAGCAGTTGCTGCAACTGCGCACTGCTCTTAGTCGCCTCTCGCGTTTGTTGGCGCAGAGCCAACGCGCCGCGGCCGAAAAAGTGAAGCTTATGCCGCGCCTGGCCGAGGCGCGAACGCGCCTGGACGAGGTTATCCGCCGGGTGCGCAGCGCCGACGACCTGGCGCTCTACGCAGAGCTGTGGCGCGACCGCGAGACGGCCGTTGCGGCTGCCATGCGTGCATCGGCGACGCCGCAGCCCAAGCCCAGCGCCAAGCCGCGCGCCTACCGGCCAGGGCAAGCGGTGCAGCATTCCGTGTTCGGCTCCGGCACAGTGATCGGGGTCAACGGCGGCGACGATCCGCAGATCACCGTCGAGTTTGTCGACGGCCGCACGCGCACTTTCCTGGCCAGCCTGGTAGCCGATAAGCTGTCCACCTTGGCCTAAAGCTGGTCGGTGGAGATCTGCTAGTGGCGCCACTGCGCCAGAAGTTCGGGCCACCGCCGGCTGTGCCGACACAACCCGCCTGAGCCGAGACCGCCGACCACGAACGGCTCAGCTCGGTCGGCGCAAGCAGCGCGAGCCACGCAAGTGGTCTGCCGTCGCTAGTCTCTTGGTGGGTCTTGGCCCGCCACAGGCGCCTTGTCCAGTCAAAGCAATGGATCAGGACATGCAACACTTACCTACCTCCTTTGCTGTTGTCAACGGCGAGCTGCTGCCCGCCGATCAGGCCGGATTTCCTGTCCATCATCAGTCTTTGGTGGACGCTTTCGGCATCTATGAGACCGTCTTGGTAGAGCGCGGTCGGTTCTTTCATCTCGACCGTCACTTGCAGCGCCTGCAACAGTCCGCCACGATTTTAGGATTGGACTTGCCGGCACCAGTGGCGGCCATCGGCGATTGGGCGCGGCGGCTGGTGACAACGATGACAGCAGACTGTGGTCTGTTGCGCATTGTGGCGTATGGCGGCGATGGCGTGCACGGTCCTACGTGCGGCTTGTACGTCAAGCCGTGCCCGCAGCATACGATGGCTGCGTTCGAGCAGGGCGTAACTGTTGTAACTAGCGAAGGAGAGCGCTTTCGGCCGCTGGCCAAATCCACCAACTGCCTGGCTCAGGCAATGGCGCGCTTCAAGGCGCAGGCAGCCGGCGCGCACGAGGGGCTAATTGTCGATCGTCACGGCCACGTGACCGAGGGCAGCACCAGTAACCTGTTGGTCGTGCGCGGCGGTGAGCTCCTTCGGCCTTTGCCGGGCACCGCGTTGGAGGGCGTCACCGAGGGCATCACGCTGGAGCTGGCCGGCGAGCTCGGCATTGCCGCGCACCACGTGGCCCTCTCTCTGGCGGAGGTGTCCACCTGGGAGGAAGCTTTCATCACCAGCACCAATCGGCGCATCATGCCGATCCGGCGTATCGACGACGTGCTGTTGCCCGCCGCGCCGGGGCCGATCACGCAGCGATTGATGGCGGCATTTCACGCTTACGAGGCGGCAGAAGGCTGGCAAGTCTGAGAGAGTGGCCGGGGCACCAGCCGCCTGTCGGACGAGGGGAAACCTAGATTCGCCGTAACTACTCAGCCATAGATGCCGGGCATTTGGACTCTAACCTGAAAATCGCTCGGGCCGGTCTCCGACCGTGCCCGCCGCGCTTTCATTGACGGTTGTGCGCCGACGCG